>CAYQFJ010000086.1:0-12446 GCA_964416715.1 uncultured Actinotalea sp. | reverse complement strand
TGGAGACCGGCGGCTTCCGACCACACCTACACCCTGGAATGCGATGAGCCGGATAAGTTCTGGATCAGTGGAGAGTTCGAGGCATCCGTCGCTCCCAGGCTCCGATACCTCCAAGATAGTCCCGGTAGGTTCGGTAGTCTCCGGCGCACCACAGAACCTCAAATGGTCCGCCCCCGTGCACTACCGCTGGCCGGAAGTTCTTGAAGGGCGCTGGCGGGGAGGCGTCTGTGAGCGGCTCGCTCTTCCAACTTGTCCCACGGTTCCGTGTCGACCATCGTTCGATCTCGTACCGTCGGTCTCCGACGTCGCGCGAAAGGAAGACTACCCCCGGGTCCTCACGGCTAAGAGCTGCTCCCGGAGAGTACTCAGGTTCACCATCACCCTCATAGATGTGACCGCCGACCTTCGTCATACTCCGTACATTCCATCTTCCATTGGCCAGGGCGGTCGCGTAGTGAAGCTCGTGCTGCTCAGCGTTGCGAATGGTCGTGAACAGGGCGACCATCGTGCCATCCGCTGCCTGAGCGATATCCCAGCACCACGCTCGGCCGGAGGGCGAGGATCCATCGTACACAAGGCCCGCACTACTCGGCTCGAACGGCAGTGACTGCGTTCGCTCACCCGATGCAGAAGCCCATCGTCCTCTTTGATATCTCAAGTGATACAACGAGTTCGTGGGAACGGCGTTGGGGTGACCTTCGGTTACTAGCACATCAAGCTGGTCCTCGCCGTTCGACGTCACCTGGAAATACGGTCGGTGGATACCATTCCGAAAGAGGCATACTTCGTCAGACCAGGTCTGACCATCATCGTCCGACGTGATATACCACATCGGCCAGTCCCCGCGGGGGCCACCTCTGTAGAACAAATACCATCGGCCTTCCGACGACAGGTAGTGCAAGTTGGGATACGTAGCCCTCTTCGGCCGCACCACGACTGGCTCGGACCAAGCGGTCACAGACTCCGGACCTTCGGACGTCCGGACGTACATTGTGCCATTGTGCTCGGAGTACGCAACGAGCAGCCTACTGTCCGAACGAACCTGAACTGCGGCGACGTTGTGATCATTCTGTCGCGTGTCGAGAAGCCGAAACCTCTCGACAGACCCGGAACCATGGTCAAAACTTCCTATCCAGATGCCGTGCGACGACCAGGTGAAGTATGTCCTGCTTCGCGTCCCAGCATGATAGGTCGCGTGTGGGCCGTGGAACCACGTCCAGGCCCCGTCGCCGTTCAACATGACGCGTCGACCATCGCGCCACTTGCGCCGGACGATCCGCTTCGTGATCTTCTTGAGATTCATCGAGCACTCACCGGCCCTCAACTCGTGTCGCCTCGCCTTCGATGCCACGTTCCTGGTTCCGCACCGATCCTCCATTCAAGCAGCAGAGCAAGTGATCCTGCGCAGATTCTGGTGAGGTGATGTCCGCCACACACCACAGGAGGCCACCTTTGACGGGCGCAGTCGTAGGGCTCCCATGCAACTCGTTCGTCAAGTGACTGATGGCCAGACTCCGACCAGTGTTACGTAAGCGGTGTGGGCCTCGGCGAACCATGGGATCATCGCTCGATGCAGGTCTCGATGGAGCTATCCCCCGACGCGCTGGTCGTCCGGTTCGAACCCGAGACTGCGGACTCTCCGTCACCGCGACGCGGCCCTCGACTCGGCAGGCGGGAGGTCACCGTCGAACTCGAGGAACCGTTTGTCGACCACCCTGACCTACTCGGGCTCACCGCGGTACTCCTGTTGAAGCCATGGGCATCGACAATGACGCTGCAATCACCGGTGAGCCGGGAACTCGCCGATGCTGCGAGTTCAGCGCTCGGCATCGAGCTCGGTCCGGTCGATCCCACGCTGCCGCCACGGTCGCGCCCAACCGACGGACGTCCTGGCCTGGCCTACAGCGGCGGAGCCGACTGCACCGCAGCGCTCATCGTGATGCCGGACGACACCGCCGCGTACTTCATGGAGCGGGTCATGCCCGAGGGCGTCCCGTGGGTCGGGTCGTACGACAAGTCGGCAGCGCTGCACGCCTGCCGGCAGCTCGCCGACCGCGGCAGGCTGGTCCGGGTCGTCCAGTCGGACATGGAGTTCATCCGTGAGCCCTACGGCTTCCCGCACGATCTCGCCAACGCGATCCCGGCGATCCTCTCGGCAGACCGTGACCGGCTCGACTCGATCGGCTGGGGTGCGATCCTGGAGTCCACCTATCGAATCGGCAGCCAGATCTACCAGTCCTACGAAGACGGCCCGTTCATCAAGCAGTTCGGACCGCTGTTCGACGCGGTTGGGCTGCCGATCTTCAACCCCGTGGCCGGTGTGAGCGAGGTCGGGACGGCGATGATCGTCCGGAGCTCACCACTCGGCGAGATCGCGCAGTCGTGCATGCGCGGCACGGTCGGTGCGCCCTGCCGCCGGTGCTGGAAGTGCACACGCAAGGTGCTGCTGGACGCTGCCCTCGACGGGCACTGGCCATCGGTGGTCGAGATCAACCGGATGCTCACCCGTGGCAACACCCCCTACTACCTGCGCAAGGAGCCGCTGAAGCACGAAGGCGTGGTGGCCTACCTGACCGCCGAGTACCCCCGCCACGGAACGAACGACCTCCTGCGGGCCTTGGCCGACCGGATCGGTGGCTACCCCGTCGACTGGCTCACCCGTTGGTATGAGCCGTCGATGCGCTGGGTCCCGGCTGAGTATCGCGACAGCACCACCGAACGCCTGGACGCCCACCTCGAGCGGATGTCCGCCGCCGACGTCGGCCTGCTGACCGGATGGAACCTGAAGAAGATCGTCGGGAAGGCACCTCGCAAGGCCGCCACGGCCCAGTTCCTCGCCGCCCTGGACCGGACCGGACCGCGCGACAGCAACCTTGAGCAGGGTGACCGAGCCGCGTGGGCCGAACGGCTCACGCGACTCACCCGCGCCGCACAGCGACGACTGTCGCCATGAGTGCCGGGAACACGTAGGCGCCTCCTGTAGCATCGATCGTCGCTCGCGTCACCGACGCACCAGCGGGACCAAGCAGCCACGAGTGTAGGGAACGTCAGCGTGTCAGCAGACCTGGCCATCGTCGGACTCGGCTACGTGGGCCTCCCCCTGGCCCAGGAAGCGACCCGGGCAGGGCTGACCGTCATCGGCTTCGACGTGAACCAGACGGTCGTCGACGGTCTCAACTCCGGTACGTCGCACATCGACGACCTGTCCGATGCGGACATCGCCGCCATGATCGAAGGCGGCTTCCGCGCCACCACCGACGAGACCGAGCTCGCCAGCGCGACCAACATCGTCATCTGCGTCCCCACCCCGCTGTCCGAGGACGGCGGGCCGGACCTGGGGCCTGTGCGGTCGGCGACCGCGACCGTCGCGCGCAATCTCCAGGCGGGGATGCTCGTGGTGCTGGAGTCGACCACCTACCCGGGAACCACCGAGGAGCTCCTTCAGCCCGCGTTGGAGACCAGCGGCCTCACCGTGGGCAAGGACGTGCACCTCGCGTTCTCCCCCGAGCGCGAGGATCCGGGCAACCCGGTGTACGGCATCAAGAACACCCCGAAGGTCGTCGGCGGGATCACTCCCGGGTGCACGGCACGCGCGGTCGAGTTCTACAGCCGGTTCATCGACACCGTCGTCCCCGCCAGGGGCACTCGCGAGGCGGAGACCGCCAAGCTGCTGGAGAACACCTACCGGCACATCAACATCGCCCTGGTCAACGAGATGGCGCGGTTCTGCCACGAGCTCGACATCGACCTGTGGGACGTGATCCGGCTGGCCAAGACCAAGCCGTTCGGTTTCCAGGCGTTCTACCCCGGCCCCGGCGTGGGCGGGCACTGCATCCCGATCGACCCGAACTACCTCAGCTACAACGTCCGCAGCCGGCTCGGGTACCCGTTCCGCTTCGTCGAGCTGGCCCAGGAGATCAACTCCACGATGCCCGGTTACGTGGCGCACCGGGCGCAGAACATCCTCAACGCCGACGGCCTCGCCACGAACGGGGCCACCGTCCTGCTCCTCGGTGTCACCTACAAGCCGGACATCGCGGACCAGCGCGAGTCCCCGGCGGTCGACCTGGCCAAGGCCCTGGTGGACCTCGGGGCGACGGTCCGCTACCACGACCCGTACGTCGAGACCTGGAGCACCAACGGTCACCCCGTCGAACGGGTCGCAGAGCTCGAGACGGCCCTCGCCGACGTCGACCTGGTGATCCTGGTGCAGAACCACAAGGTCTACGACGTCGACGCGATCGCGCTGAAGGCGAGTCGCTTCTTCGACACCCGCGGCGCCGTGGACCCGGAGAAGGCCCACCGTCTGTGACCACGCAGGCGGGCGGCAGCGACCGCTCTCCCGCGACGGCGGAAGAGGCCGCAGCCCTCGCCGCTCGTCACGGCCTGACCCGCGTCGACCAGAATCCCGGCCTCGGCGCGTACGTACGTGACCTGTGGTCACGCCGCGCCTTCATCCTCGAGCTGGCGTCCGCCAAGGCCTACACCCGGAACCAGAACAACTACCTGGGCCAGCTCTGGGCCGCGCTCAACCCGCTGTTCCTGGCCGGGACCTACTTCCTGATCTTCGGGCTGTTGCTGCGCACGGACAAGGACGTCGACAACTTCATCGGGTTCCTGACCATCGGCATCTTCATCTTCACGTTCATCTCCTCCGCGGTGACGGCCGGAGCCAAGTCGATCACCGGTCACCAGGGCCTGGTCCGCGGCATCCGGTTCCCCCGGGCGGCCCTGCCGATCGCGATCTCGCTGTCGGAGATCCTGATACTGCTCCCGGCGCTGGGGGTGCTGCTGGTCCTGCTCCCGCTCACCGGGGAACGGCTGCGCTGGGAGTGGTTGCTGACGATCCCCGCCGTGCTTCTGCTGTTCGCCTTCTGCACCGGGGCCGGGATGCTCGCGGCGCGGCTGGTCACCGAGTCGCGTGACTTCCTGAACATGATCCCGTTGGGTGTTCGGCTCGCGCGCTACATCTCCGGGGTCTTCTTCAGCATCGAGGCCTACGCCGGTCACGGGTGGATCAGTGCGGTGCTCCAGTACCAACCGGTCGCGGTCTACCTCAACCTGGTCCGTAGCTGCATGCTGGAGGAGTACCGGCCGGATCCGCTCCTGTGGGGTCTGGCCGCCGGGTGGGCCCTGATCTTCCTGGTCGTGGGCGCCGTCCTGTTCTGGCGAGCGGAGCGTCGCTATGGCCGCGAGTAGCCCTACCGTCATCGCCCACGACGTCCACGTCACCTACCGCACCTACGGCGGGCGGCGCCATGCCCTGGCGACGGCGGGACCGTCCCGATTCGGCCGGTTGATGGGCCGCGCCACCGAGCACGTGGGCTCCATCAACGTGATCCCCGCGGTGCGGGGCGTGTCCTTCGTCGCCCACGAGGGTGAGTCCATCGGGGTGATCGGCCGCAACGGCTCCGGCAAGAGCACCCTGCTCCGGGCGATCGCCGGGCTGCTGCCCCTGGAGTCGGGGCAGGTCTACGCCCGCGGCGACATCGCGCTCATGGGCGTCAGCGCCGCGCTGATGAGCTCCCTGACCGGTGAGCGCAACATCATGCTCGGTGGTCTGGCACAGGGCCTGACCCGCCGCCAGGTCAAGGAGCACCGCGACGAGATCGTCGAGTTCGCCGGCATCGGCGACTTCCTGCACCTACCGATGCGGGCGTACTCCTCCGGGATGTCCGCGCGGCTCCGGTTCGCGATCTCCTCCGCGGTCGCCCCGGACATCCTGATCATCGACGAGGCGCTGGCCACCGGAGACGCCGAGTTCCGCGAGCAGAGTGCCGCGCGGATCGAGGAGATCCGCGGTCAGGCCGGCACGGTGTTCATCGTCAGCCACTCCGCCTCCACCATCCGCAAGATGTGCACCCGGGGCATCTGGCTCGAGCGGGGCGAGCTGATGGCCGACGGCGACCCGGACGACGTCGTCGATGCGTACGAGGCATTCGTGAAAGACTTGAAGGCCAGGAAGCAGCGGAAGGGCTGAAGTGCGCGTCCTCGTTCTGACGTCGGTGCACAACCCGCAGGACTCACGCATCCGGGCACGTCAGATCCGAGCCATGCTCGACGCCGGCTGGACGGTCACCTACGCCGCGTCGTTCCGCGGATGGGACGTCACGCCGGAGCCCGAGGAACGCCTGACGACGGTCGACATCGCCCGCGCAGTCGGGCGTCGCAGGCTCAACGCCTACCGGAGCGCCCGGCGCACGCTGCGCACCCACGGCCCCGACCACGACCTGATCCTGCTGCACGATCCCGAGCTGCTCCTGGCCGCACGCGGCCTGCGGCTGCCTCCGGTGGTCTGGGACGTGCACGAGGACACCGCCGCGGCCGTGCTGCTCAAGCCCTGGCTACCGCGCGCCGTCCGGGCCCTCGCCGCACGCCAGATCCGACGCACCGAGCGCTGGGCGGAGGAGCACCTGCACCTGATCCTCGCCGAGCACTCCTACCAGGCACGCTTCAGCAGGCTGCACCCCGTCGTCCCCAACAGCGTGCGCATCCCGGCCGAGGTGCTGCCCTCGGGCTCCGAGTCCGTGGTCTACATCGGCTCCCTGACCGCCGCACGAGGTGCCAGGGAGCTCATCCGGCTCGGACAAGCGCTGCGGGACCGGTCCGACGGCGCGCTGGTGCTCCGGCTGGTCGGTGCCGCCGACCCGGAGACCGAGCCGTACCTGCGCATCGCCGTGGAGAGCGGGACGGTCCGCTGGGACGGCTTCCTCCCGCCGGACCAGGCGCTGGGGGCCATGGACGGGGCACTGGCCGGCGTCTGCCTGCTGCACGACACGCCGAACTACCGGATCAGCATGCCGACCAAGGTCCTGGAGTACATGGCGCACGGGATCCCGGTGATCACCACCCCTCTCCCCCTGGCCGCGGAGCTGATCGAGAGCGCCGGCGCCGGCATTGTCGTGCCGTTCGGAGACGTGCCCGCGGCCGCCCAGGCGGTCCTCGCGCTGCGGGACGATCCGGGACTGCGCGCGCGCATGGGTGCCGCCGGCCGGTCGGTCGCGAGGCAGCAGTTCGACTGGAGCGTCCAGTCGGAGCGGTTCCTCGCCGCCCTCACCGCCGTCGTCGGCGAAGCACCCGGGACGTGACCGCGCGCTCAGGCCGTGTGATCGCGCACCGTCATCCCTGAACGCGTGACCCGGCGGGCGCACCGCGCTCGGCGGCGACCCGCGCGTCGTCTCCGGCGACCCCCCGCAGGAACCCCGCTCCCCACGCCAGGTGCATCGTCGCGATCACCACCGGCATCCGCCACCACGCGGCGGCCGGCAGCCCTCGACCGGCGATCGCGCCCCCGGCGCCGACCAGCAGCAGGTACGCCACCGGCAGCACGGCCCCGAGAAGCAGCCACTGCGGGCCGGTGATCGCGCCGATGACGGCCGCCACGAGGCCGGCGATCACACCTGCCAGCGCCAGCGGGGGCGCCAGGTAACGCAGCCCCGCGGTCTCCGGGTAGACCCGGACCACCTGCCGTCGCCACTGACCGGAACGGTAGAACTGCCGGACCAGGCCGGACCAGGTACCGCGCGGCCGGTAGGTCACGACCAGGGAGGGGTCGAACCACACGAGCTCGCCGGCCTTGCGCAGCCGGTGGTTGAGCTCCCAGTCCTGGGCACGGATGAACGTCTCGTCGAACCCGCCGACCTTCTCCAGCGCGACACGGCGGAACACTCCCAGGTAGACCGTCGGCGCCGGACCCGCAGACCCTCCGGTGTGGAACGCTGCCGAGCCGATGCCCAGCCTGCTCGACATCGCCCGTGCCACCGCCCGCTCGAACCCGGTCCGCCCCACCGGGACCATCATCCCGCCGACGTTCGCCGCACCGGTCTCGATCAGCGCGTGCACGGCCTGGAGCACGTACTCGTCGCCGATCTCGCTGTGCCCGTCCACCCGCACCAGCACGTCGTGCCGCGCGGCGGCCACCGCGAGGTTGAGCGCCGCCGGCGTGCGCCCGCTCGGGTTGTCCACGACCGTGACCCGGGGGTCCGACGCCGCGAGCTCCTCGGCGATCTCCTGCGTGCTGTCGTCGCTCGGACCGACCGCGATGACCACCTCGTACGGACCCGGGTAGCGCTGGTCGAGCACCCGGCCCACGGCCGCGCGAAGATGCTGCTCCTCGTTGCGTACGGGGAGTATCACGGAGACGCCGGGCAGCGCGGACGGGTCGGACGCCGTCGTCCCGGGAAGGTCGGGGGCCATCGATATCCATGCTACAGATCCGGGGCGGTCTCCTCGGAAGGCCCGGCCCCTGCCACGACCGCCGCGCACCCGCCGCGACCTGCACAACTCCTCCACCGGACCGCTCCACGAGGTCCCCCGCCCGACAGCCCGACGAGCCTATGCTCGTGGATCGTGAGTCCCCGCCATGCCACCCGCCCGGGACGGGTGCGCCCGCAGCACGCGGATGCGCCGCGCCGGCACCCGGCCCTGCGTGCCGTCGCCCTGACGGTCACCGCCGTGCTGGCCTTCGGCGTCGTCGGTGCGGCCACCGCCTACACGCACCTGCAGGGGAACATCACCTCCGCGGACGTCGAGCACCTGCTCGGCGACCGCCCGACCCCGGTGGTGACCCCCGACCCCGAGGACCCCAACCAGGGCATGCCGGTGAACATCCTGGTGCTGGGCTCGGACACCCGCGAGGGCAGCGAGGACCTGGTCACCGACCCCGGCCAGGAGGGGCAGCGCTCGGACACGACGATCGTCGTGCACATCTCCGCCGACCGTGACCGGATGGAGCTGGTCTCGATCCCGCGGGACTCGCTGGTCGACATCCCGATGTGCGAACGGTCCGACGGGACGTCCTCGCGCCCGCGGGAGGCCGCGATGTTCAACTCCGCGTACCAGATCGGCGGGGAGTCCGGCGAGGTCACCGACGCCGCCGCCTGCACCCAGCGCACCGTGGAGTCCCTGACCGGCGTGTACATCGACCACTTCGTCGTGGTGAACATGACCGGCTTCGTCGCCATGGTCAACGCCCTGGGCGGTGTGCCCATGTGCATCCCGAACGACATGTACTCGCGCAAGGCCCGCCTCGACCTCAAGGCCGGTCAGCAGACCTTGGACGGCGTGACCGCCCTGGCCTTCGCCCGGGCACGCACCGGGGAGGGCCTGGGCAACGGCTCCGACCTCAACCGGATCGAGCGTCAGCAGGAGATGCTCGCGGCGACGGCCCGGACGGTGCTGAGCAAGAACCTGCTCACCGACGTCCCCGAGCTGCTGCGGTTCCTGGACGCCGCCACGGACTCGCTCACCGTGAGCGCCGGCATCGGAGGAATTCCCGACATGGCCGGGCTGGCTCTGAGCCTCCGTGGCATCTCGAGTGAGAACATCGCCTTCATGACCATCCCGAACCGGACGGCGCCGTCGGACCCCAACCGCGTGGTCTGGACCGACGATGCCGACGACGTCTGGGCCAAGATCGCGGCCGACGAGCCGCTGTTCCCCCAGCCGCCGGTGCCCGGGACGGCGGACGGTGGCGACGACTCGACCGGCAGCTCGACGGGCGGTGGGACCGGCAGCGGGTCAGGTACCGGGACGGGCACCGGCGCGACCTCCGGGACCACCGGATCGACCGCGGGCTCCGGTGCACCCGACACCACCGGCACGACGACGACGTCGGCTCCGGCCCGGACCTCCGCGACCGCGCCGACGACCGACGTGGACCCGATCACCCCGGCCGACGACGCCGTCGTCTGCGGCTGAACGGGACCGACGCCCCACGGGACGACGTAGCCGATGCCCGAGAACCCACCCAGCTTCCGGCCCTCCCGGCCGGCGCGACGGCCGGCCACCGGCGACGACGCCACCCCCGTCGGCACGCCGCCACCCGCGGCTCCCCCGCGCACGCAGCGCCCGACGTCGCGTCCCGGCCGCAGCGGTTCGGCGCAGCCGGTCGGTGGGGCCGGTGGCGCGGGTGGGGGCACGCAGGGCGCCGCACGTCCGTCCCGGCCCGCCCGCCCGGTCCGCCAGCCGGCGTCGGGAGCGCCCGCCCCACCCACCGTGCCACCGCAGCGCCGGCCGGGCGCCGAGGCAGGTGAGCACGGGCAGGGCGGCGGCGGGACGCGCGTCATGCCCGCGCAGGGTGACCGGGGCTCGGGCCGCGGGCGGCCGCCCGTCGCGCCGAGGCGACGGCGCCGTGCCCGCCGGACGGTCGCCGTCGTGCTCGTCCTGGTGCTCGCGGCGGTGCTGGCCTGGCCTATCGGGCTGGCGCTGTGGGCCAACGGGCGGCTCGACCGGGTCGACGCGCTGTCCGGTGCCGCCGGGACGCCGGGGACCACGTACCTGCTGACCGGCTCGGACTCGCGCGACGAGGGCATGGTGCACGACGCGACCGAGGGCGCGCGGACGGACACGATCATCCTGCTGCACGTCCCGGCGTCGGGCCCGACCGCGATGATCAGCCTCCCGCGGGACACGTACGTCGAGAACATGCCCGGCGTCGGGCCCGCGAAGCTCAACACGGCGTTCGCCGTCGGCGGGCCGGCGCTGCTGGTGAGCACCGTGGAGGGGCTGACCGGACTGACGATCGACAACTACGTGGAGATCGGCTTCGCCGGGGTCGCCTCGATCGTCGACGCCGTCGGCGGGGTGGAGCTCTGCCTGGACCAAGACGTGAACGACGAGAAGAGCAAGCTCGTCTGGACCGCGGGTTGCCACGTCACCAACGGGACCGTGGCCCTGGCTTTCGCCCGGATGCGCTACTCCGACCCGCAGGGCGACGTGGGCCGGGCCGGGCGGCAGCAGCAGCTCATCTCGGCGGTGACCAAGAAGGCCGCGAACCCGAGCATCGTGTTCCGCCCGGCGGACCAGGTGCGGCTGGTGCGCACCGGTACCGACGCGCTGACGGTGAGCAACGGCACCGACGTCCTCGACCTGGGACGGCTGGCGCTGGCGTTCCGCGCCGCGAGCGGGCCGGACGGCATCACCGGGACGCCGCCGATCGCCAACCCGGACTACCGGCCCGGCGGCGTCGGCTCGACCGTGCTGCTCGACCCGGAACGGAGCCCGGGCTTCTGGGCGGCGATCACCGAGGGGTCGCTCCCGCCGGGGAAGGTCGGGGGGCTGCCGGACCCGGGCTGACCGGGTTGCTGCTCAGCACACGACCCAGCCAGCGGCGCATCCGGGGCGTGGCGCGGCGCTCGACTCCGTAGTGGATCGCCAGCGCGAGCAGCATGGAGACGGCCAGCGCAGCGGCCAGGGTGAGCCACGGCGACACGTGCGGGTCCAGCAGGTCGATGGTCCAGAACCCCCAGTACTGGTGGATGAGGTAGACCGGGTAGGTCAGCGCGCCGAGCGTGGCCAGGAACGGCCGGCCGAGCCGTGCGACCGGCGTGAGCGAGACCACCGCCACCGTGACGAAGCACGCGACCAGCAGCGCGCCCAGGATCACCGGGGACGCGGTGAACCGGCTGTAGCTCGCGACGAGGTTCTGCTGGGCGGGTACGCCGAGCGCCACCGCGAGCGCGACGTTGCCGACCAGCAGCACGCTCGGGACGACGGCGCGGTTGCGACGGGTCGAACGGGTCGGACCGTCTGCGCGGGTGACCGTGTCGGACCGGTGGGCAGCGGCGTCGTCGGGCTCATCGGGGCCGTCACCTCCCAGGCGCGCATCGCGGAAGAGGACGAACAGCAGCATCCCGCCGGCGAACAGCGGTGCGTAGCGGCCGATCAGCAGCTCGGCGACGTCGGTCCAGCCGAACGTCATCGCGGCGTACGCCATCGGCGGCCACAGCGCCGCGAGCCAGATCACCCGGCGCCGGGTCACCCCGAACGCGACCAGCAGCACGATGATCAGGTAGAACCGGAGCTCGGCCCAGAGGGTCCAGTAGACGCCGTCCACGTGCTCCACGCCGAACAGCGACTGCAGCAGCGTCGCGTTGACCGCGATCTGGCCCGGGGTGACCGGTTTGTGCGGCCAGGCGAACAGCAGCAGCGCGCCGGTCAGTGCCAGCGCGGCCCAGTACGGGGGGAAGAGCCGGGACACCCGCGCCGCGATCACGGTCGAGGGCCGCCTGCCCCACGCGGTCCACAGCACGACGAACCCGCTGACCACGAAGAACATCTCCGGCGCGAGCACGAAGTACACCGACGCCTGGCCGAGGACCGGGAAGTGCCGGGAGGGGTCGACGTCCCACGCGGAGCTGGACCGTGCGGCGAAGTGGTAGACCACGACGCCGACGGCCGCGACGAAGCGCAGCAGGTCGATGCCGTACAGCCGCACCGTGCGCGGCCGCTCGGTCACAGGTGCGCTCGTCGGCGGGGTCTCCGCCTTCGGTGCACGCGTCGCCGTTACCATTCTGTGACTTTACGCCGCGGCGCGCGCCACCGCCCGTCGAGCCGACGCGCCCGCTGCTTGCGTCCGAGGGTCCTGGGCCTATAGCCCAGTGATCCTCGGACGCAACGGTGGGGCTACGGCTGGGCGGTGAAGCCGGTGGGGTGGGCGCCGGGGC
>CAYQFJ010000085.1:0-12636 GCA_964416715.1 uncultured Actinotalea sp. | reverse complement strand
GCCCGTCCTGCTCACCCGGCCCGGCAGTGATGAGCTGGGCGAAGACGACGGCCGCCGTCCCGTGCAGGGCGGCGTTGCCGATGAACTCCTTCCACGCCGCGCGGAACGGCGTGTGGATCACGAACTCCTGCGTCGCGGCGTCGTAGGTCGCGGTCGTGGCGATGCTGGCGACGTCGGACCCGTGGCCGATCTCGGTCATCGCGAAGGCACCCGGCACGTCCACGGACATCGCCTCGGGGAGCAGCCGCCGGTGGTGCTCGGCGGTGCCCAGGTGCAGGATCGCCGACGCGAACAGCCCCCACTGCACGCCGGCCTTGATCTGCAACGACGGGTCGGCGACGACGACCTCCTCGAACCGTGCGAGGCTCGCGCCGTGGTCGTCCTGGCCGCCGAGCTCCGCGGGGAACGCTCGCAGGACGTCGCCCTCGGACGCCAGGATCCGGACCTGCTCCAGCACGCGCGCACGGTGGTCGGCCATCGACAGGCCGTCGATGCGGTGCAGCCGGGGGTCGGTGAGCATCGCCCGGGCCGCCCGACGGACGTCCGCCCACCGGCCCAGGAGCACCTGCTCCAGGTGCGGGACGTCGATGCTCGGGACGTCGTGCGCCGTGCCGGCACCGGCGCCGGCAAGGGTCTGGCTCAGTGTGGTCATGGACGCTCCTCGTCGGGGTTCTGGACGGACGGTGGCCGGACGACGGCCGGGGCCTCGGCAGCAGGCTCGGAGAACCTCCCGGTCCGGGCCACCGGCACCGGGATCTCGTAGGACGGTACGGACGAGCCGTCCCCCCGGTGGTGACCGGGGCGCGGGACGGGTCCGGTCCACAACCAGGCGGTCACGTGCTCGGTGAGCTCTGCGCGGCTCGGTGATCCGATCTGCCCGCCGTGCCGCAGCCACCACTCCCCGGCGCCTCGGACGAACCCGACGGCACCGGCGGCCCACACGTCGGCGAGCGCTGCCTCCCGCCGGCCGGCCTCGGTCATCACGCGGGCCAACGGCCGCGCGATCAGCCCACCGACGCGCTCCAGGAAGTTGCCCAACGAGGCTGCGGCGTTCTCCTCGACCGGGCGGGTGACGAACCAGTAGACGTTCGGCGAGGCCTCGACCATCTCCAGGTAGACCTCGATCATCGACCGCAGCTCGTCGCGCGGGTCGGTCGCCGCGCTGGCAGCCTTGGTGAGCGCGGAGTGCATCTGCGCGACGACCGCCTCACCGATGGCGAGCCGCAGACCGTTCTTGTCGGTGAAGTAGCGGTAGATGACGGACTTGGAGGTCTCCGCAGTGGTGGCGATGTCGTCCATCGAGACGTCCGGGCCGTACCGGTGGACCGCGCGTCGGGCCAGCCGTACGAGCTCTGCGCGACGGGTGGCGCGATGGTCGTCCCAGCGCGTGGAGCGCCCGTCCTGGGCCACGGTGACACCCACGGTGACCTCCCCGGGCGGGGTGCCGTCGCGCAGGGCGACCTCGGCCCGGACGGCGCCCGGCGCATCGGGTTCTTCTGTGGTCCGGCTCACGGACTCAGAGTATCAGGTACTGTTGGTTGCAGACACCGGACGGCGACGCACAAGGGAGTCTTCATGGCCGAGCTGAACCAGGGCGGCGCGCGGCGCGCCGTCATCGTCGGGGGAAACCGGATCCCGTTCGCTCGCGCGGGCGGCCCCTACGTCCGGTCCTCGAACAAGGACATGCTCACCGCCGCCCTGGACGGGCTGATCGCCCGGTTCGGGCTGGCCGGCGAGCAGATCGGTGAGGTCGCCGCAGGCGCCGTGCTCAAGCACTCCGCGGACTTCAACCTGACCCGCGAGGCCGTGCTCGGCTCGGCGCTGTCCCCGTACACCCCCGCGTACGACGTGCAGCAGGCGTGCGCGACCGGGATGGAGACCGTCGTCGGGCTGAGCAACAAGATCCGGCTCGGCCAGCTCGAGTCGGGCATCGCCGGCGGGGTGGACTCCACCTCCGACGCACCGATCGTGGTCAGCGACGCCCTCCGGGCCACGCTGCTCGACCTGAACCGCGCCCGCACCACCAAGCAGAAGCTCACGGCGCTGGCCCGGATCCGACCGCGCGACCTGGCGCCGTCCGCCCCGACCACCGCGGAGCCCCGCACCGGGCTGTCCATGGGCGAGCACCAGGCGCTGACCACGGCCCGCTGGCAGATCAGCCGCGAGGCGCAGGACGAGCTGTCCCTGGCCAGCCACCAGCGCCTCGCCGCGGCCTACGAGGCAGGGTTCTTCGACGACCTGATCACCCCGTACCGCGGCCTGACACGCGACGCGAACCTGCGCGCGGACACCTCGCTGGAGAAGCTCGCCGCACTCAAGCCGGTGTTCGGCAAGAGCCTCGACACCCCCGCGACGATGACGGCCGGCAACTCGACCCCGCTGTCCGACGGCGCCTCGACGGTGCTGCTGGCCAGCGACGCCTGGGCGGCCGAGCGCGGGCTCCCGGTGCTGGCCACGGTGGTCGACGCCGAGGCCGGTGCGGTCGACTTCGTGCACGGACGGGACGGGCTGCTGATGGCCGGTACCTACGCCGTACCGCGGCTGCTGGCCCGCAACGGGATGAGCCTGCAGGACTTCGACCGGTACGAGATCCACGAGGCGTTCGCAGCGACCGTGCTGTCCAACCTCGCCGCCTGGGAGGACGAGGAGTACTGCCGCGAGCGGCTCGGGCTGGACGGCCCGCTCGGGTCGATCGACCGCGACAAGCTCAACGTGCACGGGTCATCGCTGGCCGCTGGGCACCCGTTCGCCGCGACCGGTGGGCGGATCGTCGCCACGCTCGCCAAGGAGCTCGCCGCGCAGGGGCCGGGCACCCGGGGTCTGATCTCCGTGTGCGCAGCCGGGGGCCAGGCCGTCACGGCGATCCTGGAGGCAGTGTGAGCGACCGATACGTCGACCTGGTCAACTCGGGGTTCACCAAGACCCTCGCCAAGCGGCTCGGTCTGCCGCGGCCCGCGGTGCTGCGTCGCCACCGGCCGGGGGACCCGCTGGTTCCCGGCCCGGTGCTGATCGTCTCCGACGACGCGGGCGGGCCGAACGGCTCGGGCGGCTCGAACGGCTCGAACGGCGCTGTCGGTTCGGGCGGGGCCGACGCCGACACCCTCGCCCGCCTTCTCGTCGACCGCGGCCTCGACGTGCGCCGTCAGGGCACCCGCGCGGACAGGTTCGGCGCCATCGTGATCGTGCTGACGGGGGCCTCGGCTCCCGCTGACCTGGGCGCGCCGATGCTCGGCGTCGCGGACGCGCTGCGGGGTCTGGCCCCGGGCGGACGCGTGGTCACCGTCTCCCGCGCGGCCGAGGACGCGGACTCCCCCGCCGTCGCCGCCGCCCGGCAGGGAGTCGACGGGATGCTGCGGTCCCTGGCCAAGGAGCTGCGCGGCGGGTCGACCGGGAACGGGATCGTGCTCGACGCCAGCACCGAGGTCGCGGCGCCGTCGGTGCTGGGCACGTTGCTCTTCCTGCTGTCCGGTCGCTCCGCGTACGTCGACGGTCAGCTCGTCCGGGTGGGAGCCGGGGGCGAGGCGCCCGCGGACCCGGAGCGGCCGCTGACCGGGCAGGTCGCCGTCGTGACGGGTGCGGCGCGTGGCATCGGCGCGCAGATCGCCCGGACCATGGCGCGCGACGGGGCGACCCTCGTCGTCGTCGACGTGCCCGCCGCGGGCGAGAACCTGGCCCGGGTCGCGAACGAGGTACGCGGCTCGGCGCTGCACCTGGACGTCACGGCCGACGACGCCGCCGCCCGCCTGATGGAGCACGTCACCTCCCGGCACGGTCGTCTCGACGTGCTGGTGCACAACGCCGGCGTGCTGCGGGACAAGCTGCTGGTCAACATGACGCCCGAGCGCTGGGACCCGGTGCTCGCGGTCAACGTGAGCGCTCCGCTGCGCATCACCGAGGCCGTCCTGGCCTCGGGCTCGTTGGGTCCGACGCCGCGGGTCGTGTGCCTGGCCTCGACCAGCGGGATCGCCGGCAACCGGGGCCAGACCAACTACGCCGCGTCCAAGGCGGGCGTCATCGGGATGGTGCGCTCCTCGGCGTCGGACCTGGCGGACGCGGGCGGCACGATCAACGCGGTCGCACCGGGCTTCATCGAGACGGACATGACCGCGCGCATCCCCTTCGCGACCCGCGAGATCGCGCGGCGGCTCAGCTCGCTGCAGCAGGGCGGGCAACCGGTCGACGTCGCCGAGACGGTCGCGTTCCTCACTTCCCCGCAGGCCGGCGGCATCAACGGCCAGGTCGTGCGGGTCTGCGGCCAGAACCTGGTGGGCGCATGACCCCCGGCTCCCCAGGTGGCCCCCTCCCCACCCCTCGCAACCTGGGCCGCGACCTCCCCCCGGCGGAGTTTGGTCGGGATCAGTCGTTCCGAGCGACCGATCCCGACCAAACTCGCGCGGTTCAGGACGAGCGGGGGGAGCACGGACGGGTGACGGAGCTGGACGAGGTCCCGGGGCTCGCCGGGGTGTACGCACGGGGCGTGGCGGGGTCGGTGGCGCTGGCGGTGCGGCGGGAACGGTCCGTGCGGCCCAACGCACTGGTCCCGTCGCGGCTGCGGGTCCGCGGCGTTCGGCCGGACGCCGAGCACCTCACCGCCTACCAGCACCTGGTCGGGGAGTCCGCCGACGACACCCTCCCACCGGGCTTCGCGCACGTGCTCGCCTTCCCGCTGGCCATGTCGCTGCTGGCGGACGACACCGTTCCGCTGCCCCTGCTCGGTATGGTCCACCTGGCCAACCGGATCACGCAGCACCGCGAGCTGACGCTCGGCGAGGACCTGGACGTCACCGTCGGTACCGCCGGTCTGCGCGCGCACCGCTCGGGCGTCTCCATCGACGTCGTCGCGGAGGTCGGACCCACCGGCGGCGACGTCGTCTGGCGGGGCGTGTCCACCTACCTCGCCAAGGGCTACCGCCTCGAGGTGAGCGGTGACGGGCACGATGCCGACGCGGCGGGTTCCCGCCCGGCGTTCACGCCGCCGGTCCCGACCGGGCAGTGGCGCCTGGACCCCGACGTCGCGCGGCGGTACGCGGTCGTCTCCGGGGACCGCAACCCGATCCACCTGAGCAGCGTCGCCGCCAAGGCGTTCGGCTTCCCGCGCCGCATCGCGCACGGCATGTACACCGCGGCGCGCGCGCTGGCCGACGTCGGCCCTCGCCTCCGCGGGGAGGCGTTCACCTGGTCGGTGGAGTTCGCCCGCCCGGTGCTGCTGCCGTCGAAGGTCGCGGTGCGCATCGAGGGCGGCACGGACCGGGAAGGGGGTGGCGCGTCCGGAAGTGGTGGCGCGTCGATGGCCCTCTGGGACCCGCGCAGCGGCAAGCCCCACCTGCTCGGCTCCGTCGTACCCGCGTAGCCCGGGCACGCGACGGACCCTGTCGGCACCCGGGCGTACTGTCCTGGGCATGGAACCTCACGTCTCCCTGATCACGCTCGGTGTAGCGGACCTGCGGGCCGCTCGGCACTTCTACGTCGACGGCCTCGGCTGGACGCCAACGTTCGAGGTCCCCGGCGAGGTCGTCTTCCTGCAGGTCGGCCACGGTCTGCTGCTCTCGCTGTTCGACGCTCGGGCGCTGCGGGAGGACGTCGGGCTCCCGCCCGACGCCGAGCTGCGCCCCGCCGGCTTCACGCTCGCCCACAACGTGGGGTCCGAGGCCGAGGTGGACGCCGTCCTGGCCGGCGCGATCTCGGCCGGGGCGGACATCGTCAAGCCGGCCACCGGCGCGTCCTGGGGTGGCTACCAGGGGTACTTCGCGGCCCCGGACGGGGTGCTGTGGGAGGTCGCGTACAACCCGGCCTGGTCGGTGGCGCCGGACGGCGCGGTCACCATCGCCTGATCCGGTGGGGCTCGTCGCGCTCGTCGAGCACCCGGCGCGGTCCGACGTCGTCGTGCTGGTGGACCTGGCCGACGACGGGACTCCGGTGGGACGGGTCGAGGTCGCAGAGGCGGACCTGCCCACGGAGGTCGCCCGGCGCGAGTCCGGCGATGCCGCCCCGCGCTGGGTGTGGGACGACACCGCCCGGCGCTACCCGCCCCTGCTCGCCGCCGGTGTGCGGGTCGCCCGCTGCCACGACCTGCGGCTGTGCCACACGATCCTGCGCCGCAGCGTGCTGTGTGCGGACTCCGAGCTCGCCCGGGCGCCGTCGGGCCCGTGGGACGAGGCGACCCCGGACGTGCCGCGACCGGTCGAGCCGAGCCTGTTCGACGACCTGCCCGACGACGAGGACCACCCCGGCAGGTCCGTGCAGCCGGGCGACCGGACCCCGGGCGCCGGCGGTCGAGGCTCGGTGCCGGACGTCGTCGCGGAGCTGGCCGGCCAGCTCGCTGCCGTCGAAGGATCGAGCGACCCGGGGCGGCTGCGGCTGCTGCTCGCCGCCGAGTCCACAGGCGCGCTGATCGCCGCGGAGATGCACGCCGACGGACTGCCCTGGGACGTCGACGTGCACGACGCGTTGCTGACCGGGCTGCTCGGCGAGCGCCCCGCCGGCGGCGGGCACCCGGCCCGGCTCGCCGCGCTGGCCCAGCAGGTGCGCGGTGCGCTGGACCGGCCGACCCTCAACCTCGACTCCCAGCCGCACCTGCTGCGCGCCCTGCAGCTCGCCGGCCTGGACGTGCGGTCGACCGCCAAGTGGGAGCTGCGCGAGCAGCGGCACCCCGTGGTCGAGCCGCTGCTGGAGTACAAGAAGCTGTCCCGGCTGCTCACCGCCAACGGCTGGGCGTGGATGTCGACGTGGGTCCGCCACGGACGGTTCCGCCCGGACTACGTGGTCGGCGGTGTGGTCACCGGGCGGTGGGCGACGAGCGGAGGTGGCGCTCTCCAGCTCCCCGCCGCGATCCGTGGTGCGGTCCGCGCCGACCCGGGGTGGCGCCTGGTGGTCGCCGACGCCGCCCAGCTCGAACCCCGGGTGCTCGCGGCGATGTCCGCCGACGGAGCGATGGCCGCCGCGGCCCGGCACGCCGACCTCTACCAGGGCGTGGTCGACGCGGGCATCGTCGCCACCCGCAAGGAGGCGAAGTACGCGATGCTCGGCGCCATCTACGGCGCGACGACCGGGCCCAGCGCCGTCCTCATGCCGCGCCTGACCGACGCCTACCCGCGCGCGATCACCCTGGTCGAGGACGCCGCCCGGGCCGGCGAGCGCGGCGAGGTCGTGCACACCTGGCTGGGACGCACCTCACCCCCGCCCGACGACGAGTGGCAGGCCGCGCGCGAGGCCGCCCGGGGCGAGGGCGCCGACGCCGAGCAGGTGCGCCAGGCCCGACGCCGCAGCCGCGACTGGGGCCGGTTCACCCGCAACTTCGTGGTCCAGGGGACCGCGGCCGAGTGGGCGCTGTGCTGGATGGCGAGCCTGCGGCGTCGGCTACGCGAGCTCGGGCCGGTGACGGGCGAGGAGGCGGGTGCCGACGGGGGTGCCGGTGGTGCCCCGCACCTGGTCTTCTTCCTGCACGACGAGGTGATCGTGCACTGCCCCGCGTCACTGGCCGAGGAGGTGGCGGCGGCCGTGCGCGCGGCGGCCGATGAGGCCGGTCGGCTCCTGTTCGGCGACTTCCCCGTCGAGTTCGCGCTCACCGTGTCCGTCGTCGAGAGCTACGACCAGGCCAAGTGATGGCACCCGCGCCGCGCCCTTGGCTCAGGCCGGCCGGGGCGCGCCGAACCGGGAGTGCACCGCAGGAGCCGCGTGGACCATCGGCTCCCCGGCGGGCGGTGGAAGGCCCACCCAGCGCAACGGGGCGGTGAGGTGCCCGGTGGCCGTCGCCGTGTGCAGGCGCCACGGCTGGTGCACGACAGGGGTGCGCCACAGCACTCGTGCCCGCCGGTGGAACGCGGACCACCGGCCGGTGATGCTCTCCAGCAGCGGCGTGCACTCCGCCTCGTCGAGCGCCCGGCCGACCTCCACCACCGCGTGGAACCAGTCGTCCGGGCGCGGCCGCAGCCAGGCCGGCGTCCCGAAGCGGTAGGCCCGGGTCGAACCGTTCACCGACACCGCAGCTTGGGAGCGTACGTAGGGCAGTCCGAGGCTGCGCAGAGCGGCGATGAATGCGAGCTGGGGCACAACCATCCCGAGGAACCAGATTCCGTCGCGCCCGTCCCGTCCGCGGACATAGGCACGCACGTTCAGCTCGGGGAAGGAACGCCACCCCGGAGGTGGTGGCAGGCCCGGTGCGCGGACCCGCGCCATGCAGAACGGCGTGATCCCCACCCACGTCACGCCATCCCACTCCTGCACGGTCAGCTCGTCGGGAACCAGGCGTTGGACCGCCGCGGCTTCGTACGGCCAGTGCAGGAAGGTCAGGTGCTGCCAGTCCTGGACGTTGACCGGGAAGAGCACCGGAGCATCGGGAATCCGACCACTCATCGCATGACACCGCTCACCTTCGCCGACAGGATGGCGCTCGAACCGAGGCGGTGCCGTTCGACCGATCGCATCGGTGCGATGGACGCCGCGGTGGGTATCGAGGGTCTCAGAGCGTGCGGTGACCGGCACCTCGACCTGAATGGGCTCCTCGGTGTCGACCGGATGCGCCGGTGGCACGTGGGTAGCAGGATCCGAGAAAGGTTCCGCCTGGAACCGCGAGACCAGCAGCTCTCGCCCGGCGACCGGCGTCGGGCCGTGGAAGTGCAGGGAGGCATGATGACCGCGGACCGCCCTACGGATGGCGGCACCACAGGCTCGATCGGCGCGCGGATCGCCGCGCTCGTCGAGCGTGAGGAGCGCCTGGACGGTGTGGTGGCGGCTCTCTCCCCGCCGGCACGGCGGCTCACCGCGACGCCGCGCCGTCGCCGGGTGCTGCTCGGCCACCAGCTGGGACACGCGCTGCACCCGCTTCTGACCGATCTGCCGATCGGCTTCTGGACGAGCTCGTGGCTGCTCGACCTGCTCCCCGTCGACGGGTCGCGGCGCGCCTCGCAGCGGCTCGTCGGGCTCGGGGTGCTCGCTGCCGCGCCGACCGCGGTGACCGGGTGGGCCGAGTGGTCGCGCGCCGCCGAACCGGAGGTGCACCGCGTCGGTGTCGTGCACGCGGCGGCCAACAGCTGTGCGCTCGCCCTGTACGTCGGTTCCTGGCTGGCCCGGCGCAGCGGGCGCCACGGAGCCGGGGTGGCGCTCGGGCACCTGGGTGCGCTGACGGCGAGCGCCGGCGGGTTCCTCGGTGCGCACATGGCCATCGGCCGCAAGGTCGGCAGCACCGCAGTGAGCTGAGCGACGGCGCGATCTCACGCGCCCGGCAGATTCGCGGCAGGGTAGGGCTCGGAAGTCCGGCGCGGACCACGGGAGAGACGATGACGCTCGAGTTCGGGATCGACACGTTCGGGGACGTCACCAACGACGCCGAAGGGAACCTCCTGCCGCAGGCGCAGGTGATCCGCAACGTCGTGGAGCAGGGGGTGCTCGCGGACACGGTGGGGCTGGACGCCATCGGGCTCGGGGAGCACCACCGGGACGACTTCGCGATCTCCGCGCCCGACGTCGTGCTCGCCGCCATCGCGGCGCGCACCGAGCGGATTCGCCTGGCCTCGGCGGTGACCGTGCTGTCGTCAGACGACCCGGTGCGGGTGTTCGAGCGGTTCTCCACGCTGCACGCGATCTCGAACGGACGGGCGGAGGTCGTGGTCGGACGAGGCTCCTTCACCGAGTCGTTCCCGCTGTTCGGGTTGCCGCTGGAGCAGTACGAGGAGCTGTTCGAGGAGAAGCTGGACCTGTTCCGCAAGCTGCTCGACGGCGGTCCGGTCACCTGGTCCGGACGGCTGCGCTCGGGACTGAAGGACCAGGTGGTCTACCCGCCGATCGAGCACGGGACGCTACGGACCTGGGTCGGTGTGGGCGGCAGCCCGGAATCGGTGATCCGCGCCGCACGCCACGGTCTGCCGTTGATGCTCGCGATCATCGGCGGGGATCCGGCGCGGTTCCGGCCGTTCGTCGACCTCTACCACCGGGCTCTCGGTGAGTTCGGCACCGGCCCGCAACCGGTCGGTCAGCACTCCCCCGGGCACGTCGCGGACACCGACGAGGAGGCCGCCGAGCAGGTGTGGCCGCACTACCGCCAGTACGTCGGACGGATCGGCCGCGAACGTGGCTGGCCGCCACCGACGCGTGCGTCCTACGACGAGGCGGCCGGGCCGGAGGGCGCGCTGTTCCTCGGCTCGCCGGAGACGGTGGCGCGCAAGATCGTCCGGTCGGCGCGGCTGCTCGGTCTGGACCGGTTCAGCCTGAAGATCTCCCAGGGGTCGTTGGCCCACGAGCACACCATGCGCGCCATCGAGCTGTACGGGACGCGCGTGGCGCCGATGGTGCGGGACATGCTGGCGAGCTGAACTCAGTGCCTCAGGCGACGCAGACCGGCAACCCGGCATGCGTCACGCCCGACCTTCCGGAGCATCGTCACCCAGGCGCTCCAACAGATCCACGGCGGCCCGGGTGTACTCGCTGATCCACCGATCGTGGATGCGCTTGATCGGCAGAGGCGCCAGTGACAGGTGACGTTCGCGCCCGAGCCGGCGACCGGTGACCAGCTCGGCTTGCTCCAGGACGCGCAGGTGCTGCAGCACGGTGGTCCGGTCCAGCTCGGGCAGGGCCGCACAGAGGCTGCCGGTCGTGTGCGACGACTCCCGCAGCGCATCGAGCATCCGGCGGCGCACCGGTGAGGCGAGCGCCTTGAACACCCGGTCGTCGTCGGAGGTGTTGTCAGCCGGGTACGACATGTTGTAAAACTACAACATGAACAGGACGCCAGAGCTCAAGGAACTCTCCTTCACCGTGTCCGGGCGTGTCGGGCGCCCGTGTGCTGAGGTCTACGAGGCCGTCGCCGACCCGGACCAGCTCTCGCGCTACTTCACCACCGGCCGGGCGCGTGGTCGCCTGGTCGCCGGCGCGGAGGTGACCTGGGACTTCCACGACTTCCCCGGGGCGTTCCCGGTCACCGTGCTCGAGGCCGATCCACCCCGACGGATCGTGATCCAGTGGCAGGGCCAAGCCACCACCGGCGACGACGGCACCACGCGCACGACGTTCGAGTTCGAACCGCTCGACGGCGACACCCGGACCCTCGTCACGATCACCGAGACCGCGTGGCTCCCGACGCCGGACGGCGCGAAGGCCGCCTTCGGCAACTGTGAGGGCTGGACCGGCATGCTCGCGGCGCTCAAGGTCTGGGTGGAGCACGGCATCAACCTGCGCGAAGGCTTCTACAAGTGACCGATCGCCGCTACGGACGTGGCCAACCCGCGGCGGCCAGCACGTCTGCCGCGACCTCCGGCTTGGAGCGGCCCTCGTTGAGCACCACGGCGTCGTCCAGGTCCAGGCGTTCCAGCACCGCGGCCAGCTCACGGGTGCGGGCCAGCGCAAAGTCCTGCCAGTAACCCTCGGGCTCACGTGCGGCCAACCGCGCCACCCGCACGTCCTCGCTCGCGTCCACCCGCACGATGACGACGTCGGCCCCGTCGAACGCCTGCTCGTACCGCTCCCGGTCGTCCGCGTCCTCGACCACGCGCGGCAGCACGACGTGCCGGAGCCCGCGCGCGGCCAGCCCCGGCGCGAGAACGGCGAGCTGCTCGAAGACGAGGCCCTGCGCGAAGGGGTCCCCCGGCGTCGTCGGCCACACCTGGCACAGCGCGTCCACGTCCACCCAGGCGTGTGGCACCTCGCGTTCGCGCAGCAGGTCGGCGACGGCGGACGCGATCGTCGTCTTGCCCGCGCCCATGGTGCCGTTGACCACCAGGACCCGGGTCCCGGCGTCGGGCACGAGCCAGCGCGCGTAGCAGCGCGACGTCGGCTCGTCGACGTACGGGCCGAAGTTGGCGATGCGGCGGTAGCCGGCCGACCGGTACAGGGCGATCGCCTCCGGCTGGCGGACGCCGGTCTCCAGGACGAGCCGCATGAAGCCCCGTTCGACGGCGATCCGTTCGAGCTCTGCCAGCACCGCACGTGACAGACCGCGGCCCCGGAACGCCGGGCGCACGTACATCCGCTTGAGCTCGCCGACGCCGGGGCTCCCGCCCGGCAGCGCGCGCAACGACCCGCAGCCGGCCACCTCGTCGTCGGCCTTGACCAGCACGGTGGCGACCATCTGGTCCGGCGGGAGGTCGGGCTCGATGTCCTCGACGCCGTCGTAGCGCACCACCAGCTCGGCCTGCTGCTCGGCGCGCAACCGGGCGGCGTCGTCGTCCTCCCACGGCACGACGTCGATGCTCACCCCGGAGGTCACGTCACCGGTGCCGGCATGTGCGCGCGGTCAGGCGACCAGCGAGGCGATCACCGAGGTGAAGAACCGCAGCCCGTCGGTGCCGGTACGTGGTCCACGCTCACTGTCCGGGCCGAAGCCCGGCTCGACGGCGTGCTCCGGGTGCGGCATCAGCCCGACGACGTTCCCCGCCGCGTTGCACACGCCGGCGATGTCCCGGCGCGAGCCGTTCGGGTTGTGGCCGTCGTAGCGGAAGGCGACGCGGCCCTCGGCCTCGAGCTCGTCGAGGGTGCGCTCGTCGGCGACGTACTGGCCGTCCTGGTTCTTCAGCGGGACGGTGATCCGCTCGCCCTGCGTGTACTGACGGGTCCACGGGGTCTCGACGTTGACCACCCGCAGGTCCTGCTCGCGGCAGACGAAGGCCCGGTGGTCGTTCTTGATCATCGACCCGGGCAGCAGGTGCG
>CAYQFJ010000084.1:0-12657 GCA_964416715.1 uncultured Actinotalea sp. | reverse complement strand
CAACGCATCCGTCAGGAACTGTGGGTTGTCGTCTCCCCGCGAGCGGGGATGAGCCCACCCCCGCGTAGGTGGACCCGACCAGCGCCAGGTCGTCTCCCCGCGAGCGGGGATGAGCCCACACCCAACGCATCCGTCAGGAACTGTGGGTTGTCGTCTCCCCGCGAGCGGGGATGAGCCGCGCACCGCCCAGGTGATCGAGCAGGGCAAGAGGTCGTCTCCCCGCGAGCGGGGATGAGCCCGATCGACGCGAGGAGCGGTCGCTGTCGGCACGGTCGTCTCCCCGCGAGCGGGGATGAGCCCTCGGTGTCCACGCTCATCGTTTGCTCCTGTCTGTCGTCTCCCCGCGAGCGGGGATGAGCCTCCGGAACCCGAGCGGCACAGGCTCAGCCGCGTGTCGTCTCCCCGCGAGCGGGGATGAGCCTCCGCCCGCTCACCGCGCACCCCCAGTCAGCCAGTCGTCTCCCCGCGAGCGGGGATGAGCCGCGCACCCGCGATCACGCACAGGTCGCCATGCTGTCGTCTCCCCGCGAGCGGGGATGAGCCCCGTTCAGTCGAGCGTGCGCTATAGCGTCCGGTGTCGTCTCCCCGCGAGCGGGGATGAGCCCCCCGCGCCGGTCAGGGTGCCGGACAGCAGCTTGTCGTCTCCCCGCGAGCGGGGATGAGCCGGCGCTCCTGGAGCAGGTCCGAGAGGCCGCCCGGTCGTCTCCCCGCGAGCGGGGATGAGCCGACCTTTGAAGCGTTGGACGCGATCCTGGCAGTGTCGTCTCCCCGCGAGCGGGGATGAGCCCAGGCGCTCGGCCTCGGCGTACTTCGGAGCGTTGTCGTCTCCCCGCGAGCGGGGATGAGCCGACCCTGCCCCACGGACAGCCAGGTTCCCCCGAGTCGTCTCCCCGCGAGCGGGGATGAGCCCATCCCGTGCCCGCGGTGCAACCTGCTCTCACTGTCGTCTCCCCGCGAGCGGGGATGAGCCCCGGTGCAGCACCGACACCGCCGGGGACCGCGTGTCGTCTCCCCGCGAGCGGGGATGAGCCCCACGGCGGCTCACCGACGAGCTTCGCGAGGTCGTCGTCTCCCCGCGAGCGGGGATGAGCCCGCGTCGGCCGCGAGCATCGCGTCGAAGTCCGAGTCGTCTCCCCGCGAGCGGGGATGAGCCGCAGCCGCGTCCGCTCTTGAGGTGACGCCCCGTGTCGTCTCCCCGCGAGCGGGGATGAGCCCAGCTTGCCTACGTCGGCGATACGGTGCTCGACGTCGTCTCCCCGCGAGCGGGGATGAGCCCTCCGGCAGGTGGATCGCCCGCTTGCCAGGGCGGTCGTCTCCCCGCGAGCGGGGATGAGCCGAACCACACCAGTCCGGCGACCAGGGCCGTGATGTCGTCTCCCCGCGAGCGGGGATGAGCCCTCGGCCAGCGCGGAGGTCACAACCACCTGGCCGTCGTCTCCCCGCGAGCGGGGATGAGCCGCCGTCCACACCCGTCCGCGACGTATCCGAGCCGTCGTCTCCCCGCGAGCGGGGATGAGCCCTGTCGCTTGGCCTCGGCCCACAGCGCGCGGGCGTCGTCTCCCCGCGAGCGGGGATGAGCCTCAGGGATACGTGGGACAGTCGAACCGGCAGAAGTCGTCTCCCCGCGAGCGGGGATGAGCCCTGTCGGCGGACCCGTTCACGGGGTCGGCGTACGTCGTCTCCCCGCGAGCGGGGATGAGCCCCCGTCCGGTGGGGGCGCGACCCTCGTCTACGGGTCGTCTCCCCGCGAGCGGGGATGAGCCGGCCACGCTGCTGGCAGACCCGTCGAACGCCTCGTCGTCTCCCCGCGAGCGGGGATGAGCCCCGCGCGTGCTCCACCAGTGCGAAACCGGTGGCGTCGTCTCCCCGCGAGCGGGGATGAGCCCGACTCGCACACGGCGCAGATCTTCACCCAGAAGTCGTCTCCCCGCGAGCGGGGATGAGCCCTCCCGGTCACCGAGCGCGGAGGAATCCACCAGGTCGTCTCCCCGCGAGCGGGGATGAGCCCCGGTGATGCACCCCGAGGACGCACGCGACTCCGTCGTCTCCCCGCGAGCGGGGATGAGCCGTCGGGCTCGAACATCGTCGTGTCGTGGACGAAGTCGTCTCCCCGCGAGCGGGGATGAGCCCCGCACGACCTGGACGCCCTCGCCCGGCACCGCGTCGTCTCCCCGCGAGCGGGGATGAGCCGCCGCCGTGGCGGGTGAACTCGTGCCCCCCGGAGTCGTCTCCCCGCGAGCGGGGATGAGCCGATCGTCCCACCGGTCGTGCTGACGGACTCGATGTCGTCTCCCCGCGAGCGGGGATGAGCCCGGTTCACGTTCAGTATGCGAGCTTTAGTTGCTGTCGTCTCCCCGCGAGCGGGGATGAGCCCAAGCAAGACGAGTACCGGTGCACTTACGGCGGGTCGTCTCCCCGCGAGCGGGGATGAGCCCGGCTCGAACCTGGTCACGCATCGTACGTGGCTGTCGTCTCCCCGCGAGCGGGGATGAGCCTGCACTGTTGGGCACCATGGGTGAGCGGATGATGTCGTCTCCCCGCGAGCGGGGATGAGCCCACCGACGGGAGGTCGGAGTAGGTGGCGTACCCGTCGTCTCCCCGCGAGCGGGGATGAGCCGACCGACTCCCCGCCGCTGCCGGACATGCCCGAGTCGTCTCCCCGCGAGCGGGGATGAGCCCCGAAGGAGAAGACTCTGCGAGGACCACCGGGAGTCGTCTCCCCGCGAGCGGGGATGAGCCCCCGGACACCAAGCCGGTCACGTTCGCGAGGAGGTCGTCTCCCCGCGAGCGGGGATGAGCCGTGCTGGGTGAGCAGCCGGTCGTGGTCGGTCTTGTCGTCTCCCCGCGAGCGGGGATGAGCCCAGCGCCCGTGCCAGCAGCGCCGCACGCTCACGGTCGTCTCCCCGCGAGCGGGGATGAGCCCGGGCCCGTCCGGTCCCGGCGCTCCAGCCACAGGTCGTCTCCCCGCTCGCGGGGATGAGTGCGGCGGGTCGAACTGCACGGACCGGCCCCGGTCGTCTCCCAGCGCGGGAGAGTGGGGGAAGGGGACTACAGCCAGCGGGCGTGGCGTGCACGCGAGGGCGTCCCCAACGTCCTTCAGCCGTGCTTCTGACCATCTGGGTCGTCAGCCGGCGAGCCGTCAGCGCCTACCGTATCGGCGGCGTCGGCCGGCAGCACTCCAGCCGCGCGAGGGCGGAGGGCTGTCCGTGGACTCGCCGCCCGGTGGGCGACGGATCAGCGTGATGCCGTCGAAGTCTTCCGGTGTCCAGTGGTGCCCGTGGTTCCGGAGCGCGAAGTGCTGCTCGCCTGGTGCGCTGTAGACCATCACCGCCCGACCTTGTCCGACCAGCTCCATCACACGGTCCCAGAGCTCGTCGCCGACGCGCCGTGTCACATGGCCGACGAACACTCCCGCAGACACCTCCATTAGCCAACGCGTCAGGTGCCCTCGGAGACCTTCGGGGCAGGCTGTCGTGACGATCACGATCACCAGTCGACCTCGCTGTAGCCCACTCCGCCGGCGACGGTGCGGTCACCGCCGTCCCATAGCCGGATCACGTCACCGCTGTCTTCAGCCTCATCCGCTTCGTCGGGGACCAGCAGATGCTTGATGTCGCGAGCGCATCGCTCGAGCAGAGCACCGTCGTGGAAACGGTTGCGCATCGCGCGGCGGGTCTCCGCACCGACGTCCTGGAAGCCGCCGGAAGCGACCTCGAAGGCGCAGGGGATCGAATAGTCGGCCTTGTAAAGGTCCGCTATGTCGTAGACGAATGAACGGACGTGTCCTGTGTGGACGAATCCCAGACCAGGGGAGCATCCGAGCGCGACGATTACGGCGTGCGTCACCCCATAGAGCGCGGAGGCGGCGGCCGAGAGCGCCTGGTTCACCGGGTCACCGGAGTCGAAGTCGTTTGGGTCGTACGTGCGTTTTCCCCAGGCGATCCCATGGCGCTCGGCCGCCTGCCGATAGCAGCGGCGCACCCGCGCCCCTTCGCGACCCCGAAGCTGCTGCATCGTCAGGCGAGATGTGTCCTCGCCCGGGAAGCGCATGGCGTACATCTCCCGAGCGACGCGCAGCCGGGACGAACGGTTGGTGACCAGCTCGGCCTGGGCCTGGAGAAGCCGCGAGGATCGTGCCAGGGACCGCCCGTGCGCGTAGTAGCGCACCCCGCGTTCACCCACCCAGACGGCTGTGGAGCCGGACTCGGCGAGCAGCACCATGGCCTGGTGGCTGACTTGTACGCCTGGGCCGAAGAGCAGTGAACCCAGAGACGCCGCCGGAATGTGGACGGTGCCGCGTTCATCAGTCGCCGTGATCGCGTTGGCGTCACGGTGGACGATGCACCTCTCCAGGTAGAGGAACGTCATCCGATCCTGCGCGCGGGTTAGCTCCGACAGCTCGGGCGGACGCGTTCCAGGGATCTTCGCCATGTCATGTCCATCAACTCGGAGAGGACAACGTGAGGAGCCCACACCCGTAGGCCTTGGCCGGGCCGATCCCCGCCAGCAGTGCGGTGCGCAGGGCGTTCGGGTCGGTGATCTCCAGTCGACCGTCGAACTGGGCAGTTCCGAGGGTGACTTTGGACGCCGCGCCCTTCCGCGAAAAGGTGTGCTTCAGCCGTCGAGTGACCGCCAGGTCCTGGACCTCGACATCGGTGCCGTCGACGCCCGGATGCGGTGTGGAAGTGACACGGAAGCCGTTCTTCTCGGCCCTCTCGACGAGCCACTGCTCCTGCTGCCGGGCAGTCACGTGGGCGTAACGCTTGGCGCGGCCACCTCCGAGCGGTTCGCGGTAGTGGCTCGGGTTGGCCGTCAGGCGGAATGCCCACTGCTGACCAGCGGCCAGTCGGTCGAGCAGGGGCGTGTAGAGCTTGCTGAGCCCTCGTTCCGTGGTCGGCCATCCAGCCTGCTCGGCCAGGTGGGCGAAGTCCGGCTGGTCAGGGCTGACCACGTAGAGCAGCGTGGCGCGCTCGTCGGTGTCCAGGCGCCACAGGACCCGCGCGTCGCCGTCCCGGTCTCTCGTCGGAGGATCAGGAAAGGAAGCGAGCACAGCGGCGTGCAGACGTTGCGGGCTGCCCAGGAGACGATGCGCCTCGCGGCGTCTCGGGTTGAGCTGGATGCGGGACAGGTACATGTCACTCCAACATGGCGAGAGGGTCGTGGCCGAGCTCTGCAGCAGGCGGCGGTTCGGCGCCGGCTAGGTCGATCCACCCGTGACGGACGGTGCGCCACCCGTACTGACGGTGCTCGGGGTCGAAGCTGATCGGGTCGTCCCGCTGGGTGGTGTCCCCCTCGTGATCCGGAATCTCCCCGGTCCAGCCATCGGCGTCGATGCGGTACTCGACCCTGATCGGGTCGTGGCGCAACCGACGCTTCCACCACTCGGCCGCCTGCCACGGCTCGTCGAGCAGGAACCGTTCGAGGCTGACCTCGTGCAGCACGGGGCGCAAGGGTTCGCTCGGTGGGCAGGATCGCCGCCCCAGGTACAGCGGGTACACGGGGTTGCTGATCGCGTCGGCAAGCCCCGTCAGCAGCTCATCCCCGGCTTCCAGGCCGACGACGTACCGCGCGTCCGCCCGGTAGAACCGCTGCGACAGCGGCATCGCGTCCCTGCCGTCCAGCGATCGTGCGGTCTGAAAGTCACGCAGAATCTGACCCGGCTGGTCGATCCGGACGCCGAAGCGCAGCCCGGTGAGGTCCTCGATCGGGTCGGTGCGCCGCAGTCCCTTCGCGGCCGCGAGCAGGCCGATGATTCCCGACTTGGTCGGCGCGTCGTCCGTCGCGCGGGTGGTGAACCGACTCTCGCTGCCCCACGCCTGCAACGGCGCAGCGAGCAGCAGGGACAGCACGGTCACGGCTTCTCCCCGAGCCTGTCGCCCACCAGGGCGCCGACGGCGCCTGGCAACTCGACCAGGGTGGACCACGTACCGTCCAGTGGCTGCCCGCCGGAGCGCACCGGAGCCTCGAGCCCGGTCCGTGCTGCACCGACACCGAGCAACCAGGTCGCCACGGGCCGGTGGCCGAGGACCTCCTCGACCTCACCGGCACGCTCGACCAGCCGCTGCGCGGCCACCTCGAGGCGAGTGCGGCCTTCGCGCGGGACCACGGGGTCCTCGAATGCGCCCACCAGGTTGACCGGCTGGGTGTCGCGCACGTTGACGACGACGACGTCCGGCAGCGTCCGGTTCGCGAACGTGTTCTGCTTGCCGGTGGGCATCGACTCCGCGAAAGCCCGGATGAACGCCTCCACGGCCCGCTGCGTGGCCAGGTCGTCGCCAAGATTCTTCCGCAGTGCGTCGACGTCGACGGTGGCGTACCGGTACAGAGTGGAGGAGTTGAACTCGACGGTGCCGATCATCGCGGCTCCGGCGTCCTCGTCCTCGTCGTCCTGCTTGGCGTCATCGACCGCGGTGAAGTAGTCGTACTCGTTATCGACGGCGTGGACGGAGATCGCGTGGGCCACCTGCGCACTGGCGTCGACGTTGAGGTCGGAGACGTCCGCGACCATCCGGCCGAACAGGGCGAGGTCCACCGAGTGCTCCGTACTGAGCAGGCCCTTGCCCTTGAATCCCTTGAGCGCGGCGGGGTCCCCGTCGGGGGCGTGCTCCAACGCCGCGCGAGCCAGGCGGTCGATCTGGAGCTCGGACAGGAACACGAGGTAGCCGGACTCCATGTGGTCCTCGGACTCACCGGACGTCTTCTTCCTCGTGGCCTTGCTGAGCTTGATCCCCGTGGAGGCCACGATGGCCGCAGCGAGCTCGTCCGCGGTCTGCGCGACGGTCGGTTCCAGCTCCTTGATCCGCGCAGCCACGATCTCCACCAGGCGCTTCGTGCGCACGCCGAGCTCACTGTGGTCCAAGGCCCCCTCGAACGCGAGCCGCGTCGCGCGCTTCCACGCCTGGGAGGACACCCGCGCACGCCGGACGCCGCCGAACACAGCGGTCTTGGGACTGCCGGTGTCGTCGCGGTTGATGTTGCTCGGCGGCACCGTCTGCAGGACGTGGATGTCGACGATCGTGCGGCTCATGACTGCTCCTCGGTCTCGGTGGTTGCTGGGGACGGTGTGGCGACGCGGTAGAAGTCCCGGCCCCAGGCGAGGCGGACACGGTCCACGCGGTACGGGTTCTGGTAGTCGAGTAGGTCGCGAGCGAACCGGCCGTAGTCGAACCCTCGATCGGCGGATCGCAGCAGGGTCACCAGCCCGCGGGCGTGGTGAACCAGTTCCTCCATTCCCGACGCCGTCCCGAGCGCCTGGAATCGACGGGTCACGCCTTGGTTCTCCTCGCTGCCGCTGAACCGCAAGGAGCCGATGGCCGTGCCGAAGCTGTGGCCCGGCCGGTGCATCGGCTTGGGCTGGGACTGTTGGTGCACCGCGTACAGCGTGATCGCGGTGTACGCGGCGATCTCGTCTGCGGACGGCCCGTCGCCGGGCGGTGCGGGTGCGTCCGGGTCGATGACGAACTCGAGCAGTTCCGGCAGTTCCCCGATCGGCTTCCCGACGCCGCGGCGCAGCTGGGCGAGCACTGCCCGTGAGTACGAGGTCGGCCGCTGCTGGGTGTACTGCTTCTGCAGCGAGCTGACCCGTCGGCCGACGAAGGTCTCCACCCGTGCTCCGACCGATCGGGGCGGTGGTGGTCCTTCGCCCTCGGTCGTTTCGGTCGGCTCGATGCTGGTGTCCTGGCTCATGCGCCAGCCTCCTCGGACGTCGTCGGGCGGGGGAATGGAAGTGCCTCGCTCAGCGCGGCCCAGAACCACGCGTCGGCCTCTGGTGCGGTGATCCGCCGCCCACCGACCTCGCGCCCAGTCCATGCGGCAGGGCCGGATGCCTCGACCAGCTCGTCACCGAGACGACGCAGGATCTGCCACGCCTCTCGGTGCCAGGCTGTCCGGGCCGCGTCAGGCTCCGACGCAGGGTCTAGCGCGGACAACCAGCGCCGGAACGGCCCGTCCAACGCCGCGTAGGCGCGCTCTGCCGCCCGGCTCCGGGCCCCCTCGAACTGGTCCTCACCAGCGCCGGCAGCCTTGGCGAGATTCGATGCGAGGTTTCGCAGTGCGCGGACGCCGAGCTCGGTGCCGTCCACCGAGGCGATCGCCAGAGCAGGCAAGCGGGCGTCGTTCTGGCCGAGGAGGGCGACTGAGATGGCCAAGCGGTCGTCGAAGACATCGTCCACGATTGCGTTCTGCGTGCCGTAGACCATGCCGATCCCGCGTAGCTGGATGCGATCGGAGCCTTCGAGCGCCTCCGCGGCCCACTCGAGGACGCCCGGGGCGACGCCGTCCTGACCGTCGTCCGCCTTGCCGCGTTGCGCAGCCAGCGGGAGTAGCTGACCGAGTCCGCGCCACAGAGCCCGCGAGGGGTCGTGCTGGCGCGGCATGTAGACGAGTGGCAGGCTCAGAGCCTTCTGCTGCGGGACGCTGCGCCGCCACGCGGTCATCGGCTCGACGTGGTGCCGGTTCTGCGGCGTGATCTTGTCGCCGTTCGCCACCAGCACCGCTGTCACGCCGTCGGTGTCCCCGATCAGCCGCACGCGCCGGGACTGCCAGGTGTACAGGTCCAGCGGTCCGTACGGCCGTTGGGCGAGGTCGTCGGCCTGGGCGGCGGTGCTCGGGGGAGCCTCCCAGGCCGGACGGTCCGACGCCGAGAACCGGGCGAGCATGGGCTGGTCCATCGGCACGAGGTTCAGTAGGAGGGTCTGCCGGAGCGTCTCGCCCTCGACGAGGGTGCCGCCGATCGCGCCGGCCCAGCCGGTCCCGATCGGGTACCCCTTGCCGCCCTTCACGCGGTCGTCCCCGATTGCCCCGGACTTGATCCCGGAGATGTCATAGGCCTGGAGATGGACCAGCCAGCGCGCCGCTTCCGCAGCGGTCAACCGTTCCAGCCCCGCGCCGATCCGGGTCGTGAAGTACGGGTGGCCCGCTGGTACGTCCGCAACCAGCTTCTCCAAGCCGGAGAACTCGCCCTTGGCGGTTCGCAGGTCCGCGACCTGGAAGAACGGCGTCGTGGGGTGGAACAGGTAGAACCGCTCACGGTGCTCGGCCAGGTAGGTCTCGATGGCATCGATCGGCAGGCTGTCGGCCTCCCACCACCGCCCCCACTCCCGGACGTCCCGCGGTCCTTTGAGTGCCCGGTGCAGGACCGCCAGGCCGAGGCGGAGGATGGCGAACGCCTGAGTCGAGATATCGCCGACGATCTCCCGCACCTCGCCGGCCCGACGGAACAGGTCGAGCAGCGAGAGTTCTTCGCTGTGGCCCGATGTCGTCAGCACATGGACCCAGGGTTCCGTGAGGATGTCGAACGTGCCGCGTTGCTCCGTCATGCCTCTCCCCGCCGTGTGAATGCTGTTCGATGTCTACTCGCGAGCACCGACATTGCCGGAGTCGGCCTACTACTAATAGTTGACGCCGAAGGCCCCTTGGCGCATGAAGCTACCAGCTGCCGTATCGTCCTGCTCGTGGTGCTCCCATGTCAAGGGGTGATCCGAGTTGACGCCGAGGCCCGTTGCCGCCGGGACGTCATCTCCCTGCTTGCAGGGTTCGAGCGGCTGTGGCCGCGGCCACCAGGTCGCGGCCACAGCCCTCACGTCTCGATTCGACGCACCACCAGCCCGTTGTTGGGGTCGTAGGTCAGCTCGTGCCCCGCGAGCTCACGGCGTCGCTCGTCGTCGAGCACGAGCGCGAGCTGCCCGGACAGGAACGGTGACTGCTTCCAGCCCTCGAACCAGTCCTGCTCGAGCTCGTCGATCACTTGGTCGACTATCCCTCCGTGGACAAGTGCCAGGGGTAGCCGGAGCGTGCAACGGGCGAGCAGTCGCGCCTGGGGATACGGAACGGCCGCGCTTCTCAGCGGGAGCTCCCCACCGCCGCCATCGACCCACCGCGGGACTCGGTCCACACCGTCAGCGCCTCGTTGCACGACGACGACCTCCACCGCTTCACCCCCATCGCGCACGTACCCCTGCCCACTGGGGGAGTCCTCGTCGACCAGGCCGGCGGACCCGTGCGAGAGCCCGTACAGGTCTGATCCGGGTGTACCGACCTGCGGCAGGGCGAAGGTGTCCGCGGTGTACCGGCGTCGTGCCTCGTCCTCCTGGTGCTTGCGCCAGGCTCGGTCGATCTCGTCCTTCCACGGCGGTGGGCAGTCCGTGCCCTCGTACGCGTCCTCGACCAACGACGGAATGTCGCCTGGAAGCCGGATCGTTCCGCGGTCCCAGCGCGGACGCAGTACCACGGCTGATCGGAACAGAGGCCACCGGCCGTAGACCGCCTGGCTTCCACGCACCGGGAGCGGCGGTTCGGTCTCCCAGTCGACACCGGTGAGGTAGCAGCGGGCCACGCGCAGTCGCTCTGGCCGGTCCTCCCGCACGTGGCGATGCAGGCGTCCCAGACGCTGCAGCACCAGGTCCACGGGGGCGAGGTCGCTGACCATGAGGTCGAAGTCGACATCGAGTGATTGCTCCACCACCTGCGACGCCACAACCACGTGACCGGAGGGCCGGTCCGGTCCTGCTTCGAGACCGAACCGGTGCAGCAGGTCGGCGTCCTTCGCGATTCGGTCGACGGCTACGAACTGGGCGTGAGCCACCGTGACCCGGTCCGCACCGAGCCGGGCCACGAGTGCCTCGGCGGTCTCCTGGACCCGCCGGACGGTATTCCGGATGACCACCGCGCACCCACCGTCGCGCAGCTCGTGCTCGAGCAGATCGGCAAGGGCGCCCAGGTCATCATCGAGACGGCCGACGATCACCTCGGCGGCTCGTCCCGACGGGGGGAGCGGCTCCACTTGGGGGCCACCCTCGTTCGTCGTCACGATGCTGGGGTACCCGATCTCGCCACCGAGCACTCCTGCCGGGTCCGAGCCGTCGGCGTCGGACTCCTGGCCCAGGAACGCCCGCCGCCCGCGCTCGTACGCGCGGTACAGCTCCACCCGCCGTGAGGAGGGCAGCGTCGCGGAAAGCAGCACCACGGGTGTCCCTGCCGCGGCCAACCACTCCAGTGCACGGTCGAGGAACCGGGACATGTACACGTCAGCGGCGTGCACCTCGTCGATCACCACGACCTTGGTCACCAGGCTCAGATGCCGCAGCATCACGTGCCGGGCGACCAGCGCAGCGAACAGCACCTGATCGATCGTCCCGACGACGAAGTCCGACAGTGCTGCGCGCTTGCGCCCCCGGGTCCACTCGTGCACGACGGCGCGCATCCGTTCCTCACCCCGGGCAGTGCTCGCGGAAGGGCTCTCGTCGTGGACCAGCGGCGTCGCCCGGTCGAAGGGGAGCGAGGTGAACGACTCGTTCAGCGCGGCCTTCCCGTGCACCAGCGCCATCGACTGCGTGCTCTGACCGTCGCTGCCTGGCAGCCGTTCCAGCCAGCTGAGCATCCGGTCGAACATTGCTCCCGACGTGGCTTGAGTCGGTAGTGCGACGAAGCACCCGCTCGCGCCGGTGCGGGCAGCGAGCACCTCGGCGGCCATGAATGCCGCCTCGGTCTTTCCTTCGCCCATCGGAGCCTCGACGATCATCAGGCCCGGGGCGGACATCGTGGTGGCCAACCGTGCGGCTGCACTCTGGACGGGCCGCGGTCGCCCACCCAGACGAGGGAAGCGATCCGCGAACAACCGTCCGACGTCCGGCGGCGGGTCCGGCGACCAACCTCGCCGCAGGTGCAGTCGCCGCCAGGCCTGGTCGACCCGTCGGCCGCCGGATTCGGAGCCGTCGCGGATCGGCCCCGGCTCGTCGCCCACCCGCAGGAGCGGGAAGTACTCCTCGGTCGAGGCGATCCAGTCGGCCATGATCACCAGACCGGTGACGACCATCTGGGTGGCCGGGGACAAGGAGACCTCGGCCCAGTCCGGCCAGCGGTGCACGACGCCGGACCGGTGCGCCGCGCGGTCGGCAAGAAGCTCCTGGACCTCGCGCCACAGTCCGTCGCCCATCAGGTCGACGGCGCGATCGGCGTCGACCAACGCCCTGCTCGTCGGGTAGGCGCCGTGGTGGCCGGCGACCACGTCCGTGAACTGACGCGTGTCGAACCTCGAGAGCCCGGCCCGGGTGCGCAGCCAACGGTCGAGGATCACCGCACTGGCGAGCTCGTGCCGGAGCTTGGCACGGTCGGTGTGCACCATCGGACCGATGTGCAGACCCACACGGGTCATCTGGTTTGCGAGCACCGGCACCTGAATCGCGAACGCCGGAGTGGCCTTCCCGACGTCGTGGGTTCCGGCGAGCCAGGTGACCAGTCGGCGCCCGTCTGCATCGCCGCCAGGGAGAGCTTGACTGATCAGTCGACGGGCCGACGGCGCGAGCCAGTGATCCCAGAGCAGTCCTGCGACGTCGCTGGTGTCGTCCAGGTGCTGCCACAGCGGGAGCCAGTGCTCCGGTGGCACGCCGTGGGGTGCGGCCTTGGCCCAGGCGCTCGCCGCCGCGCGCTCGACCGCGGTGTCGATCTCGACTGGTTCCGCGCCCACGTGTGGAGGCCCCCTCGTGCACCCCCGTCGGCCCCTTGTCGACGAACCCGGTGCTGTGACCCGGACCGTAGTACCCCTGGCGTCCGACACGCCAGGATTGGTCAATCTCTCACCTGATCGGGGTAGTTCGTCCTATTTCACGGCGTCGACCAGCTCCCCCATCTCCACCCCCAACAACCCCGCCAGCACCCGCA
>CAYQFJ010000083.1:0-12658 GCA_964416715.1 uncultured Actinotalea sp. | reverse complement strand
GTCGCGCAGGTCGACGCCGTCGATCCGGACCGTCCCGGAGCTCGGGTCCTGCAACCGGCTCAGCAGCGACACCAGCGTGCTCTTGCCCGAGCCGGTCGGGCCGACGAGCGCCACCACCTCACCGGGACTCATCTCCAGGTCGACGTCCCGGAGCAGCGTGTGCTCACCCCCGTGCTCCGAGACGGTGACCGACACACCCTCCAGGCGGACGTGGGCACCTTCCGGACGACGGGTCAGCTCGCCGGTCCCGTCCTCCAGGACGCCGCGGGCGTCGAGCACCCGGGAGATGCGGTCGTGCCCGACCAGGGCGCGGGGCAGCTCTCCCAGCACCCAGCCGAAGGCGCGCACCGGGACGGCCATCAGGGTCAGCAGGTAGCCGGCCGCGACCACGTCGCCGGTCTGCACGGCGCCGTCGACCACGCGCAAGGTCCCGACCATCAGGACGACCAGCGTCCCGGCGCCCGGGAGCAGCTCGATCACCGGGTCGAAGACCGCGCGCACCTGCCCCACCCGGACGTTCGCGCCCCGCAGGGTGTCGGCCCGCTCGGCGAAACGCCGCTCCTCACGGTCCGCCGTGCCCAGCGACTTGACCAGCAGCGCTGCCTCGAAGCTCTCGTGCGCGACGTCGGCCACCTCACCGCGCAGCTGCTGCGCCCGGGTGATCGCCGGGGACATGTAGCGCTGGAAGACGAGGTTCGCCAGCACGGCCAGCGGCAGCACGCCCAGCGCGGTGGATGCCAGCACGACGTCGACCCGGAACAACGCGACGGCGGCGACCCCGATCATCACGACCACACCGAGCGCGAACGGCAGCGGGTTGAACACCCCGGTCGCGGCCTCGACGTCGGAGCTCGCGTTGGACAGCAGCTGCCCCGTGGGGTGGCGCCGGTGCCAGGCCATCGGCAGCCGCAGGTACTGCCGGGTCACCGCGCGCCGGTGGTCCGCCTGCAGGTTGGCCACGCCGATGCCGGCGAAGATGCGCCGCCCGGCGACCGACAGCGCGAGGGTGACCGCGACGCCGAGCAGCACCGCCCCGGCGAGCCAGAGCCGGTCCCTGGCCTCGGCCTCGCCGGCGATGACGGGCACCACGACCTGGTCGGTGACCGCGCCGAGCACCTGGCTCACCCCGACGGTCAGTGCGCCGTACAGCCCGGAGGTGACTACGGCGATCAGGTAGACGCGTGGGTGAGCGCGCATCCCCCGACCCATGAGCTGCAGCCCCCGCCGGACGGCACCACCGGTGAGGGCCGAGCCTTCGAATCGGTTCGAGGGCCTGGGCACGGCTGTCCTTCCATCGGTAGGGCGGGGATGTCTCAGCGTCTCACGCGCAGCGCTCTCGGGCTCAACCGTATTCCCGGCGGGCCCTGGCCTTCGGGTCGAGTGCATGCGGCCGCCGCGACCGGAGCAGCCGCCGCGCCCCCCAGCAGCCGCCGCGATCGGGAGCAGTCCGCGCGACCGGAGCAGCCGCCGCGCCCCGAGCAGCCACCGATGCGACGATGGGCCCGTGCAGTGGACCCCGCTCGAGCGCGCCGACCTGGTCCGCGCCCTGACCGAGGCGGGGCCTGGGGTACCGACGTTGTGCGAGGGCTGGACCAGCGAGCAGCTCGCGGCCCACGTCGTCCTCCGGGAGGCGTCGCCGCTGGTAGCCGCGGGGACGAACGGTGGCCCTCTCGCGGCACGGACTGCTCGGATGATCGACGAGCGCGCCGCACGCGCTCGGACGCCGGAGAGCTACGCCGCACTCGTCGCCGAGGTTCGCGACGGGCCGCCGCGGTTCAGCCCGGTCGGTCTGGCCGGCGACGCCGCCAACCTCGTGGAGTTGTACGTGCACACCGAGGACGTCCGCCGTGCGGGCCCCGACGGCGCAGCGCGACCCGCACGCACCCGCAGCACCGATCACGACAGTCAGCTCTGGCGCCGCCTCGGCCAGTCGGTACGACTGATGTACCGACGCTGCCCGGTCGGCGTCACGCTGGTCGAGGAGAGCGGACGAACTCTCCGTGCCCACCGGCCCCCGCGGCAAGACCCGGAGCTGGAGGTCCTGGTCGACGGCCCAGTGGGCGAGCTCACGCTGTACACATTCGGCCGTGGCACCCACGCCCGGGTCACTGTCGAGGGACCAGACACCGCCGTCGAACGTCTGGACCAGTTCCTCCCGCGCTGATTCTTTCCCGTGCTGATTCCTGCCGTGCTGAGTCGGCTCGCGCGACGGTTCCCGGCTCAGGCAACCATGGAGCGGGAGACACCCCGACCGGTCACAGGGTCGCCGACGCGGATGAGGTCGAGCTCGTCCTGCTCAAGCACGACGGCGCGCGTGAGGTCGAGCTCGTCCTGTTCGGACGGTCGGCTCGGGTCGGGTGGTCGGCTCGGGTCGGGTGATGCTGGATTGACCTCCGGTCGCGCGGCCCCTGGCGGCGCACCGCCACCGCCACCATCGCGCCCGCTTCCACCGCCGCCGTGACCGTCGCGGCCACCCACGTCGACGGACTGACCAGTTGTGTTGGTCCGGTGGACGAGTCTTCCGGTCTGGTCGCGGACCTCGTAGGCGGTCATCGCGACGTCCCCGACCGCGGCTGGTCCAGCCGGGTGGAGCTGGAGGTCGCGGCGGTGGACCTCGTGATGATGGAACGAGCACAGCAGCACCCCACGCGCCACGTCGGTGCGCCCGTTGTCCCGGTCCCACCAGTCCAGGTGATGGACCTCGCACCACCGGGCATTCATCTGACAGCCCGGCCATCCGCAGTGCCGGTCCCGGGCCACCACCGCGCGACGTCGCGGACCGGTGAACACGCGCTCGGCCCGCCCCATGTCCAACGGCCTGCTCTCGGCGTCGATGACCAACCGGGTCACCGCCGCATCACACATCGTCTGAGCCAGCTCACTACCGGGCACCGGAGTCCCATCCTCCAACGTCGCCGGACTCACCGGCACGGGCTCGACGTCCGACCCGCCTGCTCGGGCAGCACCCCCGCCAGTACCAGCACTTGCACCGGCACCCGCGCGGGCCTGATCGCGACGCCGGTCGCGTTCGGCGCGTGCGGCGGCCCAGTCCTCGGCACCAAGGATCATCGTGACCTGCGCCGGCACGTGCCCACCCGGCTTTGTCTCGACATCGGCCAGAACCGCTCGGGCGAGGGTGTCCAGACCGTCTGCGGCTCGCTGAGCCGCATCCCGGTCATCGTCGACCCCCGGACGCGGGGTCACCGCCTCCAACGCCAGCCGCAACCGGTGACCGGCCAGGTTGTCCAATCGGCCCTTGAGCAACGTGCCGGACGACGTCGTCGTCAGGTGCATGAACCGCTGTGCCCGCTGGGCCTCGTGGCCCCGCTCCAGCTCTTGCGGATCCTGCTCAGCCACGTACCTGGCAGCCGCGGTGGCGAACGTGTCCGCATCCAGCTTCTGGGCCATCCCCACCAACGCCCGCTGCCCCTTCTCAGAGGTCACCACCGCTCGCTGGACCTCAGACCCGCTCGACGCCAACCGCGCGATCACCACCGCGTGCTCCCACCCGATGACCCCGCCGGTGACTGCCTCGGCCGCCTGCGGCGCGGCCGCCAACCCCTCCGCCCGACGCACCTGCGCGGTCGCCGCACGCTTGCCCGTTCGACCGGTCCGGGCTCGCCACGCCGCCACGTTCGGATCACCCGACCCCCGCCACGTGTCCGCCGCCTCCTCGGCCACCAGCACGGCGCCCCGAACCGTCTCGAGGGTCGCGATCGCCTGGTCCAGGTCGGCGAGCACGCCGTGACGGGTCGCCGCGTCCCACGAACTGGGCACCCACCCCACGGCAACCCGCACGGCGGCCGCGATCGACGACGTCGGAAGCGCATCACCGGGTCCCTGTGCCATCGCGCCACCCCCTCAGCCGGCCGACCATCATTAGAACTGATGTTCGAAGCCTAACCCGGACCACCGACATCAGGCGAGAGCCACGGTCAGAATGCGGACAGATCGGGCACGCACTGCGCTCCGGCGTGAGCGGAGGGCGCTCGGAAGCCTGCCGGTAGGCACGAAGAGGCGCGGCCGCAGCGCAAGTCGCGGCGAAGCCGCTCAGCGCACCTCGAACCCGGCGTCCCGCAGCGCGGACTTCACCTGGCCGACCGTCAGCACGCCGAAGTGGAACACGCTTGCCGCGAGCACCGCGTCGGCGCCCGCCCGGGCAGCCTCCACGAAGTGCTCGGGCGTACCCGCGCCGCCGGAGGCGATCAGCGGCACACGGACCACGGCACGCACGTCGGCCAGCATCTCCAGGTCGAACCCGGACGTCGTCCCGTCCGCGTCCATCGAGTTGAGCAGCACCTCACCGGCCCCCAAGTCGACTGCCCGGCGGGCCCACTCCACCGCGTCGATACCCGTCCCACGCCGCCCGCCGTGCGTCGTCACCTCGTAGCCGGACGGTGTCGCCGGGCCGTCCGCCACCCGCCGCGCGTCCACCGAGAGCACCAGAACCTGGCTGCCGAACCGCTCGGCGATCTCGGCGACGAGCTCCGGCCGCGCGATCGCCGCGGTGTTCACCCCCACCTTGTCCGCCCCCGCGCGCAACAGCCGGTCCACGTCGTCGGCCGAGCGCACCCCGCCACCGACGGTCAGCGGGACGAAGACCTCCTCCGCGGTCCGGCTCACCACGTCGACGGTGGTCTCCCGGTCGCCCGAGGACGCCGACACGTCCAGGAAGGTGATCTCGTCGGCTCCTTCGGCGTCGTACCGGCGGGCCAGCTCGACCGGGTCACCGGCGTCGCGCAGGTCGGCGAAGTTGACCCCCTTGACCACGCGTCCCGCGTCCACGTCGAGGCACGGGATCACCCGGATCGCCACCGTCATCAGCCCTCCCGACCGTTCGTCGGACCGCCGCTGGCGGCCAGGATGTCCACCACGAAGACGAGCGTGTCCTCGGCGTGCTCGGCGTCGGTGCCGCCGTACCCGAGGGCGGGCGGGACGATCAGCAGGACCTGGCTGCCGACCGTCTGCTCCACCAGTCCTCGGTCCCACCCCGGCAGCACCGAGCTGACCCCGATCGGGAACGAGGCCGGCAACCGGCCCACGTCCCAGCTCGACTCGAAGACCTCGCCGTCGGACCAGGTGACGCCGGTGTACTGGACAGTGATGACCTGACCCGGCTCGACCTGCGGACCGGCCCCACGGATCAACGGTTGGACCACGAGCTCGGCGGGCGGCTCGCCCTCCGGGACGGTGATCGACGGCTCGCCGTCGGCGGCCAGCTCCACCGTGGGCAGCCCCTCGCGCGGTGTCACCGGCTCGCCGGTGGCGCGCGTGGGGAGCAGGTCGAAGACGACCACCGTCGAGGAGGACTGGCCCTCGGCCGGAGGTACGAGCTGCAGGACCCGGGACCCGACCGTCTGCCCGACCAGCGCGTCGAAGATGTCCCGACCGACGGTGTCGACGCTCAGCCGGTACGGCTTCGGCTCGCCGGAGAACGTCTCGTTGATCACCGAGCCGTCCTCGCCGGACTCGGCGTAGAAGTCCAGCAGGACCGGCTCGCCCTCGACGACGCGTGGCCCGCTGCCGGCCCAGATCACCTCCACGTACGGCTCGGTCACCTCGAGCGGGACCTCGTACTGCAGCTCCGGGGTCCCGCCCGGCTCCCCGGTGACCACGACCTCCGGCACGTCGACCTGACCGGGCCCGCAGGCTGCCAGGCCGCCCGCCAGGGCGAGCAGCGCGACGGACCCGACGATCCGGCGCACCGCGGGGAGCGCCGAGGTCACATGGACTCCATCAACCGGTCGACGCGCTCGTCCACGCTGCGGAACGGATCCTTGCACAGCACGGTCCGCTGCGCCTGGTCGTTGAGCTTCAGGTGCACCCAGTCCACCGTGTAGTCGCGGCGGGCCTCCTGCGCGGCGCGGACGAAGTCGCCCCGGAGCTTGGCCCGGGTGGTCTGCGGCGGGACCGCGGTGGCCTCGAACGTCTCCAGGTCGGTGACCACCCGCTCGACCAGACCGCGCGCGGCCAGCAGGTTGTACAGCCCGGTGCTGCGCGAGATGTCGTGATAGCTCAGGTCGATCCGCGCGACCCGCGGGTCGTCCAGACCGACGCCGTGCTTGGCCTGGAACCGCTCGATCAGCCGCAGCTTGATCACCCAGTCCAGCTCTCGGTCCACCAGCGACAGGTCCCCGCTGCGCACCGCGCGCAGACCCCGCTCCCACAACTCCAGGGTCTGCTTGATCACCGGGGTCACGTCCACCTCGCGTGAGACGTGGTCGGTGACCCGGGCGAGGAACTCGTCCTGGATGTCCAGCGCCGACGCCGTCCGGCCGTTGGCGAGCTGGACCAGGGTGGTGCCGGTCGGGTCGTGACTGATCTCCCGGATCGCCCGCATCGGGTTCTCCAGCGTGATGTCACGCATCGGGATGCCCGCCTCGACCAGGCGCAGCACCAGGTCCATCGACCCGACCTTGAGCAGCGTGGTGGTCTCGGACATCGACGAGTCGCCCACGATCACGTGCAGCCGCCGGTACAGCTCGGCGTCGGCGTGCGGCTCGTCACGGGTGTTGATGATCGGCCGGGAGCGCGTGGTCGCGCTCGAGACCGACTCCCAGATGTGGTCGGCCCGCTGGGACAGGCAGTAGCGCACGCCGCGCGGGGTCGGGAGCACCTTTCCCGCGCCGGTGAGCACCTGCCGGGTGATCAGGAACGGCACCACGACGTCGGCCAGCCGGCCGAAGTCGCCCTGGCGGCGCACCAGGTAGTTCTCGTGGCACCCGTAGGAGTTGCCCGCGGAGTCGGTGTTGTTCTTGAACAGGTGGATCGTCCCGGGGACCCCTTCGTGCTCCAGCCGCTGCTGGGCGTCGACGACCAGGCCCTCGAGGATGCGTTCCCCGCCACGGTCGTGCGCGATGAGCTGGCGGACGTCGTCGCACTCCGCCGTCGCGTACTCCGGGTGGGAGCCCACGTCCAGGTAGAGCCGGGACCCGTTGCGCAGGAACACGTTCGAGGAGCGGCCCCAGGCCACGACCTTCCGGAACAGGTACCGGGCGACCTCGTCCGCGGACAGCCCACGACCGCTGTCCACGGCGCACATGACGCCGTACTCCGTCTCCAGGCCGAAGATCCGCCGGTCCACGGCTCAGCCCTGCTCGCCGTCGGCGCCCTCGGCGTGGTTCGCGTCGGCACCGTCGTCGGACGGTGGCAGCATCTCGGCGAGCTGTGCGGCGTTCAGCCGGCGGAACGCCCGGCGCGGGCGGGTCCGGTCGAGCGCACCGACCTCGAGCTGCGCCGGTTCGGCCATCCGCGGTCCGTCCTCCGCGTCGCTGCCGAGCACCTGGACGGCGAGCCGGACGGCGGAGGCCAGGTCCATCCCCGGCTCCCAACCCTCCTCCAGCCGCTCGGCGAGCCGCTCGGCCTGACCACCCATGACCACGTGGCCGTGCTCGTCGGCGACCGAGCCGTCGTAGGAGATCCGGTAGATCTGGTCGTCCGCCGACGTGGCGCCGACCTCGGCGACGACGAGCTCGACCTCCAGCGGCTTGGACTCGGTGGTGAAAACGGTCCCGAGGGTCTGCGCGTAGGCGTTCGCGAGCCCACGGGCGTTGACGTCCGCCCGGTCGTAGGAGTACCCGCGCAGATCGGCGTAGCGCACACCCGCCACCCGCAGGTTCTCGAACTCGTTGTACTTGCCGACGGCTCCCAGGGCGATCCGGTCGTAGATCTCGGAGATCTTGTGCAGCGCCCGGGACGGGTTCTCGGTCGCGAACACGATCCCGTCGTCGTAGGCGAGCACGACAACCGAACGACCGCGCGCGATCCCCTTGCGCGCGTAGTCGGCCCGGTCCTTCATGAGCTGCTCGGGCGAGACGTAGAACGGCATGCTCATCGCGAACCGCCTCCCGGTGCGTCGGTGGCCCGTCGCACGCCCTCGACCTCCGCCACGACCTGCGCGAGCGTGGCGTCCGGGACCCGCTGGTAGCCCTCCGCGGTCACCGTGGCGACCACCGGCCAGATCTTGCGCGTGGCGTCGGGCCCACCGGTGGCGGAGTCGTCGTCGGCGGCGTCGACCATCGCGTGCACTGCGGTGCGCACGGCGTCCGCCTCCCTCATCTGCGGCCACCACAGCTTCTTGAGCGACCCGCGGGCGAAGACCGACCCCGAGCCGACGGCGTGGAACTCGGTCTCCTCGTACCGGCCGCCGGTGACGTCGTAGGAGAAGATCCGCCCGACGCCGCGGTCCAGGTCGTACCCGCCGAACAGCGGTACGACGGCCAGGCCCTGCATCGCCAGGCCCAGGCTGCCCCGGATCATCGTGGCCAGCCGATTCGCCTTGCCGTCCAGCGACAGCAGGGTTCCCTCGATCTTCTCGTAGTGCTCCAGCTCGAGCTGGAACAGCCGGACCAGCTCCAGGGCCAGTCCCGCGGTGCCGGCGATCCCGACGGCGGAGTAGTCGTCGGCCGCGAACACCTTCTCGATGTGCCGGCTGGCGATCATCGACCCCGCGGTCGCCCGGCGGTCACCGGCCATCACGACACCGCCGTCGAAGGTCAGTGCCACGATCGTGGTGGCCGAGGGCGTCTGGGGCACCTCGCCGGCCGGTAGCAGGCGGGCCGGGAGCAGGCTGGGGTCGTGGGTGGCCAGGAAGTCGAGGAACGACGACGTACCGGGCGTCGTGAAGGAGCGCGGCAGCCGCCCGTGGGCGTCACTCATCGAGGCTCACTGCCCGCCCTTCTGGACGAACCCCCGCACGAAGGACTCCGCGTTGGTCTCCAGCACGTCGTCGATCTCGTCGAGCAGGGCGTCCACCTCGGTGTCCCGGGCCTGTGTGGACGGAGCAGCGGGGACCGGTGCGGGGGCGTCCTCGGGGACGTCGTCCTCGCGGTGCTGCCGTTGCCGTTCCTGACCGGCCATGATGACCTCCCGTGCGCTGGGTCGGGCGGTTGAGCGTCGACGACGCCGACCGCCGCCGTCCTCCCGATCCTAAGGTGCGCGGCGGACGTCGGGCAGATCGGTCCGGTCGGCGACCCTACGATCGAGCGCATGACTGCGCGCACCGGTCCTGTGCCCGGCACCGTCGAGCGGCACGCCCGGGTCGCGGTCGCGGCCCTGTTCTTCACCAACGGTGCGGTGTTCGCCAACCTCGTGCCACGCTTCCCGCAGATCAAGGCGGACCTCGAGCTGAACAACGCGGCCTACGGGTTGGCGATCGCCGCGTTCCCGGCCGGCGCGATCGCCGCGGGGGTTGCCGCCGGGGCGCTCATCCGGCGGTTCGGCTCGGCGCGTGTCGCGGTCGGCGGGATGGTGCTCACCGCGGCGGGCGTGATGGTGGCCGGGCTGGCGCCGACGGTCGTGGCCTTCGCCGGAGCACTCCTCGTCGCCGGCGGGGTGGACGCCGTGACCGACGTGGCGCAGAACGCCCACGGACTGCGGGTCCAGCGCCGGTACCGCCGCTCGATCATCAACTCGTTCCACGCCGTGTGGTCCATCGGTGCGGTGACCGGTGGCGCGATGGCGGCCGGCGCGATCGCCCTGGGGCTGCCCCGCGGTGTGCACCTGGCGATCACCGGAGCGTTCTTCGGCGTCGTTGCCCTCGTCGCGCTGCGGTTCTGCCTGCCCGGCCGGGACGGCGACGACCACCGGCCCGCCGCACCGACGGCCGACGGCGCCGGTCCGCGCCGACGGGTGGGCATGCGAACGATCGTCGCGCTCGGGGCCCTCGTGCTGATCGCGAACTCCGGGACCGTGGTGGAGGACGCCGGTGCCTCCTGGGGCGCGGTGTACCTGTCCGGGTCGCTGGGCGCGGCGGTCGCGGTCGCCTCCTGGGGGTACGTCGCGCTCGTCGGCGCCCAGTTCGTCGGACGCGTGCTCGGTGACCGGCTGGTGGACCGGTTCGGTCAGCGTTCGGTGGCCCGGGCGGGTGGGTTGATCGTTGCGGTCGGCATGGGTCTGGCGCTCGCCTGTCCCACGGTCCCGGGAACCATCGCCGGGCTGGCCGTCGCGGGCTTCGGCGTCGCCACACTGGTGCCGGCCGCCATGCACGAGGCGGACGAGCTCCCGGGCCTCCGGCCCGGTACCGGTCTGACGGCCGTGTCCTGGCTCATGCGGCTCGGCTTCCTGCTGTCCCCGCCCGTCGTCGGCGCGGTGGCCGACGCCACCAGCCTCAGGGTGGGTCTGCTCGTGATTCCTCTGGCAGGGCTGACCGCGTTCGCGCTGGCCGGCGTCCTGTCCCAGCGCCCCCGCACGCACGTGGTCCTGCACGAGCCGACGGCGGTTACCTCACGGCCCGGCACCGACCCGCCCGAACGATCGTGACCGGCCCGAGCGGTCCCGAGGATCCGAGGTCTCAGCCCCGCTCGAGCCGCTCGACGAGCGTCGCGGCGTCCGGGCACTCGTCCAGCAGCGCACCGACGTGCTCGCGCGTGCCGCGCCAGGGGTCCTTCAACGGGATGCGGCGCAGCGTCGGCAGGCCCGGCACGTCCAGCACCACCGAGTCCCAGCTCGCGGCGCGCACCTCGGAGGCGTACCGGCTCACCACCGTCCCGCGGAAGTACGCCCTGGTGTCCGCCGGCGGGTTCTCCACGGCGTGGGCCACCTCCTCGTCGGTCACCAGCCGCTCGACTGCGCCCGCCGCGAGCAGGCGCTGGTACAGGCCGCGCTCCGGCCGTACGTCGGACCACTGGAAGTCCATCGCGGCGAGCCGCGGGCTGTCCCAGGCCAGGTGGTCGCGGCGGCGCATCGCGTCCAGCAGCCGTAGTTTGGCGACCCACTCGACCTCGCGGGCGCAGGACATCGGGTCCGTCTCGAGCCGCTCGAGCACCGATGCCCAGCGGTCCATGACCTCGACGGTGTCCTCGTCGAGCGACCCGTCCGTCGCCTCGAGCCACGCGCGTACCGCGTCCAGGTAAGCCCGCTGGACCTCGATCGCCGTCATCCGCCGCCCGTCCGCGAGCTCGATCTTCGCGGTGAGGCTCAGGTCCCGGCTCACCTGCCGCACCGCGCCCACCGGATCGGCAGGCCGCAGCCCGACGACGGCGCTCGCCAGCCGCAGTGAACGCACTGCGGCCTCCGCCAGCCCGAGCACCAGCGACGTGGTGCCGAGCCGCAGGAAGGTGGCCACCTCCAGGTGCGTCGCGTCACCGATGATCAGGTGCAGGCGGCGCCAGCGCCTGCGGTCGGCGTGCGGCTCGTCGCGGGTGTTGACGATCGGCCGGCGCAGTGTGGTCTCCAGGCCCACCTCGGCCTCGATGTAGTCGGCGCGCTGGGAGAGCTGGAACCCCGCGCCCTGCCCGGTCTGCCCCAGGCCCACCCGGCCCGAGCCGGTGAAGACCTGACGGGTCACCAGGAAGGGGATGAGCACGTCCACGAGGTCGCCGAACGGCACGCCGCGGTCCACCAGGTAGTTCTCGTGGGTGCCGTACGACGCCCCCTTGCCGTCGATGTTGTTCTTGTACAGCACGACGTCGGGCAGGGCGGGGCTGTCGGCCATCGTGCGCAGCGCGGCGAGCATGACCCGTTCCCCGGCCTGGTCCCACAGCACCGCGTCGCGCGGAGTACTCGGGATGCGCGTGGTCGACGTACAGCCGGGCGCCGTTGGCCAGGATCGTGGTCGCCGCGGCCGGGTCGTCGTAGTCCTCGACGGTCGGCCGTGCCTCTGCGGACGCATCCAGCCCGACGTGCTGCGACCCGGCCCGGACGGTATCCCCCTGCTCGGCACCGCCCGACTCGGCCGCCCCTTGCTCGTCCCCCGGGTGGGTGTCACCCTGCCCGTCGAGGACGGAGACGTCCGGGACCGTGCGGTCGGCCGTCGCCGGCACGGTACCGCGGGCGGTGTCCCGGGCTGCCGCAGTGTCCCGGGCTGCCGCGGTGTCCCCGGCGGTGTCCCGGGCTGCCGCAGCAGCCTCCGGGCCGACGGGACCGACGGCCGCGGCGCGGGTCGGGTCGTCCGTCAGCAGCGAAGGGTGGGCCGAGGCCCGCTCCAGACGGAACCCCCGCGCGTCGGCCAAGGGGTCCTCGTCCGCGTAGTCCCACCGGGCCCGGCCGCCGTCACCACCCGGCGCGCGCATCGCGGCGTAGGTGAGCACCACGTGGCTGGACAGCAGCATCGGGTTCGCCTGCGGGCGACCGGGTTGGACGATGCCGTACTCGGTCTCGATCCCCATGATCCGGCGGACACCGGCGCCCACGGGGGTCACAGGTACTGGCCGGTGGGCGTGACGGTGTCGATCGTCCGCCCGCTCTCCTTGCCGCCCTTGCCCTGGATGATCGTGCGGATGAAGACGATCCGTTCGCCCTTCTTGCCGGAGATGCGGGCCCAGTCGTCCGGGTTCGTGGTGTTGGGCAGGTCCTCGTTCTCCCGGAACTCGTCGACGCACGCGGTCAGCAGGTGGTCGACACGGATGCCCCGCTGCCCGGAGGCGAGGAAGTCCTTGATCGCGGACTTCTTCGCCCGGTCGACGACGTTCTGGATCATCGCGCCGGAGCTGAAGTCCTTGAAGTACAGCACCTCCTTGTCCCCCGACGCGTAGGTGACCTCGAGGAACTCGTTCTCCTCGGACTCGGCGTACATCCGCTCGACGACGCTCTGGATCATCGCCTCGACCGTCGCGGCCGGGTCGCCACCGTGCACCCCGAGGTCGTCGGCGTGCAGTGGCAGGTCCGCCGTGAGGTACTTGCCGAAGATCTCCTTGGCCGCCTCGGCGTCGGGCCGCTC
>CAYQFJ010000082.1:0-12739 GCA_964416715.1 uncultured Actinotalea sp. | reverse complement strand
GCGGGCCTCTCTCCCCGGGGTCGTCGACCGGGGGTCGCGCGCGAGAGGAGGGTCTCCCTGTGGCTGAGTTCGAGCACGAGACTCTCTCCGAGGCGCTGGAGCGGTCGCTGCTGGCGGCCTCTCACCTGACGGAGCGCGACGCCGGCGCGATCGCGGCAGCCCGTGCGTTGGCTGCCCGGATCGACGAGTGGCAAACCATCGTCCGGTGGGCGATCGAGGATGCGGGCGAGGATGGCCGGCCGAAGGTGCCGGCGAACGACAACACGTCGCTGCCGACGTACCTCAAGTACCTGGAGGCGCTGCAACTGATGCCGCCGAAGGTGCCTGCCAAGCCGGGCCCAGCGTCGCAGGCATCGGAGTCGCAGCAGGCCTTGAACGAGATGCGCGCCGGGTTGAGTGTGGTTCCGGAGGTGGGGTGATCGGCCGTGTCGGTCATCACCCACGGGTTCACTACTCCCAGGATCTTTACTCGCCCACTGGTCGAGGGTGAGCCCGGCCCGTGCGGGTGCGGCTGCGCGCTGAGTCCGGCGACGTCGCGTGGGTTCGAGTGCATAGCGTTTGCGGAGAACGTGCTTCGGGTGCACCTGCTGCCGTGGGAGCGGTGGCTGCTGATCCACCTGCTGGAGCTGAACCCGGACGGCACGCTCCGGTTCCGTAAGGCGCTGGTCATCGTGGCCAGGCAGAACGGCAAGACGCTGGTGGCCGCGATCCTGGCGGCGTTCTTCCTGTACGTGGACTCGGTGCGCTGGCCGGAGCTGGTGAACCCCCGCGATTTCGTGATCGTCGGCGCGGCGCAGAAGCTCGACATCGCGATGAAGCCGTGGACTCGGGTCCGGCAGTGGGGCGGCCCGGACGACCCGAAGGTCGGCATCGCCTACGACCGGGTGCCGCTGCTGCAGGCGGGCACGCGGATGCCGCGGATGGTGAATGGCGAGACGGAGCTCGTGACCCATGAGGGCGCGGTGTACCGGCCGCGAACGTTCGAGGGTGCTCGTGGATACTCGTCGGCCCGGCTGATCCTGGACGAGCTGCGTCAGCAGTACGACTATGAGGGCTGGTCGGCCATCGAGAAGTCGGCGACGTCGATGTTCGACTCGATGCTGCTTGCCTTCTCGAACGCTGGCACGTACCGGTCGGCCGTACTGAAGGACGTGCGCGCGATCGGTCACGAGTCGGTCAACGACCCGGACGCCGAGTGGTTCATCGCCGAGTGGTCGGCGAAGAGGGATGCCACGCTGGACGACCGCGAGGCGTTCGCGCAGGCGAACCCATCGGCGGGATACCTGCCGGGCATGACTCTCGACAACCTGATGCGAACCGCTCGCAACGCGAAGAACAAGAGCGTGGAGCGCATCGAGGTTCTCTGCCAGTGGGTGACACAGACGGTCGAGCCGTACATCGAGCCGGTGGACTGGAAGGATCTCCAGGTGCCTGCATCGGACGTGCGGATTCCGGAGGGTGCCCGCACGGTGTGGGCGGTGGATACGTCCTCTGACCGGTCCACGACCTGGATAGCCGCGGCGGTCGAGACTGAGGATGGTCGGCCGCTGGTGACGGTGCGCACGAAGCGTCCGGGGATCATCTGGGCGGTGGAGTGCCTGCGGAACCTGGCCGACGAGTCAGGGCATCGTGAGGTAGCGCTGCAGGGCCAGGGCTGCCCGGTGATCGAGCTGATCCCGCTGCTGAAGGCGGAGTACACGACCGAGGATGGCGAGACGCGCCCGGGGTTGACGGTGCACGAGATGGACCGGCCGACGTGCGCGATCGCGACTGGGCAGATGCACGACCGGGTGATGCGTGACCGTGACCTGGTGCTGACCGAGCAGCCGGATGTGGACCTGGCGATCGAGGGTGGCCTGGCCAACCCGTACGCAGAGAACCGCCTCTGGTCGCGGGAGAAGTCCAAGCCTGTGGATATCGCCGGGGTGTGTGCCGAGACGTGGGCGCTGTATGCGCTGACATCACTGAAGCCGGAGCCGGAGCCGGAGCATCCGCTGCCGCCGCGCGCTGCCGTGCTGGGTGGCGGGGACGACGAAGCGCCCGAGGAAAGTCTACTGACCGCATCGTTCTGAGGGGAGTCCGTACATGGCCGAGACGGGCTACCAGAGGGAGTCGCTGCCAGGGTGGGGGGCGCTAGCCGACGACTCGCACGAGACGAACCCAGCGCTTCTGTGGCCGAAGTCGATCGACGTGTTCGACAGGATGCGCAACGAGGATGCGCAGGTCGGGTCGGTGCTGCGTGCGGTGACATTTCCGATCCGGCGGACTACGTGGATGATCGACCCGGCAGGGGCTCGCCCCACGGTTGTGAACCTGATCGCGGATTCGTTCGGGCTGCCGGTGAAGGGCAAGCCGACGAAGGCGCCGCTGCGGACGCGTGACCGGTTCGACTTCGACGAGCATCTGCGCCTGGCGCTGCTGGAGCTGGTGTTCGGGCACTCGGTGTTCGAGCAGGTGTACCGGCAGCGTCCGGACGGCCTGTTCGGTCTACGGAAGCTCGCGTGGCGCCCGCCGCGCACGATCTCGAAGTGGGATGTCGCCGCTGATGGCGGGCTGCTCGCGGTCGAGCAGTTCGACGCTGGCGGCTCGACCTACAGAGGCGTGCGCATCCCGGTCGAGAAGCTGGTCGTGTACGTCAACGAGCGCGAGGGTGCTAACTGGATTGGCCGGTCGCTGCTGCGGACGGCGTACAAGAACTGGCTTCTGAAGGACCGGACGCTGCGGGCGCAGGCGGTCGGGGTGGAGCGCAACTCGCTCGGCATCCCGGTGTACAAGGGTGCACCGGCATCGGAGAACCTCTCAGCCGCGGAGGCGCAGGCGTGGGTCGATGCTCAGCGCGAGGATGGGCTCAAGCTGGCAAAGTCGGTGCGCGCCGGGCAGGATGCGGGCGCGTCGATCCCGGCGGAGGCGGAGTTCTCGCTGGTCGGGGTGACGGGTAACCGCACCGACACGGACAAGCCGATCCGGTACCACGACGAGCAGATCGCCCGAGCGGTGCTGGCGCACTTCCTGAACCTCGGCTCCGAGACGGGCTCGTGGGCGCTGGGTTCCACGTTCGCCGAGTTCTTCGTCGGGTCACTGAACGCGGTCGCCCTGCACATCGCGAACACCGCGCAGGCGCACGTGGTCGAGGATCTGGTGGACGTGAACTTCGGACCGACCGAACCGGCGCCGCGACTGGTGCCGGCGACCATCGGCGAGGAGCAGCCCGCCACTGCCGAGGCGATCAAGTCCCTGATCGACTGCGGCGCGATCGAGCCGGACGACGAGCTCGAAGCGTACGTACGTCAGCGGTACAAGCTGCCCGTCAAGGACGAGGCTACGGCGCGCCCGGCTGTCATCGACAAGGAAGAGGCGCGGTCGATCGCCGACCGCGCAGGTGCGGACCTCACCGGGTCTGGCGAGACCGAGGAGGTCGCATGAGCAGCAAGCGCACGAACCGGTTCTGGGGTGAGAAGCCGCTGCCGAAGACCAAGGCCGAGTTCTTCGACGCGATCACCACCCCGGCGCCGAGCGGCGAGGGGACTGTGGCGACGATCCGCATGTACGGGCCGATCGACTCGTGGGGCGGCTTCTGGGGCATCTCCACGAAGGATGTCGGCCAGGTGCTCGACGCACTGTCAGACTCGGTCACTCAGATCATCCTGCGCATCAACTCCCCCGGCGGCGAGGTGTTCGAGGGCGTCTCGATCCTGAACATGCTGCGCGCTCACAAGGCGAGCGTGACCGCCGTGGTGGACGGGCTGGCCGCATCGGCCGCATCGGTGATCGCCGCCGGCTGTGACGAGGCGGTCATGTCCCCGGGTACGCAGATGATGATCCACTCCCCGTGGGTGTTTACTCTCGGCACCGCCGTCGACCTGCGCAAGACGGCCGCGAAGCTGGATGGCATCGAGGCGTCGCTGATCGAGATCTACCAGGGCAAGGCTGGCGATGCGGACTGGAAGGGTCTGCTGGCCGAGGAGACCTGGTACACCGCGGCAGAGGCGGTAGAGGCGGGCCTGGCTGACCGTGTGGCCGTGATCCCTGACGCGGGTGAGTCGGAGACTGTCGGCGAGGAGGAGCCGGAGATCGTGGTGGTCCCGCTCGTCGATGACGACGAGGACGCGGACGATTCCGCGCTCATTACACAGATCGCGGCGTTCGGTCGCGACCCCATGCCCCCGGACTCGTCCGAGCCGGGTGAACCCAACCGAAAGGAGTCCGCCATGACTGGCGACTTCAAGGCTGGCCTTCGGGAGCGGCTCGGCGTGACCGATGCCGACGTGTCGGACGAGGAGCTGCTCGCAGCCCTCGACGAGGCGCTCTCGGAGCAGGCCGACAACGAGACGGAGCCGGAGGGTGCCGTCGTCTCCGCCATCCCGGATGGTGCGACCGTGCTCGACAAGGGCGTGTACGACCAGCTCGTGGCCGACGCCGCGAAGGGCAAGCAGGCGATGGAGGCCATCGACGCCCAGCGGCGCGACGGGATCATTGCCGCCGCGCTGGAGGAGGGCCGGATCGCCGCATCCTCGCGTGATGCGTGGCGCGCTCAGCTCGACAAGGACGAGGACGGCACCAAGTCGCTCCTGGAGTCCATGCCGAAGAACACCGTCCCGGTCGCCGAGATCGGGCACGCGGGCAAGCAGGAGGACGCCGAGAACTCCTCCTACCCGGCCGCGTGGAGTGCCGACGAGAAGAAGGAGGGCTGAGCGATGGCAGACGTCACTCACCTGTTCGAGCCGGCTTCGGTCGGCATTACGTTCACCGCTGACGCCGCTATCACCGCCGGCCAGGTGGTGTACGTCTCTGGTGACCGGTTGGTCACTCCGACCAGCGGTGTCTCCAAGGCTGTGATCGGTGTTGCTGCTCACGACGCCGCGGACACCGAGAAGGTGCTTGTGCTCGTCGGGGGCGTCGTGAAGGTCACCGCTGGCGGAACGATCGCCGCCGGTGGTCTGGTCACGTCCGCAGCCGATGGTGAGGTGGCCGCGATCGCGTCGGGCACCTTCGACCAGATGATCGGCCGGGCCCTGACGGGCGGCGGCGACGGCGACACCATCGAAGTTCGACTCGGCGTCTGACGCCAGGAAGCGAAGGGAAACATCATGGGTTACACCTACCCTGCGCCGCCGGCATCGACCGACGGCGAGAACATCGACGTCCACCACCTCCTCAACACGCCGTCGATCCTGTCGCGGCGGCTGCGGACGCTGCTGGACAAGGCGTACATCGCGGACGCCCTGCTCACCGGCCGGTACGAGGCCGTGGGTGGCGTCATCCTGTACGAGACCGGTGAGGACTCGGAGACGACCACCGACCCGGAGGCCGTCCAGCCTGGCGGGTCGTACCCGCTGACCGGCATGAGCGTCGGCGAGATCGCCGCGGCGAAGACCACCAAGTGGGGCCAGGATGCCATCGTTACCGACGAGGCGATCTCCCGGCTCAAGCTGGACCCGGTGGACCGGGCGTTCACGAAGCTGGTGAACACTTCGGTGCGGTTCGTGGACTCGGCGGCGCTGACCGTGATCGGCTCGAAGGTTACCGAGACCTGGGACGTGACCGGTTCGAGCTCTGCCAATGGCGGGGCGTGGACCTCGGGCGACGCCATTGTCTCGGGCGTGCTGCAGGCGCAGCAGCAGGTCATCGGCCTGGAGGAGGGGTACGACCCTGACACCATCGTCCTGACTGGCGCTCAGTGGGCGAAGGTCATGTCCCTGTTCGTGAAGGGCGGGCTCCTGCCTCGCGAGGGCGCGAACCCGGTCGTGAACGGCACCTGGCCGAACGTGCTGGGCGTGACCTGGCTGACCTCCCCGCACGTCCCGGCGACCGACCCGATCCTGCTGGACACCACCCAGCTCGGCGGCATGGCTGACGAGAACATCGGCGGCCCGGGCTACTCCCGCGTCGGCGGTGTCGGCGTGGAGACCAAGTCGATCCGTGACGACGACCACGACCGGTACAAGCTGCGCGCCCGTCGCGTGACCGTGCCGGTGGTGCGGGAGCCGAAGGCTGCGATCAAGCTCACGAACACCGGGATCTGATCGTGGCCCACAGGGTGACCGCCCAGTTGATCGTCGCTCCTGTGAAGGTGGACAGCGGGAAGCTGCGGGACCAGTACCTGGCCCGCGGCGACCTGCTGCCCACCGGGGTGCCGGAGGCTGACGTCAAGCGTCTGGTGGCTGAGGGGTACGTGGAGCGCGTGGCCTCGGCGCCGGTCGAGAAGAAGGCGCCCGCCAAGCCGGCGGGCAAGAAGTAGTCGAGAGGGGGCGGTGGAGATGATCCGACCGGACGACCTGGACGGCGTGGATGAGAAAGTCGCGCGTCGCCTGATCGCCACAGCACGCTCCATCGCCCCCTGTATCGACGACCTGACCTCTGACGACCAGAGGTTCTATGACGCTCTGGCCATCCTGCATGGTGTGGCTGCCGAGTTGCCGGCGCCGGGCATGGGTCGGATGCGTCAGCAGTCCCGTAACGGCACGTCGATCTCGTGGGCCGACTACAGGTCCGCGTTCGGCGAGGATGACCGAGCGGCGCTGCGGTCCCTGTGCGGTGTGGCCACATCCCCGGGGCGACCGGTGGGCTCGTTCCCTGAGTCCACGATCACGCGCCGCATCTGGCCCCCGGAGGAGTGCTCGTGACCTGGGGGGCGTTCTTCTACCCGCACAAGGTCAGCGTCCGGGACCTGGTCAGCAGCGGCGGGATGGGCAGCACGTATGGCCCGCCGCGCGAGTTGGCCGCTGAGGTGCTTGACGAGCAGACGGTGGTGCGCACCGCGGACGGCACCGAGGTGGTGTCCTCCACTCGGGTGACGCTGCCCCTGCCGGAGAATGTGCCGCTGGGTTCGCTGGTGACCGTGTGGCTGGGCGATGCGTACGAGCGGGAGGCTGAGGTGCTGACTGCGGCGATCAACCGCAACGATCCGCCGCTGGACGCCTACCTGCTGCTGCGGCTCACCTAGTCCAGTGCGCGTCGAGGGGCGCCGTGTCGGACTCCCACAGGTAGTCCCCGAAGCTGTCCACATGTACCGAGGCATCCTCCTGGATGCTGTCACCGTCCGGCACCCATGAGGTAACGACGAAGCGGGTGATGTCGGCGCCAGCGTCCGCGACGTAGACGGCGCGGGCGATGGCGGTTGCGCTCTCTCGCAGGTCGTCGTCGGTGAGCGGTTCGGAGCAGATCCGTGCCACTACCTCCGATGCGCCCTCGATCTCGGTCGAGTCGATCACCTGGACGCCGAGGTGCAGCGTGACCGTCTCGGGCAGGTCGGCGCCCTGGGCCGCGTCCGCGATCGGATCTCCGTCAGTCCCCGCGCTGGTCGCCTGCTCGCACTGCTCGGGCGGCCCGGTCACTTCCTCGACCGTCTCGCTCGGCGAGGGCTCAGGTGTCGTGGGGTCTGTGCTGGGGCTGGGCGATGCGCTCGACGGCGGCGGGCTCGGCTCTGGCGCATCCGCCGCAGCAGAGCACCCGGCGAGCAGCAGCACGGCAGCGACGACGGACAGACGAGCGTTCATCGCTACAGGGTATCGGGAGGGGCCATGGTCAAGCAGCACAACGCGAAACTGACGGAGATAGAGAAGGCCGCTCGGGAGGCTGTGCGCGACGCGGCCAAGGAAGTTCTCAAGCAGGCGAAGAAGAACACGCCGAAGGACTCCGGCGCGCTGCGCAAGTCGGGCCGGGTGCTGGTCGATGACGTGAACGTGCGCGTGGTGTTCCGATCTCCGCACGCTTGGATTCAGCACGAGCGACTCGACTACGAGCACGACGACGGCGGGCCGAAGTATCTGGAGCGCGCCGTGGATGAGGTGGACCCGGCGGCGCTCATCGTGAAGGAAGTCGGGGCGAAGCTGAAGTGAACGACGCCGAGGTCACGGTCGCGGTCTGCGAGCTGCTGGCGCGCGTGCCGGGGTGGCACTGGTCCACCACGACGCCGACGCCCGATGGTCAGGTGGGCATCTTCTACGGGTCCATCCCCGACGAGCCGGACCGCGCGATCGGGGTACGGGTCTACGGCGGCATCGACCCGCACGTCTACTCCCCACAGCGCCGGGTGCAACTACGCATCCGCGGCGCCAGGCACGACGTGGACGACGCCGACCGCATCGCGCACTTCGCATTCCTGGTCCTCCAGGGGCTCTCCCGCACCAAAGGCCTGTCGCAGGTCGAGCGCACGTCTTTCGGTCCGCTGGGCGCGGATGGCAACGGCCGCGAGGAGCGGTCCGAGAACTATCTGGTCACCATCGACAACCCGGAGGTGGGCACATGAAGTCGACCGCTGACCGTTACCGCGAGGCTGGCATGCCCCCGCCGCGCGACCACATCGACCCGCTGCCTGAGCGGGTGCACGACCCGGCCACCGATGAGCCGGTTCTGCCGGATCTTCCGGCATTCACCTACGGCTCCGTCTCGGTGCCGCTGGACCCATCAGACGCCAACACCACCGAGGAGCAGTCATGAGCGTCGTTCCCCTTCCCGCCGGCACCACGCTCGGCAAGAGCTTCGAGTACGGCATCGACATCAACCTGGGCACCGCCGGGTCCCCGTCGTGGCAGCCCTGCCGCCGCATCAGTGCATGGGCACCGACCTATCCGCCGGTGACGCAGGACCAGGCCACCTACGACGACCTGGGCGCCGCGAACGAGGCTGTGGTGGCCCGTTCGTTCGCGACGTCGTTCACCATCCAGGGCAACCGGTCCACGACCACGGGCCTGTACCTGCCGGAGCTGGAGGCTCTGCTGGCCGCTGCGAAGGCGACCCTGGGCGGTGCGACCGTGGACGTCCGCTGGTACCACAAGCCGGAGACCGGCACCCCGAACCCGACAGACGCCGGCCGCGCGTCCTGCCGGGTGGAGGCACCCCGTCAGAACACCGGCAACGCCGAGATCGAGGTGTTCAACGTGACCCTCACTGGTCAGGGTCCGTTCGAGCAAATCCAGAACCCGTTCGCGGGGTGGGACGCCACTAAGCCGGTGCTCGCGTCGGTCACCCCGGCGGAGGCGCAGGCGGGCGAGCTGGTGACCGTCACCGGTACCGGGCTGCTGGGCGCCACCTCCCTCACGTTCGACTCGGTGGAGGCGGGCGAGATGGTTGTGGTCAACGCGGCCACGATCATCGCGACCATGCCTTCCGGTACCGCCGGTGAGGTGGACGTCGTGGTCACCACCCCGGGCGGCACGTCCGACGCGCTCGCCTACACTCGCGGCTGACCCGATGGCCGCTGTCGATTTCGGCGAGTGGGCGGCGGTCGAGGGTCTGATCCTGACACTCGGGGGGCGCACCTACACGGTGCCTCCCCCGAGTGTGCGGGCGATGCGTCAGGTGCTCGCCGCTGCTGTGCGTGGCGAGGTGAACCTGGGCTTGGTGCGGGGCGAGATCCCGCCCGAGGTCCAGGAGGTGCTCGACAGCATCGGCCCCGACGACCATCCCGCGCTCGGGCCCGTCTACGACCAGCTGGTCGCGGACAATGTGCCGCAGGCCACCGTGGACCGAATGACCTACTACGCGGTGTTCTACTGGGCGCGCGGCAAGACGTACGCAGACTGGCTGGCCCGCCTGCTGTGGGAGCCGGCCCGGTCCGACGAGGGCGGCGACGACGACCACCCAAAAGGCTGATCACCGCCGAGGACTGGGCGCCCTACGGCATCGGTGAGCCTGACGCGGACGGATGGTATCCCGACTATCGCCCTGTCCCGGAGAGTCTGCGCCCGGAGAATGCGGCGGCCCCTGCGGCGAGCAAAGGTCCCGAGATCGACGGGTCCCTGCTGGGCATCGTCACGAACTGGCGGTGCGTGGTGGCAGACCTGGGTCAGTACTTCGGCGTGGACCTGTACGACCCTGCCGTGCTGGACCGACCGTGGCCGGGCGTGCGAACGATGATCTTCTCCCTGCTCGACATGCCCGAGTCGCGACTGCGGCGCGTGCTCACCATCCGGAAGGAGTGAGACGTGGCCAAGGCGACCGTCACCGAACTGGAGGTTCTCTTTACCGCCAACACCGACCAGGTGGAGACGGCGGCCAAGAAGGTCAAGGACCAGTCGGAGAAGATCGAGAAGAAGCCGGTCGAGCAGAAGATCGACGGTGACGCCAAGGGCGCTCTCGACGCGATGGGCCGGGTCGAGGCTGAGGGTAAGAAGATCGTCTCAGCCAAGACGATGGCCACGGTGGACGCGAACATCGAGCGCGCCGAGACGAGCCTGTCGAAGGTGCAGGAGCGGCTCGACTACCTGCACTCCATCGAGACCGAGATGGAAGTCACGGCCGACATCAAGAAGGCCGAGTCGGCTATCAAGCAGATCGCCCGTCGCCGTGACGGTCTGGTGGCCGCCAAGGAGTCGATGGTCATCGACGCCGACACCTCCCCGGCCGAGTCCGCCCTGGGCGACCTGGCCGACGAGGCGGGCGAGGCCGGTGTCGAGGGCGGCGAGAAGGCTGGCGGCGGGCTCGCTGACGGAATCAAGGGTGCACTGAAAGCCATTCCCGTCGCGGGTGGTATCGTGCTAGCCGGCGTCGCGATCGGCAAGGCCGTGATGGACGGCATCCAGGATGGGTTGAACGCCGAGGTGACCCGGGACCGGCTGCAGGCGCTGACCGGTCTGGACGCGGCTGAGGCGGGCGTGATCGCCCGTGCGGCCGGTGAGGCGTACGCATCCACGTTCGGCGAGTCGGTCGAGGCGAACATGTCCACCGCTCGGCTCGCACTGCAGTTCGACCTGATCGACGACGACGCCACGACCCGGCAGGCGCAGCATGTGATCGAGTCGCTCGCCGGGATCTCGGACGTGCTCGATGAGGACGTGCGCCCGGTGGCGGCGGCAGTGACAACGATGCTCGCCTCGGGTCTGGTGAAGTCCGCGGACGAAGCGTTCGACCTGATCGCGACCGGTGCTCGCGAGGGTGTGAACCGCAACGAAGACCTGCTCGACACGCTCACGGAGTACCCGGCGCTGTTCTCCCGCCTGGGGCTGTCCGGCGAAGAGGCGCTGGGTCTGATCAGCCAGGGCATGGAGGCGGGCGCTCGCAACAGCGACCTCGCCGCCGACGCGCTCAAGGAGTTTCAGATCCGCGCGACCGATGCGTCCGAGTCGTCCGCACAGGGCTTCGAGGCGCTGGGCCTGAATGCACAGGAGATGACGGAGAAGATCGCCGCTGGTGGTGAGAGTGCTCGCGAGGGACTGGCCCAGGTGCTCGACGGCCTGCGCGAGATGGAGGACCCGGTGGCGCGCAACGCCGCCGCCGTCGCCCTGTTCGGCACGCAGGCCGAGGACCTGGGCGAGGCTCTGTTCGCGATGGACCTGTCCTCCGCGGTCGAAGAGCTCGACGGTGTCACCGGCGCCGCGCAGACCATGTTCGAGACGCTCAAGGACAACGACGCCACGAAGATGGAAGAGGCGAAGCGGAACATCGAGGTGGCCGCCGACGGGATGAAGGCCGCCCTGGCTGCTGCATTCTCGGAGCCGCTGGGCGAGTTCGCGGACTGGGTGAGCGCGAACCGTGGACCGATCATGGAGTTCCTCTCGGCGCTGGCGAATGGCGCGCTCGACTTCGGCGAGGGCGTCGTGGAGGCGGTGGCGTCCGGCACGGAGGCGTTCGGCGGATTCGTGGCCGGGCCGCTCGCCTCGGCTGTCGCCGCGTTCGCGGATTTCACGGCGGAGATCTCGGGTCTGCCGGGCATCGACCTGGGTGACACCCCGGACCGGCTGCGGGAGATGGCCGAGGGGATGCGCGGCTTCGACGACACCACATCAGAGGCCGCGGACGGTATCCGTGAGGCGCTGATCCCTGGCATCGAGGACGCCCGTGACCGGTTCAACGACTTCATGGACCCGCAGATCGATACCGCCTACCTGCACGATGCGACCATGCGACTGGCCGCCGCGATCGACGAGGTGGGCTACTCGGCGGACGGGTCGAAGATCAGCCTGGACGACCTGGACGCCTCGAACCTGGGCGTGACCGCATCGGGCCGCGCACTGTCCCGGCAGATCCAGGAGGCCAAGTCTGCACTGGATGCTGAGGTGCGCGCAGGCATCCGCGCCGGTGAGACGCAGGAGTCCCTCACCGAGCAGTATGGACGGGGACGTGAGGCGCTGATCCGGCAGCTCGAAGCCATGGGTCTGACCGAAAAGCAGGCGAAGGATCTGGCGGACACCTATGGCGCGGTGCCGGAGACGGTCGAGACCATCTTCGATGCGGAGACGTCGGGCGCTCAGGACGACGTGGACGAGTTCGTGAATGACAACACCGGCCGCCGTATCCCTATCCTGATCGACGCGACGCCCGGCCGGAAGGTCTACTCCACCGACCCGGGCAACCCGTTCGTGATGGCGTTCGAGGCACAGGGCGGGCTGCTGGAGTTTATGCGGCACGGCGGGCTGCGTCCGATGCAGCCGGTGGCGCAGACGGTGCCGCCGAACACGTGGCGCGTGGTGGGCGACCGGTCCGATGTGGCCGAGGCGTATATCCCGCTGGACGGCTCAGCTCGCTCGATGTCGATCCTGCTGGAGACGATGCGCCGGTTCGGGATGCTGCCGATGGCCGAGGGTGGCGTGGTGTCGTCGCAGCAGGCGCGACAGGTCACTCCCACCCGCACCGCCCCGCTCGTATCCATGCGCGATGTGTACACCGCAGACCCGCAGCAGTTCGTGCGGGACATGGAGAACAGTGTCCGCTACCAACTGATGGGCAGGTGACCTAGTGGCCTATACGCCTGATCTGGACTGGGTGGACGACGCCCCGCCGGGGTTCGATACCGAGCGCA
>CAYQFJ010000081.1:0-12766 GCA_964416715.1 uncultured Actinotalea sp. | reverse complement strand
ATCGTCTTGGCCGACGCCCGCTTGCACGCGTCCACCATGATCAGCTGCTCCATGATCCACTGGTTGATGGGCGCGGTGTGGCTCTGCAGGATGAACGCGTCGGCGCCCCGCACGCTCTCGCCGAACCGCACGTAGATCTCGCCGTTGGCGAAGTCGTACGCCTTGGTCGGCACCAGCTCGACCCCCAGCGCCTGAGCGACGTCCTCGGCGAGCTCGGGGTGCGCGCGCCCCGAGATCAGCACGAGTCGCTTCTCGCCGTCGTGCGAGGTGATCCCGGTCATCGCGGTCGGTGCCCTTCGGTGGTGGTCGGCTCGGACGATGGGTCTTCGTGGGTGGTCGTGCCGTCGTCCCGGTGCTCGAGGGCAGCTCGGGCGGCCTGCGCCCCGGGGCTGTCCGGGCGGCGTCGGGGCACCCACTCCTCGAGCGAGCGCTGGGGCGCCACGTTCAGGCCGAGGGCTCCCGGCGCGACGTCGTCCCGGATCACCGAGCCGGCACCGGTGTACGCGCCGTCGCCGATGGTCAGCGGCGCGACCAGCGAGTTGTTCGAGCCGACCCGCACGTGCGAGCCGATGGTGGCTCGGTGCTTGTTGACCCCGTCGTAGTTCGCGAAGATCGTGCCCGCCCCGATGTTCGAGTGCTCACCGATGGTCGCGTCCCCGACGTAGCTCAGGTGCGGCACCTTGGCGTGCGCGCCGATCTGGGCGTTCTTGGTCTCCACGAACGCGCCGATCTTCCCGTCCGCCCCGAGCACGGTCCCCGGGCGCAGGAAGGAGAACGGCCCGACGACGGCGCCCGCCCCCACGACCGCGCCGGAGCCGTGGCTGCGCACCACCTGGGCGCCGGCCTGCACGTGCACGTCGGTCAGGGTCGTGTCCGGGCCGACGACGGCGTCCCGCTCCACCCGGGTGCTCCCCTGGAGCTGGGTGCCCGGCAGCAGGGTGACGTCCGGCTCGAGCTCGACGTCGACGTCGACCCAGGTGGTGGCCGGGTCGACCACGGTGACGCCGGCGACCATCCAGTCGGCGAGGACCCGCCGGTTGAGCTCGGCGCGCAGCACCGCCAGCTGGGCGCGGTCGTTGACCCCCTCCACCAGGACCGGGTCGTCGACCTGCACCGCGCGCACCGAGCCGCCGTCCGCCCGGGCGATGGCGAGCACGTCGGTCAGGTAGACCTCGCCCTGGGCGTTGTCCCGGCCGAGCCGGCCGAGCCGGCCGAGCGCGGCGCGCAGGACCGCGCCGTCGAAGACGTAGACCGACGAGTTGATCTCGGTGATCTCCCGCTCGGCGGGGCTCGCGTCCTTGTGCTCGACGATCCGCTCGACCGTCCCGGTTCCCGGCTCGCGGACGATCCGGCCGTAGCCGGTGGGGTCGGCGACCTGGGTGGTCAGCACCGTGACCGCGTTGCCGTCGGCCGTGTGCGCGGCGAGCAGCTCGGCAAGCGTCGCGCCGTCGAGCAGCGGGATGTCCCCCGCCTGGACCACCACCGGACCGTCGACCTCGCCGAGCACATCCAGCGCGCACTGCACCGCGCGGCCGGTGCCAGGGACGTCGTCCTGGTCGGCGATGAGGACTGTCGGGGCGATCTCCAGCGCGTGCTGGGCAACGCGGTCGCGCTCGTGCCGGACGACCACCGCAAGTCGCTCCGGCTCCAGGGCGGCTGCAGCGGCCAGCGCGTGCCCGAGCATCGAGCGTCCACCGAGCGTGTGCAGCACCTTCGGAGTCGCCGACCTCATCCGGGTTCCCTCACCTGCGGCGAGGACGATGACGGCGGCAGGACGGACGTCGGTCACGAGGCTCCCGTGAGATCTGCTGGAACCCGCTGTCCCCCGACGGGTGGCGGTGCGGGCCCCGCGGTGGTCGAGGCGCAGTGTCACTGTACCGTCGCCGCGGGCTGCGTCCGCCCGAGGCTCCGCCCCCAGGATTCGAACCTGGACCGCAAGGCTCCAAAGGCCTGCGTGCTGCCGTTACACCAGGGCGGACCGACGGCCGGGCCGACCGACGTGGCCGGGCTCCCCATCCTGCCAGGGTGGGCACGGCATGATGGACACGTGGCCTCCTCGAGCAAACGACCTCCGCGCGCCCGGATGACCGGGACCCAGCGCCGCGAGCAGCTCCTGGACGTGTCCCGCCGGCTGTTCGCGGAGAAGGGCTTCGAGGGCACCAGCGTCGAGGAGATCGCCGCCCGTGCGCAGGTGTCCAAGCCGGTGGTGTACGAGCACTTCGGCGGCAAGGAGGGCATGTACGCGGTGGTCGTGGACCGCGAGGTCACCGCCCTGACGACGGCGCTGACCTCGGCGCTGGAGTCCGGCGGGCACCCGCGGCTGCTCGTGGAGCGCACCGCGCTCGCGCTGCTGGACTACATCGAGGCGTCCACCGACGGGTTCCGCATCCTGGTCCGCGACTCCCCCGTGGCCCAGGCCACCGGCACGTTCTCCAGCCTGATCGGCGACGTCTCGACGCAGGTCGAGCACCTGCTCGGCGAGCAGTTCACCGGGCAGGGCCTGGACCCCAAGACCGCCCCGATCTACGCCCGGATGCTGGTGGGGATGGTCGCGCTGACCGGGCAGCACTCGCTCGACTCGCGCAGCCCGGCGAAGACCGACGTCGCCGCGCACCTGGTGAACCTCGCCTGGAACGGGCTGTCCGGGCTGCAACGGCGCCCCACTCTCGTCGGGGACGTCGAGCGCCGCCCGGCCCGCTCCGCCAAGGACCGGCGACGGGCCGCCGAGGGGGACCGTCCGTGAGCGACGAGGTCGACCGGATCGTCGCTGCGTGGCGGCGGGAGCGTCCCGACCTGGACGTCACACCGCTGGCCGTGCTGTCCCGGGTGAGCCGGCTGGCCCGCCACCTGGACCTCGCGCGCCGTCACGCCTTCGACCGGCACGACCTGGAGCTGTGGGAGTTCGACGTCCTGGCGGCGCTGCGCCGGGCCGGTGAGCCCTACCAGCTCTCCCCCGGCGCCCTGGTCAACCAGACCCTGGTCAGCAGCGGGACCATGACCAACCGGATCGACCGGCTCCAGCACCGGGGTCTCGTCGAGCGCCGGCCGGCCCCGGCGGACCGCCGCGGGGTGCTGGTCCGCCTGACACCGGCCGGTCTCACCCAGGTGGACTCGGCCATGGAGGCGCTGCTGGCCGTCGAGCGCGCACTGCTGGGTGACCTGCCCGACGCCGACCAGAAGACCCTGGCCGACCTGCTGCGCTCCCTGGTCGAACGTTTCGACGAGCACTGAACGCTTCGACGAGCACCGAGGCTGCCGCGGCCTGAACCCGGGACGGCGCCACTTCGTGTCACCTTCATGCGCCGGCGGGGCCTCGCGTGCGTCGCGACGCACCAGCAAAGGGAGGCACAACCATGAGCACCAGACACGGGCGAGCCGTCACGGTGGTCGCGATCGCGCTGCTCGCGCTGAGCGCCTGCTCCTCCGGGGACGCCGACGGCGGCAGCGGAACCGATGACGGCACCGCCGCCGCCGGCGGCGGCCGGACCGATGACGGCGGTGGGACGGAAGGCGGATCGGGGGCCACGCTGAGCACCGCGGAGGTCGACCTCGGCACGATCGTCGTGGACGGCGAGGGCATGACCGTCTACCAGTTCGACAGCGACGAGCAGGGCTCCGGCTCCTCGACCTGCGAAGGCCAGTGCGCGGACAACTGGCCCGCGGTCCCGGGCCAGGAGATGCCAGAGCTCGACGGGGTCACCGGCGAGGTCGCCACGATCACCGGCGTGGACGGCGAGCCCCAGCTCACCCTCAACGGCTGGCCGCTGTACTACTACGTCGGCGACGAAGCGCCCGGCGACGTCACCGGGCAAGGCGTCGGCGACGTGTGGTGGGTGCTCACCCCGGAGGGGGAACCGATCCGCGAGTGAACCCGACGCAGCCTTGCAGCGTCGTGGCCCGGGACGCCGGGAGCATCAGTCGAGGACCTCGGACAGCTCCAGCCAGCGTTCCTCGAGCTCGGCGGTCTGGTCCTCCAGCGCACGTAGCTCGGTGGTGAGCTCGGTCAGCCCCACGTAGTCGCCCGGGTCGTGCACGGCCATCTGCTCGTGCAGCGCAGCGACGTCGTCACCCACTCGCGCCAGCCGCCGCTCCACGCTCGCGAGCTCCTTCCGCAACGCCCTCTCCTCCGCCCCCGACAGCGCCTCACCCCCACGCGCAACGTCCGAGGAAAACTGGCCTATAGGCCGATTTTCCTCGGACGTTACGGAAGAAGTGGGGGCGGTGGGAGCTGCGGCGAGCGCGAGGTACTCGTCGACGCCGCCCGGCATGTGGCGCAGGCGGCCGTCGAGGATCGCGTACTGCTGGTCGGTGACCCGCTCGATCAGGTAGCGGTCGTGGGACACCACGATCAGCGTCCCGGGCCAGGAGTCCAGCAGGTCCTCCATCGCGGCCAGCATGTCCGTGTCGACGTCGTTCGTCGGCTCGTCCAGGACCAGCACGTTCGGCTCGTCCAGCAGCACCAGCAGCAGCTGCAGCCGCCGCTTCTGCCCGCCGGAGAGGTCCCCGACCCGGGCCGAGAGGTGCTCACGGGCGAAGCCGAGCCGCTCCAGCAGCTGGGCCGGCGTCAGCTCCTTGCCGTCGACGACGTACGACGCCCGGGTCCGCGCCAGCACCTCGCGCACCCGGTCCCCGGCGATCTCCGCGAGGTCGGTGAACTGCTGGTCGAGCATCGCCAGCCGCACGCTCTTGCCCCGCTTGACCCGTCCGGCGTCGGGCGTGAGCGTCCCGGCGATCAGGGCGAGCAGGGTGGACTTGCCCGCGCCGTTCGCCCCCAGGACCGCGGTGCGCTCCCCCGGGGCGATCCGCCACTCGACGTCACGCAGCACCTCGCGACCGTCAAAGGAGACCGAGACGCCCAGCAGGTCGATCACGTCCTTGCCCAGCCGCGCGGTCGCCATGCGGGAGAGCTGGACGCGGTCACGCAGCGGCGGGACGTCCTCGATGAGCTGGTTGGCCGCGTCGATCCGGAACTTCGGCTTGGAGGTCCGCGCCGGGGCGCCGCGGCGCAGCCAGGCGAGCTCCTTGCGCATCAGGTTCTGCCGCTTGGCCTCGGCCGCGGCTGCCTGCCGGTCCCGCTCGACCCGCTGCAGGACGTAGGCGGCGTACCCGCCCTCGAAGGGCTCGACGGTCCGGTCGTGCACCTCCCAGGTGGTGGTCGCGACCTCGTCCAGGAACCAGCGATCGTGCGTGACCACCAGCAGCCCACCGGCGCCCCGCGCCCACCGCGAGCGCAGGTGGCCCGCCAGCCAGGTGATGCCCTCGACGTCCAGGTGGTTGGTCGGCTCGTCCAGCGCGACGACGTCCCAGTCGCCCACCAGCAGCGCGGCGAGCGCGACCCGACGCCGCTGACCTCCGCTGAGCGTGCCGACCGGTGCGTCCCACGGCAGGTCGGCGACCAGCCCGCCGATGACGTCACGCACCCGGGCGTCCCCGGCCCACTCGTGCTCGGGCCGGTCCCCCACGATCGTCGTCCCGACGCTCAGCGCGCCGTCGAGGGTGTCCTCCTGGTCGAGCACGCCCATCCGCACGCCACCGCGGCGGGTGACCCGCCCGGCGTCGGGCTCGATGCGCCCGGACAACAGCCCCAGCACGCTGGACTTGCCGTCGCCGTTGCGCCCGACGATGCCGATCCGGTCGCCCTCGTCGACGCCGAGGGTCACCGACTCCAGCACGACCCGGGTCGGGTACGACAGGTGGAGGGACTCGGCCCCGAGCAGGTGCGCCATCGGCTCCAGCGTAGAAGACACCGGAATCTAGATTGGTCCGGATCCGTCGCGCACGGGCACGGATCCTGACCATTCTCGGCAGGAGAGCGAGGGGTCTCAGTGGTTCGGGGTCGCTCCGGTCGGGTCGCCGTTCGACCCGCCACCGTGGGCGGTCTGCACCAGCAGACGCGCCCCGGGCACCGGGCCGACGACGCACAGCGTCTGGTCCGCGACCCCCGCGGCGGTGATCGCCGCGGCCAGGGCGAGCGCGTGCTGACGGTTGCGACCGAGCGCGGCCACCGTCGGACCGGAGCCGGAGACGATCACCCCGAGCGCCCCGGCGTCCTGCGCGACGGCGAACGTCTCGGCCAGGTCCGGCGCCAGCTCCAGCGCCGCCGGTTGCAGGTCGTTGACCAGTGACCGTCCGAGGTTGATCGCGTTGCCCGCCCGCAGGGCCTGCAGCAGGTCGGGTGTCACGTCGGGCTCGTCCGTCGCGTCCGGGGTCAGTGCGTCGAACTGCGCGAAGACCTCGGGTGTGGACAGCCCGTCCGACCGCACGGCCAGCGCCCAGTGGTACTCCCCGCGGCTGAGCGCCGGGGTCAGCAGGTCCCCGCGGCCGACCCCGACCGCCGTCTGCCCGTGCAGCGGGAACGGGACGTCCGCACCGAGCTCGGCCCCCAGCTCGGCGAGCTGCGGCCGGGACAGACCCGTCTGCCACAACGTGTCCAGGGCCAGCAGCGTCGCGGCCGCGTCGGCCGAGCCGCCCGCCATGCCGCCGGCCACCGGCACCCCCTTGTGGATGTGCAGCGCGGCGCGGGGCTCGACGCCGGTGGCGCGCGCCAGCAGGTGGGCCGCGCGCAGCGCGAGGTTGGACTCGTCCGTGGGAACGGCGTCGGCCGACGACCCGCTGACGGTGAGAGTGAGCCCGTCCGCGAAGCGTGCCGTGACCTCCTCGTACGCGGACACCGCCTGGAAGACGGTCGCCAGCGGGTGGTAGCCGTCGTCCTGACGACGCCCGACGGCGAGCGCCAGGTTGAGCTTGCCCGGCGCGCGCACGCGGATCTCGGTGGCGGGCGTCGTCACGGCTCCACTCTTGCACGGAGCGCGTCGGCCGGTGGAGCCAATTGCTCGGCGATCCGGGCGAAGGCGGCGATGTCCAGCCGCTCGCCCCGCTCGGTGGGGTCCACGCCGGCCGCCTCGAGCGCGGCCTGCGCCGACGACGACGAGCCCGCCAGGCCCGCCAGCGCCGAGCGCAGCATCTTGCGTCGCTGGGCGAACGCGGCGTCGACGACGGCGAACACCTGCTCCCGCGAGGCGGTCGTGGCCGGCGGCTCGCGCCGTTCGATGGCCACCAGTGCCGAGTCGACCCGGGGCACCGGCCAGAACACCGCCCGGCCGATCGTTCCCGCCGGGCGGGCCGAGGCGTACCAGGCCACCTTGGCCGAGGGGATGCCGTACGTGCGCGAGCCGGGCGGGGCGACCAGCCGGTCCGCGACCTCGGACTGCACCATGACCAGGGCCCGGTCCAGCGAGCCGAACCGTGCCAGGAAGGCCAGCAGCACCGGGACCGCGACGTTGTACGGCAGGTTGGCGACCAGGGCAGTCGGCGGCGCGCCGGGCAGCTCGGTCAGGCTGAGGGCGTCGGCGCCGACCACCGTCAGCCGCTCGGCGGCGCCCGGCACCCGCGCGGCCACCGTCGTCGGCAGGTGCTCGGCCAGCACCGGGTCGATCTCCACGGCGACCACCTGCGCCCCGGCGTCGAGCAGCCCGAGCGTCAGCGAACCGAGACCCGGACCGACCTCGACGACGCGCTCCCCGGGACGCACACCCGCGGTGCGCACGATCTTGCGCACGGTCCCGGAGTCGACGACGAAGTTCTGTCCCCACGTCTTGGTGGGCCGCAGCCCGATCCGTCCGGCCAGCTCGCGCACCTGCGCGGGCCCCAGCAGGACGTCAGCGGTCATGCGTCGAGCCTAGAGGCCGGCCGCGGCCGTTCCCCGCCGCGGCCGGCTCGGGCTCAGCGCAGGCCGAGCTTGCGCGAGCAGGCGGGCCACTGCCCCCAGCCGGACCGGGCCTGCAGGGCCTTGGCGCGCTGGGTCTGCTCCGCCGCGGAGGCGTCCGACGGGAGCCCGCTGCCCCCGACGCTGCGCCAGGTGCTCACGGAGAACTGGTAGAGGCCGTGGTACTTGCCGCTCGCGGAGACGGCGCGGGGGTTGCCACCGGACTCGCACTGCGCCAGCGCCGCCCAGACGTCACCGCTCACGGTCGAGCCGGAGCCGCTCGGTGCCGGGGCCGGCCGCGCCTTCGTGCCCTCCTGGACCACGCGGGCCACGGGCTTGGTGGTCAGCACGTCGCTGAGCAGCACCCGGGACTCCTCGACCCCGTCGACCAGGATCACCCGGTGGACGGTGGTCTGCACCCCTTCGCTGCCGGCGGTGACGGTACGGCTCTGGCCGCGGTACAGCTCGGAGGTCTTCTCGGTCACCGTCTCGAACGGGACCGGCGTCGTCGTGGTCACCTCCTCGGCGACCACACGCTGCACGACGACGGTGACCGGCGCGGTCAGCGCCGTCCCGTCGGGCGCGGTGGCACCCGGCTCCGTCTTCTCGACGTGCACCCGGTCCAGCTCACCGACGGTGACGTCCAGGTCCGCGAGCACCGCGTCGAGGCCGGCGGCGCCGTCGTCGACGTGCTCGACGGCGCCGTCCACGACCACGTCGACCGGGCCGGACAGGTCCACCGGGAGCTCGGCGCGGCCGGTGGCGGCCGATCGGGACGCGACCAGGTGCACGTCCTCGCCACGGGTGGCCAGCGTGTCCAGCGCCTCGTCGGCGCTCAGCGCGGTGGTCCAGATGCGGGACTCGACACCGTCGGCCCGCACCACGACCTCCCGTGCGTGCCGAACGACCACCTCGGACCCGTCGCGCAGCGGCGCCGAGACGTCCGGCGCCACCAGGTCGCGCTCGTGCAGGTCGACGTCGTGCGCCTCGAGCAGGCCGGAGACGCTGCCGGCGAAGCTCGTGGCCTCCACGACCTCACCGTCGACGTCGAGCGTCACGGTCTTGTGGGCCCGTTCCACGGCGATCCCACCACCGGCGACCACGGCGAGCGCGGCGACCAGTGCGGCCGTCCGCACCACGCGCCGTCGGCCGGGCAGCGGGCCGGGCCCGTCCGGGCCGGGCGCGGTGCCCTGCGGCGTCGGGTCCGCCGGAGTGCGGTCAGCATGGGTCGGTCGGGAACGGGTCAGTCGGGCGAGCGGGGCGAGCACCCGGGTGCGGGCGCGGTGCAGCATGGGAAAGGGCACAGGGTTCCAGACGTCGGGCTGTTCCGGGCACAGGGCGCGCGTGCGGCGCACACCGGGCGGGGGCGGTCGTCAGGCTTCCGCGCCGGCCCGGACCCTGATCCGGCCTTCAGGACCGACCCGCGTCGTCGGGGTCCGATCCGCCCTCCCGGGGACGTCGCGCGCACCGTGGTGCGTCACGTCTGGGGGAACGGTGCGTGCGCCGGGGCTGGGCCACGACGACTCACCGGGTCTCCGGGAGCGACGTGGCACCCTAACCCGGCACTTTCGCGATCACAAGTCGGCAACGGACGCGTCACGGGCGGCGGCGGACCCGTCCCGACACGGCTCGCCGCGGCCGGCGCGACCCGGACTGCTCGGCGCAGGTCCCGCTCAGTACCAGTTCTTCGCCTGCGAGTGCGCCCACGCCCCGCACGGCGTGCCGTAGCGGTTGGCGATGTAGCCGAGGCCCCAGGTGATCTGGGTCGCCGGGTTCGTCGCCCAGTCCGCGCCGGCCGAGGCCATCTTGGTCCCCGGGTGGGCCTGCGGGATCCCGTAGGCACCGCTGCTGGAGTTGTGCGCGTTGACCCGCCAGCCGCTCTCCTTCTTCCACAGCGCGTCCAGGCAGGCGAACTCCGACTCGCTCCACCCGCGGGCGAGCACCATCTCCAGCGCGATCGCCCGCGACGTCCCCGGTTCCACCGCGGGCATGCTCGACAGGTCCGGTCCCTCGAACGTGCCGACACGGACGACCTGGTCGCGCGGCGGGGTGACGACCGTCTCGGCGAGCACCGAGCGGCCGACCTCGACGCCGTCGGCCTCGTAGGCCTCGTAGGTGACCGTCCGGACGCCCTCGCGACCGCGCTGGGAGACCACCTCACGCCCCTTGGCCAGAGTCGCGTCGTCCTTGCGGACGGTCGCGAACGGCTGGGTCAGCTCCTGGGTGCGGATCACCGACTCCACGCGGGTGATGATCACCATCAGCCCCTCGACCGTCGCGGCGTCCAGGCTGACCGAGACCCGGTCGTGCTCGCCGAGGACGACGCCGGCCTCGCGCAGCACCTCCCGCACGGTCGACGCCGACGTGCGCAGGTCGGTCGTCTCGCCGTCGTCGACCAGGTGGATCGTCTTCGCGGTGGACAGCCGCACGACGTCGCGACCCAGCGGTTCGGAGCGTGAGGCCGAGGCTCGGGTACCGTCGCGCAGCCCGAGCTCGGCGACCACGTCACCGACCGTCATCGCGGTGGTCCACACCTCGCGCTCGACGCCGTCGACCTCGACCGTGACCTCCCGGCCGTGCCGGACCACGATCTGCGCGCCGTCGGCGACCGCCGCGTCCAGCGCGGGTGCCACGACGTCGTGCTCCCCGGTCCGGATGCGCTCGGCGGCCAGCACGTCCCCGACCGTCCGTCCGTACGCGGTCACCGTGGTCACCGTCCCGTCGACGTCCAGCGTGACGGTCTTGTGCAGCCCCGCGAACGCGGTCGTCCCGGCGAGCACCAGACCCAGCACGACCGCCTGCGCGGCCCAGCGGGCGCGCCCCGAGAGCCGGCGCGTCTGCCGGTGCTGGGGGGTGGAGGTGTGCACGGGTGTCCGTCCGTCTCGGAGCGGCGCTCGGCCGCTGGTCCAGGTGGCCGTCGGGCGCGGGACAACCGTCCGACGGGCGAGGTCAGCACTCGACGGTAACGGAACGGACACGGAATCGGGTAGTCCGCGCGGGTCGTGCGCCGGTCCTGCGCGGCGGGCGACCGTCAGGACCAGGGTCCGTACACCCGTTCGGCGGTGGCGCCGACCGTCCGGCACAGCTCGGCGAGGTCGACCTCGAGCTCGGCCGCCAGCGCCCGCGCCGTCACCGCCGCCAGGTACGGCGCGTTGGGACGGCCGCGGTACGGGTGCGCGGTCAGGAACGGTGCGTCGGTCTCGATCAGCAGCCGGTCCAGCGGGACCTCGTGCAACGCCGCCCGCAGGCCGTGCGCACCCCGGAAGGTCACCGTCCCGGCGAACGACAGGTACCAGCCCTGCTCGACGCAGTACCTCGCCATCGCGGCGTCCCCGGAGAAGCAGTGGAAGACCGTCCGGTCCGGGGCGCCGTCGGCCGCCAGTACCGCCAGGACGTCGTCGTGCGCGTCGCGGTCGTGGATCTGCAGCGCCAGGTCGAGCTCCTTGGCCAGCGCGATGTGCGCCCGGAAGGACTCGCGCTGCACCTGCCGGCCACGTTCCCCCGCGCGGAAGAAGTCCAGCCCGGTCTCCCCGACGGCCCGGATCCGGTCGTTGCCCCGGGCCACCTCCTCGACACGGGCGATCGCGTCTGGCAGGTCGACGTCGTGGTGCTCCTGCGGGCGGGGCTCCAGCCCGTCCGGCGCGACCTCGCGGACCCCGGCGTGCAGCGGCGCCTCGTTGGGGTGGATCGCCACCCCGCCGAGCAGCTCGCCGTGGCGCCGGACGACGTCGTCGGTCCAGTCCACCGCGGGCAGGTCACAGCCGATCTGGACCATCCGGTCCACGCCGACGCCGGCGGCTCGCTCGATCTGCTCCGCGACGGTCGGGGGCGTGGTCGCGGCGCCGAACCCTCCGGCGTCGGGCGCCGGCATGTCCAGGTGCGTGTGGTTGTCGACCAGCGGGTACGGCAGCGGCTCGGGGTCCGGTGGCCAGGACCTGTCGCGCGGGCTCACGGGCGTCGCCTCCGGTCAGGCACCGTCGCCCTCGAGGCGGGCGAGCTCCTCGTCGACCACCGCGTCGTCCAGCTTGGTGAACACCGGCGTCGGCCTGCCCACCGGAGTGCCGGGCACCAGCGGGTGGCGCCGCCATCGGGCCGTCGTGGAGTAGTCACCGGTGAGGATCGGGTACGGCGCACCGCCGTCGAGGTCCTCGGCCTCCTCCAGGTGCGGCATGGGCTGGACCTCGCCGGCGCCGCCGAGGACCTTGTCGACCGCGTTGGCCGAGAACGGCAGGAACGGGCTGAGCATGAGATTGAGGTCCGCCACGCACTGGGCGACCACGTGCAGCACCGTGCCCAGCCGCTGCCGGTCTCCCTCGTCCTTGAGGCTCCACGGCGCGGTGTCCGAGACGTACCTGTTCACGTCGGAGACCACGTGCATCGCCTCACCGATCGCCTGGCGCATCCGGTTCCGCGAGATCAGCCCGCCCACGGTCTCGAAAGCGGACTCCACGCGCGCGAGCAGGGCGACGTCGTCGGCGTCGGGCGCACCCAGCGGGGGGATCTCGCCGAAGCTGCGGTGGATCATCGTCGCGGTGCGGTTGACCAGGTTGCCCCATCCGGCGACCAGCTCGTCGTTGGTGCGCCGGACGAACTCGGCCCAGGTGAAGTCGGCGTCCTGGTTCTCCGGGCCGGCCGCCGCCACGAAGTAGCGGAAGGCGTCCGGCTGGTAGCGCGAGAGCAGGTCCCGCACGTAGATGACGACCTTCTTCGAGGACGAGAACTTCTTGCCCTCCATGGTGAGGAACTCCGAGGAGACGACCTCCGTGGGCAGGTTCAGCACGCCGTACGGGCCCGGCTCGCCGCCCCGGCTCCCGCGACCGGAGTAGGCCAGCAGCTCCGCGGGCCAGATCTGGGAGTGGAACGTGATGTTGTCCTTGCCCATGAAGTAGTAGGTCAGCGCCTCGGGGTCGTTCCACCACTGGCGCCAGCGGTCCGGGTCCCCGGTGCGCCGGGCCCACTCGATCGACGCGGAGAGGTACCCGATGACGGCGTCGAACCAGACGTAGAGCTTCTTGTTGGGGTTCTCCCGCCAGCCGTCGAGCGGGATCGCGATGCCCCAGT
>CAYQFJ010000080.1:0-12773 GCA_964416715.1 uncultured Actinotalea sp. | reverse complement strand
TGGGCGTGGTGTAGGCGTGCCCGTAGGAGACCCCGTGGCCCGCGCCGACGGCCTTGACCAGGGCGAGCCGCGCCTCCAGCCGCATCGCGGGGGTGAGCCCGTACGACGCCGCGTCACCGAGCTGCGGGACCGGAGACAGGCCGTACACGGCCAGACCGGGCCGGACCAGGTCGAAGCCCAGGGCCGGGTTGGTGAGCGTCGCGGCCGAGTTGGCCAGGTGACGTACCTCGATCCGCGCACCCTTCCGCTCGGCCCGCGCCACCGCCTCGCGGAACCTCTCCGCCTGCGCGAGCACGGTCGGGTGATCCGGCGCGTCGGCCCAGGCCAGGTGCGACCACAGTCCGACGACGTCGATCACCCCCTCGGCCTGCACCCCCAGCGCGGCGTCGAGCAGGGACTCGTACTCGACGCGGGTCACGCCGCCGCGTCCCAGACCGGTGTCGACCTTGACGTGGACGCGTGCCGTGCGGTCGCTCGCGCGGGCGGCGTCGACCACCTCCCGCAGCGCCCAGCCCGCGGAGACGGACACGTCGATCCCGGCCGCCACCACCTTGTCCAAGGGCGCACCCGGGGCGTACAGCCAGGTCAGGATCCGCGCCTCGATCCCGGCCTCCCGGATCGCCAGCGCCTCGTCGAGCTGCGCCGCACCGAGCCAGGTCGCGCCGCCGGCCAGCGCGGCCCGCGCACTGGGCACGAGCCCGTGCCCGTAACCGTCCGCCTTGACGACCGCCATGACCTCGGCGTCCCCCGCGCGCTCGGCCAGCGCGGCGACGTTGCCGCTGATCGCCTTGAGGTCGACGACGGCGCGTGCCGGATGAACGCTCACGCCGCACAGTCTCCCACCCGCGGGACGTCGCTCACGTCGGGTCGACCACGAGCGTGGCGCGGTCACGGGTGCGGGCGATCAGCTCGGCGTTGCGCTCGTCCGGGCCGATGGCCCAGGCCCGGGCCGCGCCGGGGGCCCGACCGTGCGCCTCGTGCCGGGCGATCAGCCGGTCGAGCCTGGTGCCCCGGTCCGGGTCCAGGTACCAGCACTCGTCGAGCAGCCCTGCCACCCGCGCCCAGGGGCCGGCGTCGTGCAGCAGGTAGTTGCCCTCGACGACGACCAGCGGGACGTCCGCGGGGACCGGGATCGCCCCGGCGACGGGTTCCTCGAGGGTGCGGTCGAACGTCGGTGCGTACACGGTCTCCAGGTCGGCACCGTCCGCACCGGGGACCGACGGCGCTCGGAGACGTACCAGCAGCGCGACGAACCCCGCGGCGTCGAACGTGTCCGGGGCTCCCTTGCGGTCCGCCCGGCCGAGGCGCTCCAGCTCGGCCTGGGCCAGGTGGAACCCGTCCATCGGGACCAGCACGGCCCGCGGTGGCCGCACAGCCGTTCCGTCCGTCAGCGCTCGGACCAGCGCGTGGGCCAGGGTCGACTTCCCGGCCCCGGGCGCGCCGGTGATGCCGAGCAGCCGACGCCCGGAGCCGGACAGCCGTGCGGCCCGTCGGAGCAGCTCGTCGGGCACGACGACGTCCGGCCCGGCGCCCGCGGTCACCGAGCCTCACCGAGCAGACGCGCGACGGCGTCGGGCAAGGCAGCCGCGACGCGCGAGGCGGTCAGGGGTCCCGGGCCGGCGAGGACGGCCGCGCGTCCGTGCACCAGCGCGGCGGTCGCGGCCAGCCGAGCCGGTGACTCGGTCCCGCGGACGACGTCCTCGGAGCGGCCGGCGAGGACGGCGCCGAGGACACCGGCGAGCACGTCCCCGGAACCCGCGGTCGCGAGCCACGCGGGGCCGTCGGCCTGCGACCAGCAGCCGTCCTCCCCGGTGACGACCGTGGTGGCGCCCTTGAGCAGCACCGTGCAACGCAGGTCCCGCTGCGCGCGCCGGACCCACCGGTACGGCTCGGCCTCGATCGCCTCCCGGGGGCGCGCGAGCAGCGCCGCGAGCTCCCCGGCGTGCGGGGTCAGCACCGTCGTCCGGCCGACCAGACCGTCGGAGCCCTCGTCGTCGGCCCGTGCGTAGGTCTCCAGCACGGTGGGGTCGAGCATCCCGGCGTCCAGGACCACGGGCGTACCGGTGCGGTGGGCGTCACGCAGGATCGGCCGGACCAGGTCGTAGCGCCACTGCTCGTCCAGGTCCGCGACGCCCGGGCCGATCACCCACGCCTGGACGCGGCCCGTCCCGGGCACCACCTCGGGGTGAGCGGCCAGGACCGCACCGGTGACGGCGTCGGGCCCGACGTAGCGCACCATCCCGCAGCCGGCTCCCAGCGCGCCGGCGACGGTGAGCACCGCGGCACCCGGGTACTGGTCCGACCCGGCGACGACTCCGACGACGCCGCGGCGGTACTTGTCGTCGTCGGGCCGCGGGACCGGCCACGCGCGTGCCGCCCGCGGAACACCCAGCCGCACGACGGCGGGCCGGGCACCCTGGGCGGACAGGACCGGCTCCAGACCGAGGGGGACGATGGTCAGTCGCCCGACGGCCCGCTCGGCCGGGGGCAGCACCAGACCGGGCTTGGCGACGCCGAACGTCACCGTCACGTCGGCCGTCAGCACCGGGCCCGGCCGCGTCCCGTCGTCGACCCCGATGCCGCTGGGCACGTCGACGGCGACGACCAGCGGACGACGAGGCGGGTCACCGGCGTCGGCGCACAGCTCCGTGAGCGACCCGGCCAGGCGGGCCGCCGTGTCCCGGAGCCCGCCCCGGCCACCGATGCCGAGCAGCCCGTCCAGGACGACGTCGGCCGCGAACGCCTCGGCCAGCGCGTCCCCGAACCAGACCGGCCGGACCGGCCGGACCGGACCGGAGGAGGCGACATCGTCGGGCACCCCACCGTCGGGAACCGCTCCGCCCGGTTCGGCGTCGCCCTCACGCACCCGGAGCACCCGACCGCCCGCCCTGCGGAAGGCCGCCAGGCCGCCGTCGTGCACGCGGTCCGTGGTCAGCAGCGCGATCACCCGGACGTCGAAGGCGGCCAGACGCGCCAGGGCGTGCAGCGTGTCGCCACCGTTGTTGCCCGGCCCCACCAGCCCGACCGCGGTCGTCCCCCGGACCCGCCCGACGACGGCCCGCAGCTCCCGACGCACCGCGGTTGCCAGTGCGGACGCGGCGCGGTCCATCAGCCCACCGGCGAACCCACGCTCGGCGGTCAGCAGCGGTTCCTCGGCGGCGCGCACGTCGTCGGCGCTGTACGAGGCGATCACCCCGCCATCCTTGCCGATAGATTCGTTCGTATGCGATTCGGACTCTTCATCCCGCAAGGCTGGCGGCTCGACCTGGTGGACATCGACCCGGCGGAGCACTGGGACGTCATGAACGGGCTGGTGCAGCACGCCGACGCCGGCGACGTCTGGGAGTCGGTGTGGGTCTACGACCACTTCCACACCACTCCCGAGCCGACCGACCAGGCCACCCACGAGGCGTGGACGCTGACGGCCGCGTTCGCCGCGACCACCTCGCGGGTGCGGCTCGGCCAGATGTGCACCTGCATGAGCTACCGCAACCCGGCGTACCTGGCCAAGGTCGCGGCGACGGTCGACGTCATCAGCGGTGGCCGGGCGGAGATGGCCATCGGCGCGGGCTGGTACGAGCACGAGTGGCGGGCGTACGGGTACGGGTTCCCCTCCGCCGGGGAGCGGTTGGCCCGGCTGGACGAGGGCGTGCAGATCATGACGCAGGCGTGGCGGACCGGGGTCGCGACCCTCGACGGGAAGCACTACCAGGTCGACGGCGCCCGGGTCTTCCCGCTCCCGCTGCAGCCCGGCGGGATCCCGCTGTGGATAGCCGGCGGCGGCGAGCGCAAGACGCTGCGGATCGCCGCGCGCTACGCCCGGTACACGAACTTCGACGGGACGCCGGAGGTGTTCGCGCACAAGTCGGCGGTGCTGGCCGAGCGGTGTGCGGAGATCGGCCGCGACTTCGCGGAGATCACCCGGTCGGCGGACTACAACGTGATCATCGGACGGGACGAGGCGGAGGTCGCCGACCGGCTCGAGCAGATCTCCGACCGGCTGCGCCGCCACGCACCGAACAAGGCGGAGCGGGAGATCAGCAACCTGCGGGGCGGCCCCCTGGTCGGCACGCCCGAGCAGATCGTCGAGCGGCTGACACGGCTGCGCGGGCTCGGCCTGGACTACGCGAACGCGTACTTCCCGGAGGCCGCGTACGACCGCTCCGGTCTGGAGCTCTTCGAGCGCGAGGTGACTGCGGCCCTGCGCTGACCGCCCCGCTGGTCGGTGCGCCTACCTCAGTCGCGCTCCGCCACGACGACCGCGGAGGCGATACCGGCGTCGTGGGACAGCGACACGTGGAACCGGTCGATCCCGAGCTCGGCCGCCCGGGCCGCCACGGTGCCGCGGATCTCGACCTCGGGCGGGCCGCCCACCACCCGGCGCACTGTCGCGTCCTGCCAGCTCAGGTCGCCCGGGGCACCCAGTGCCTTGGCGATCGCCTCCTTGGCGGCGAACCGGGCCGCGAGGGATGTCGGCGGGACGTCCCTCTCCTCGGGCGTGAACAGCTTCTCCACGAGCCGCGGCGCCCGCTCCACCGTCGCCAGGAACCGCGCCACGTCGACGACGTCGATCCCCACCCCGACGATCACGTCAGCAGCCCCGCACCGGCCCGACGTCGGCCCGCATCACTCGACCGTGACGGACTTCGCGAGGTTGCGCGGCTGGTCCACGTCCAGCCCCTTCGCGGCCGCCAGCTCCATCGCGAAGATCTGCAACGGCACGACGGCGACCAGCGGGGCGAGCAGCACCGGCGTCTGCGGGACGAAGAACACCTCGTCCGCGTACGGCAGCACGGCCGTGTCCCCCTCCTCGGCGATGACCAGCGTGCGGGCACCGCGGGCACGGACCTCCTGGATGTTGGAGACGACCTTGCTGTGCAACGTGTCCCGGCCACGAGGTGACGGCACGATGATGAAGACCGGCTGGCCCTCCTCGACCAGCGCGATCGGCCCGTGCTTGAGCTCACCGGCGGCGAAGCCCTCGGCGTGGATGTACGCGAGCTCCTTGAGCTTGAGCGCACCCTCCATCGCGACGGGGTACCCGACGTGGCGCCCCAGGAACAGCACGGTGGGCTCGTCGGCCATCGACCGGGCGGTGCGGCGCACGTCGTCGGCCGTGTCGAGCACCTGCTGCACCTTCTGGGGCATGGACCGGAGCTCACCGAGGATCTGCGCGATCTCGTCCGGGAACTTGGTTCCGCGCAGCTGGGCGAGGTAGAGCCCCAGCAGGTAGGCGGCGGTGATCTGGGCGAGGAACGCCTTGGTCGACGCGACCGCGACCTCCGGCCCGGCGTGCGTGTACAGCACCGCGTCGGACTCGCGCGGGATGGTCGAGCCGTGGGTGTTGACGATCGCCAGCACCGTCGCACCCTGGTCCCGTGCGTGCCGCACCGCCATCAGGGTGTCCATCGTCTCGCCGGACTGTGAGACGGCGACCACCAGCGTCTTGGAGTTCACCACCGGGTCGCGATAGCGGAACTCGTGGGCGAGCTCCACCTCGACCGGGATCCGGCACCAGTGCTCGATCGCGTACTTGGCCACCTGACCCGCGTACGCGGCGGTCCCGCAGGCCACCACGATGATCTTGTCGATCTGGCGCAGCACCGCCTCGTCCACCCGCACCTCGTCGAGCACCATCCGTCCGCGCTCGTCGGTGCGGCCCAGCAGGGTGTCCGCCACGGCGTGCGGCTGGTCGTGGATCTCCTTGTCCATGAAGGACGCGAACCCGCCCTTCTCCGCCGCCGCCGCGTCCCAGTCCACGGTGAACCGCCGGGGCTCGACAGGGTTCCCGTCGAAGTCGATCACACTGACGCCGCCCGGCTGGATCGTCACGACCTGGTCCTGGCCGAGCTCCATCGCGTCGCGCGTGTGCGCGATGAACGCCGCGACGTCCGAGCCGAGGAAGTTCTCCCCGTCGCCCAGGCCGACCACCAGCGGGGAGTCGTGCCGGGCCCCGACGACGACGTCCGGTGCGTCCGCGGCCACCGCGAGGAGGGTGAACGTGCCGCGCAGCCGGCGGGCGACCGTGCGCAGGGCCGAGGTCAGGTCGCCGCTCTCGCGGTAGGACTCGGCGGTCAGGTGCGCGACCACCTCGGTGTCCGTCTCCGACTGCAGCACGACGCCGCGGGACTCCAACGCGGTCCGCAGCTCGGCGAAGTTCTCGATGATCCCGTTGTGGATCACCGCGACCGTGCCGTCGGTGGACACGTGGGGGTGGGCGTTGACGTCGTTCGGCGCACCGTGCGTGGCCCAGCGCGTGTGCCCGATGGCGGCCGTCGCCGGGGGCAACGGGGTCGCCTCGAGCTCGGCGACCAGGTTCGAGAGCTTCCCCGCCTTCTTCGCGGTCGCCAGGGTCCGACCGTCCTGCGGGACGAGCGCGACCCCCGCCGAGTCGTACCCCCGGTACTCCAGACGCTTGAGACCACCCATGACGATGTCCAGGGGCCGGCCGTCTGCTTGCTGGGCACCGACGTACCCGACGATTCCGCACATGCGCCCGAGTCTAGGTGCAGGCGCCGCTCAGGCGGCGTCGGCCGGGAGCAGGGTCACCTCCACCTGGTCGAGCACGTGGCCCTCGATCAGACCGCTCAGGGTCGCGGCGCTCGTGTTGCCGCTGCCCTCGACGACCTCGTCCAGCGCGTACACGGTCAGCAGGTAGAACCGCTCGGGGTTGCACGGGCCGATGTACCCCGCCGACCCGGCGAGCGTGCTGCCGACGACGCCCTCGGTCACCTGTCCGTCGGGCGCGGGCGCCAGCCCGGTCGCGTCACCGGGGATGCCGGTGACGACCCAGTGCACGAGCCGGGTCTGCACACCGTCGAGCAGCGTGACCGCGTAGCCGGCCGTGCCCTCGGGCGCGTCGGACCAGGAGATCGTCGGCGACACGTTGCCCCCGGCGCAGTAGCCCCGGTACGAGCCGGTGTGCTGCTCGGGCAGGCGACCGTCGTCGTCGGCCTCCGCGACGTCGACGCGCAGGACGCCGGCAAGGCCGTCTTCGGACCCGTCCCCGGCCCCGCTCCCGGTGCCCTCCCCCGCGTCCGCGGCGTCGGCGGACGCCTCGGAGACGTCCTGCGACAGCACGGGGGCCGCCTCGGGCCCGTCGCCCCCGCAGCCCGTGACCGCGAGCACGAGCCCCGCCGCGACCAGCAGCGACACCGTCGGCCGTCCGGCCAGCTCGACCACCACCTCTCCTCGGGTGGCACCTCGCGTCCGCGGGGTGCCCTGACCATCACACTGTTATGGCATAACATTGTCATGTGACCCGACCCCGCGCAACGCTCCGGGACCAGATCCTCCGTGAGGCGCTCACCCTCATCGACACCGAGGGGCCGGCGGCGCTGACGGTGCGCGCGGTGGCTGCCCGCTCGGACTGCTCGACCATCGGCGTCTATACGCACTTCGGGGGCAAGGAGGGACTGCTCGAGGCGATCCTGGTCGAGGCCTACGCCGACTTCGCGGCCACCCTCGCCGCCGCCGACGCCCCCCAGGACCACGCCCCGGGCAGCGGCCTGGAGCGACTGGTGCGAGCAGCCCACCGGTACCGGGACTGGGCGCTGGCGAACCGGCCCCGCTACGTGCTGATGTTCGCCCCGGACCCCTCGGCACCCGCTCTGCCCGACGACGTCTACGCCGGCGGACGCCGGTCCCGCGCCGAGCACGAGGCGCGCGTGCGGCACGCCATGGCGATCGGCGACCTGCGCCGGGACGACGTCGTGAGCCTCGCCGGCAGCATCTGGGCCCACGGTCACGGCTGGGTGATGCTCGAGCTCACCGGCCTGCTGTACCCACCGGAGGTCGAGGCCCCGGACCCCGGCGCCGTGCGCGAGCTGTTCGACCGGTACACCCGCTCCTACCTGGAGGCCCTGGCGCCGCGCTGAGGAGCCCGCGGACCGGTCGCGCACCTGCCGTGGCTTCGACCTCGGGCATGATGGGCCGGTGGCTCTCTCGTCGTCCCCGCCCTCACCCTTCGTGGACCTCGACCGAGAGGCGTGGAGCCGGCTGTCCGCCTCGACCCCCCTGCCACTGACCGACGAGGACGTCGCCCGGTTGCGCGGGCTGGGGGACCCCATGGACCTGGCCGAGGTCGACGCCGTCTACCGGCCGATCTCCCGGCTGCTCGCCCTGTACGTCAACGCCACCGGGCGGCTGCACACCGCCCGCTCGACCTTCCTGCACGAGGACGACGTCCGGACGCCCTACGTGATCGGCGTCGCGGGCTCGGTGGCGGTCGGCAAGTCGACGACGTCGAGGATCCTGCGTGAGCTGCTGGCCCGGTGGCCGGAGACGCCGCGCGTCGAGCTGGTCACCACCGACGGGTTCCTCTACCCGAACGCCGAGCTCGAGCGCCGCGGGCTGATGGACCGCAAGGGGTTCCCGGAGTCCTACGACCGGCGGGCGCTGCTGCGCTTCGTCTCCGCGGTCAAGGGCGGCCAGGCCGAGGTCCGCGCCCCGGTGTACTCGCACCTGACCTACGACATCGTGCCCGGGGAGCACATCACCGTGCGCCGTCCGGACGTGCTGATCATCGAGGGGCTCAACGTGCTGCAGCCGGCACGGCCGGTGGACCCGGCCCGCGCCGCCCCCCTGGGTGAGACCAGCCTGGCGGTGAGCGACTTCTTCGACTTCTCCATCTACGTCGACGCACGGACCAAGGACGTGCGGCAGTGGTACGTCGAACGCTTCGGGACGCTGCGCCGGACGGCCTTCGCCCGGCCGGAGTCGTACTTCCACCGCTACGCCTCGCTCAGCGACGCCGAGGCGGTCGAGCGGGCCGGTCAGATCTGGGACACCATCAACGCGCCGAACCTCGAGCGCAACATCCTGCCGACGCGGGGGCGAGCGACGCTCGTGCTGCGCAAGGGGCGGGACCACTCCGTGGAGCGGGTGCGGCTGCGCAAGCTGTGACGGCTGCGGTCAGTCGGCGTCGACCGGGTCGGCCGAGGTCGGCTCGACGGTCGCGGGGGTGCCGCGGCGCCGGGTGAGCCGGGAGATGAGCGGGTCCAGCAGCAGGCCGAGCAGGATCCCACCGACCACCCCCACCAGCACCGCCAGCCACGGGTTCTGCGAGAAGAACACACCCGCGCCCACGCCCAGCAGGACCGAGTACACGGCCCAGGTGAGCGCGGCGATCCCGGCGAAGATGCTGAACCGCCCGCGTGGGTAGCCGACCGTGCCGGCCGTCATGTTCACCGCGACCCGGCCCACCGGCACGTACCGCGCTGCGATGATGAACGCCGCTCCACGCTCGGCCAGTGCGCGCTCCGCCCAGTCGATCGCCCGCTGGGCCCGCTCCCTGCGGAACAGCCGCAACCGGCGGGTCGGGATGCGGTGGCCGATCGAGTACGCGATCTGGTCCCCGGTGAAGGCCCCCAGCGCGGCGGCGACGACGACCGGCCACAGGTCCGGCTCACCGTTCGACAACGACAGCGCCGCCAGCGCGATGACCACGGACTCGCTCGGGATGGGCGGGAAGAAGCCGTCGATCGTCGCGAACGCGTACAGCACCAGGAACACCCACGGGGACCCGGCGAGCGCGAGCGCCCAGTCGGACAGCGCTCCCAGCAACTCGATCGACAACTCAGCTCCAGGTGCTCGGGCCGACGGGCGTCGCGCCGTCGGTCACGTCGCCGCACCCGTCGCCGGTACGCCGCCGGGTCAACGGTAGGGGAGACCGGAGGCCCGGCGCACCAACGATCACGCCGGTTGGGCGTGTTGGTGCCATGTCAGTGCCGTGTCAGTGCCGTGTCAGTGCCGTGTCATGGCCACGGGAACCCCAGCACGTCGGAGGCCCGCTCCGGTGTGGGGTCGGCCAGCCACCGGCCGGCCTCCTGGGTGGACGCCAGCGAGCGCAGGTGCGCACGGTCCAGGTACAGCGCGCCGCCCAGGTGGTCCACCTCGTGCTGCACGATGCGCGCCGGCCAGCCGGTCAGCACCTCGTCGATCTCGCGGCCGTGCTCGTCGGTGGCCACCACCCGGACGGTGCGCCAGCGCGGCGTCACCGCGTGCCAGCCCGCGACGCTCAGGCAGCCCTCGTAGAACGCGACCCGCTCCGCACCGACCGCCTCGTACCGCGGGTTCACCAGCACCCGGAACGGCAGAGGGCTGCGCTCGCGCACCCGCGCGGCCTCGTCGTCGGCGGGCCAGGTGTCCTCCAGCACCGCGAGCGCGACGCCGAGGCCCACCTGGGGCGCGGCCAGCCCGACGCCGGGGGCGGCGTGCATGGTCAGCCGCATCGCCTCGACCAGGTCCTCCAGCACGTCGCGGTCCAGGCCGCCGTCGTACGGTGCGGCGACCTGGCGCAGCACCGGGTGGCCGGTCTGGACGATCGGCAGCGGGCGCGGGCCGGCCAGCAGCCGGTCGACGGCGGTCCGCAGGTCCGGGACCTCCGACCCCGCCGCCTGCGCGGGGCTCACAGGGCGAGCCGCTCCCGGACGACCTCGGCGAGCCGCTGGGCGATGCGGTCCGCCTGGGACTGCTCACCGGCCTCGACCATGACCCGCACCACCGGCTCCGTGCCGGACGGCCGCAGCAGCACCCGCCCCTTCTCGCCGAGCTCCCCCTCGGCGGCGGCGACAGCGGCGCGCACCCCGTCGTCGTCGTGCGTCCGAGCGCGGTCCACCCCGGTGACGTTGACCAGGACCTGCGGCAGACGCGGCACCGCCGAGGCGAGGCCCGCCAGGGTGCGCCCGGTCGCGGCGACCCGGGCCGCGAGCTGCAGGGCGGTGAGCGTGCCGTCGCCGGTCGTCGCGTGCCGGGCCAGGATCAGGTGCCCGGACTGCTCCCCGCCGAGGCTGTGCCCGCCGGCGCGCATCTCCTCCAGGACGTACCGGTCACCGACCCCGGTCTGCACCGTGCGGATCCCGGAGTCGGCCATCGCGAGCTGCAGCCCGAGGTTGCTCATCACCGTGGTGACCAGGGTGCCGTTGGCGAGCTCACCGCGCTCGTGCAGGGCGACCGCGAGGATCCCCATGATCTGGTCGCCGTCGACGAGCGTCCCGCTCGCGTCGACGGCCAGACACCGGTCGGCGTCGCCGTCGAAGGCCACGCCCAGGTCCGCCCCCGCGGCGACGACCGCCGCCTGGAGCTGCTCGGGGTGGGTCGAGCCGCACTTCTCGTTGATGTTGCGTCCGTCCGGGGAGGCGTTGATCACCACGACGTCCGCCCCGGCGGTCCGCAGCGCAGCCGGACCGACCTCGCTGGCGGCCCCGTTGGCGCAGTCGACGGCGATCCGCAGGCCGGCCAGCGGCCCGAAGCTGCCGACGGGTTCGGGCAGCGTGCCGACCAGGTGCTCCACGTAGCGGTCGCCCGCCTGCCCCGGGTCCACGCTGATCCGCCCGACGCCGCTGCCGGTCGGCCGGTCCCACTGATCACCCATGCGCTGCTCGATGGCGTCCTCGACGTCGTCCGGGAGCTTGTGCCCACCGCGCGCGAAGAACTTGATGCCGTTGTCCGGCATCGGGTTGTGCGAGGCCGAGAGCATGACGCCGAGGTCGACGTCCATGGCCCCGGTCAGGTACGCGACTCCGGGGGTGGGCAGCACGCCGACGTCCACCACGTCGACGCCCGCGCTCGCCAGTCCCGCCGCGACCGCCGCGGAGAGGAACTCACCGGAGGCCCGTGGGTCGCGGCCGATGACGGCGCGCGGACGGTGGTCGGCGAACTCGCCGGATGTCGCGAGCACCCGGGCTGCCGCCACCGACACGTCCAGCGCCAGCTCGGCGGTGACCTCGCGGTTCGCCACTCCCCGGACCCCGTCGGTCCCGAACAACCGGCCCATCAGACCTCCTCGTCGTGCACTGACTGTCCCACGTGAGCCCGGGCCACGACACCGTGACCACGACGGCCGTCCCGGCGCACCGACGGCCCCGATGGAGTCCATCGGGGCCGTCGGTCCACGGCGCGGATCAGCGCTTGGAGTACTGCGGAGCCTTGCGGGCCTTCTTCAGGCCGGCCTTCTTGCGCTCGACGGCGCGGGCGTCCCGGGTCAGGAACCCGGCGCGCTTGAGCGCGGGCCGGTTGTGCTCGGCGTCGATCTCGTTGAGCGCGCGGGCGATCCCCAGGCGCAGCGCACCGGCCTGGCCGGAGGCGCCGCCACCGTGGATGCGCGCGATCACGTCGAAGCGCCCCTCGACGTCGACGAGCTTGAGCGGGCTGTTCACCAGCTGCTGGTGCACCTTGTTCGGGAAGTAGGTCTCCAGGCTGCGCCCGTTGATCTTCCACTGGCCGCTACCGGGGACCAGGCGGACCCGGGCGACGGCCTCCTTGCGGCGTCCGAGGGCCTGACCGGGGGCGGTGAGGCTCTGACCACGCCCGGCGGGCGCCGTCGTCTCGGAGGTGTAGCTGGTGGGCGTCTCGTCGCCCGCGGCGTCGGTGTCGACGGTGGTCTCGGCCACTGGTGGTGTCCTCGCGTCCTGTGTGTGGGCTCGGTGGTCCGGGTGCTCAGCGGGCCGCGGCCTGCTGTGCCACCTGGGTGATCTCGAAGGGCTGGGGCTTCTGCGCGGCGTGCGGGTGCTCCGGGCCTGCGTAGACCTTGAGCTTGGAGAACTGCTTGCGCCCCAGCGAGGTGTGCGGAAGCATCCCGCGGACGGCGTCCTCCACGACCCGCTCCGGCCGCTTCTCCAGCAGGTCGCCGATCGGCCTCGCGCGCAGACCGCCCGGGTGACCGGAGTGCCGGTACACGAGCTTGCCCTCACGCTTGTTGCCGGTCAGCGCCACCTTGTCGGCGTTGATGACGACGACGAAGTCGCCGCCGTCGACGTGCGGGGCGAACGTCG
>CAYQFJ010000079.1:0-13086 GCA_964416715.1 uncultured Actinotalea sp. | reverse complement strand
TGTGGTGAGGAAGCCGTCGGTGAACAGCTCGAGCATGGGCAGGTAGAGGTCGGCCATGAAGGCCCGCACCGCCGCGTTGACGTCCTCGGGGTCCTCGGGCGGGTTCATGGTGACGGAGAGCAGCAGCGCCCCGAGCGAGGAGTACACGAGGTACCGCACCCGGGCGCTCTCGTCGCGGCTCGGCTTGACGATGCCGTCGGCCACCGCCTCCGCGGTGTACTCCTCGGCGTCCTCGATCATGTGGTCGACGAACGCCCGGCCGACCGCGCCGCCCGCCTGGAGGGACCGGAGCACGTAGCTCAGCAGCGGCGCGAGCTCGTCGGCCTCGGCGAGGACCTCGAGCAGACCGCCCCGGGTCGCCTTGCCCATGTTCTTCCGCTTCGACTCCGCGATCCACGCGAGCACGTGCTCGTCGCACGCGGCGCGAAGCTTCTCCTTCGAGCCGAAGTGGTGCAGAACGAGCCCGGCGCTCACCCCGGCATCGGCGGCGATGACGCGCACCGACGCGTCGAAACCGGACCGGGCGAAGCGCAGCACCGCCGCGTCGCGGATCCGTGCCCGCGAGGTGAGGTCCGAGGTCGAGCTCGGGCCGACCCCCTCCGTTGAACGCACGTTCAGTATGCTATCCGCACGGTCAGTGCGTGTCGAGTGCTCCACCCCGGGCCCTCCGGCAGCCGGGAGCCGGACGGGGCCCGTCGGGCCGGGACCGGGCCGACGTCTGGGGCGTCAGGCCGTCTGCCTGCTGTGCTCGCCCTCCGCCATCTCCTCGACCAGCTTCGCGTTGAACGCGGGCAGGTCGTCCGGCCGGCGGCTGGTGACCAGGCCGTTGTCGACCACCACCTCCTGGTCGACCCAGGTGGCCCCGGCGTTCCGCAGATCGGTCTGCAGGCTCGGGTAGGAGGTCATCGTGCGGCCGCGGACCACATCGGCGTCGGTCAGGATCCAGCCTCCGTGGCAGATGACCCCGACCGGCTTGTGCTGGGCGAAGAAGTCGCGCACCAGCCCCACCGCGCCCTGGTTCATCCGCAGGTGATCCCCGTTGACGACGCCTCCCGGCAGGACGAGCCCGTCGAAGTCGTCCGCCTTCGCCTGGTCGACGGTCAGGTCCACCGGCGCCTCGTGGCCCTTCTTCCCCGTGATCGTCCCGGACTCGGGTGAGACGAGGACCGCCTCGCCGCCGGCCGAGGTGACCGCGTCCCACGGAGACGTCAGCTCGGCGTCCTCGAAGCCGTTCGTGAGCACGAAGGCGATGCGCTTGCCAGTCAGGTCGGTCATCATCCGCTCCTCTCGAAGATCCTCTTCCGAGGCTAGGAGGCGATGTCCGGACCCGCCTCCCGAACCTCGCCTCGGGATCGGGTCGTCGCACATACGATTCGATCGGCTCGACTCGATCGGCTCGGCACACGGCCCGCCGGATCGACTGGCGAAGGGGCGGTTCCGGTTCGTGGGTCGACGGCGCGGGAGCGGAGGTCCGCAGGATCGCGCGGGCGAAAGCGCACTGGTCCTCGGGATCGCCGCGCTCGTGGCGGGGTTCCTGCCCGGGATCGGCGAGATCGTGGCCGTACCGGCCGCGCTGCTGGCCATCGTCCTCGGCCTGATCGGGGTGCGGCGCTACGAGACCGGTCACGCCGACACCGTGGCCCCCGCGACGGCGGGCGTCGCCCTGGGCGCGGTCGCCCTGGTGGTGACGGTGGTGGTCTTCGTCGCGACGCACGCGGCGCCCTGACGCACGGCTCGGCGGGCGCGGTCGCTGGAGACGACCAGGGCGGGTGCTCCGGGGAACCGGGCCGAGCGAACCGGACGAGGTATGGCGGAGCGTGACTCGTGATGCGGACCACGGACCGTCCGGGCAAGGTGGGTGGGCCCGGCGTGTCGGCGCGGCCGAGGAGGCGCGAGTGCCTGAGTGGGACGTGGTCTTCAGCATGACGGTGCCGCCGCTGGAGCTCGTGCTCCGCGGGACGGTCGTCTTCCTCGCGCTGATCGGCGTGCTCCGCCTCGCGGGTCGGCGCGAGGCCGGCGGGCTGGGGATCACGGACCTGCTGGTGGTCGTCCTGGTCGTGGAGGCCGCGGGCGCCGGGCTGCGCGGGGATGCGAGCTCGATCGCCGACGGCGCCGTCCTGGTCGGTACGGTCATGTTGTGGAGCGTCCTGCTCGACGCCGCCTCCTACCGGTGGCCACGCCTGGGAACGATCGTCAAGGCTCGGCCCCGAGCCGTCGTCCGGGACGGGGAGCTCGACCACCGTGTGCTGCGCCGGGAGCTCATGACCCGCGACGAGGTCCTCTCCCAGCTGCGGCTCCACGGCGTGACCGACCTGGGTGAGGTCAGGCGGGCCTACATCGAGCCGAACGGGATGGTCAGCGTCATCCCGTACGACCACGAGGGATCGCAGTGACCGCCTCCTGGGTGATCGGCACCACTGCCGCGGCTCACTCCCCCGGGCCGTAGTCCCTCAGGGTCAGCGTGATCGTGTAGTCGGTGTCGCCGGTCCAGGTGATCGTCGTCCCCTCCGCCAGGTCGGCGAGCGGCACGTCGGCGACCAGGTCGACCGTCGGCACGCCCCAGGTGGTCGCACCGGCGCAGGTGGGTGGCTGCCCGCCGCCGTACCCGCCCCAGGCCTCCACCATGAGCACGCTCAGCTCGATGCGCACGTCCTGGGACAGCGCGACGTCGCGCAGGCCGACTCCGGCCGACCGGTCGATCACCGGCCCGTCCAGGCACGTGCCCGGTTCGACTCCCGTGTCGACGGGCTGCCCGTCGATCCGTAGCCGCATGGCCGCGAGCTGGACGTTCGGCCCCTCCCAGTCGCCGGCCGCGGTGTGCTCGGCCCGGTAGGCGACCGAGAGCCTGGTGTCGTAGCGCGGCGGCGTGAAGCTGCTCAGCACCGCCCACGTGTCCGAGCCGTCGTAGACGGCGGTGTTGCCGTCCTCGTCGGTGAACGTCCCCTCGAGGTGGTACCCCTCCCCCGGGCACAGGCGCCACTGCAGCGGGACGCTGTTGCGCGCGCTCCCGGTGCGGGTCATCTCCTCACCGTCGACCGTGCACGTCCCGACGAGGGTGACCTCGTAGTCGACGGGGCGGTCCGCGCCGACGATGTACCGGGCGGTGACCGGCCCACCCCGCGGCGCGACGGACAGGACCTCCCAGTCGTGGCGCAGGTAGTCGATCTGCGGCAGCGGGGCGAGCTCGTGCTCGACCCGCTCGGAGCGGAGCTCACCGACGTGCCAGTCGGTGCGGCCGTTGCTGGCACCCTCGCTCCAGTCGACCCGCAGCAGCACCGTGCCGGCCTTGCCGTAGCCCTCGATGGGGCTGCACGGCGCCTGGATGCCGCTGCCGCACATCTCGACGTGGTCGACGTCGACGGTCAGCGGCACGCTGAACCAGGTCGTCTCGGGGACCGCGCCCCCACCGGTCCGGCCGATCCGGCTCAGCGGCAGGACCGAGTGCGACCGGTGGACCACGCCGTCGTGCTCGACCGAGACCTCGACCAGTGGGTCCACCTGGGTCGGCGGGAACTCACCGCCGTCGCAGGCCTGGCGCCCGTCGAGCAGCTCGAGCTCGTCGCCCCGGGCGCTCGGCCCGTGCACCAGCGAGCATGCTCCGGTCCCCCAGCTCACGGTCACGTCGATCGCGTTCGCGTCGACCTCCCCGACCAGGGACACGGAGTCGGCGATGATCGCGGGCCGTGCGTGGTCGGGCGTCGCGACGACGGCCCAGGTACGCCACTGCGCGTCCAGCCACTCCCAGGTGGGCCGGTTGTGCCGGAACTCGCTGAAGCACACCAGCACGTCGCTGCCCTCGGGCACCGTCGTGATCCACGACATCCGCTCGGTGTAGCCGGGCAGGTAGCCGTTGGCCGCCAGGTACTCCTCGGTCAGCGGCGTCACGGCGACGGCGGTACGCCGGCCCACCGGCACCCTGAGGTCGTCGCCCGGCTGGGCGCAGTCCGGCGTCTCGCCCTCGTCCAGCACGTGGTACGTGATGTGCACCGTGTCCTCGGGCTTGTGCGCGAGCGCGGTGTAGAGCACGCCGTCGCCCACCGGGCGGATCTGGGCCGGCGGGCGCACCCGGTCCTCGGGCAGCCGGAAGTGCCCGCTGCTCGGCGCCGTGTTGCCGTGCTCGTCGGTGATGGTGGCGGTGAACTCGTAGCCGATGTACTTCTCCAGCCCGGCGATCACGGTGCAGTACTGCACCGTCGGCGTCCAGGCGGCGTCGGGCGGGGACGCGGCCATCCGCGCCTCCCAGTCGGCGATCTGCTCGGTGGTGAGCGTGAGCCGGATCGTCTCCGTGTCGGCGCCGTCCCGCGGCCCGTACGTCATCTCCACCGTCCCCGGCGCCGAAGCGGCGAAGCCGAACTGGATCGCGTCCTGTGCGGTCTCCACGACCGGGCACTGGACCGCGTAGACCGGGAGGGCGGGGTCGGGTTCGTGGACGTTCGACGACCCGTAGAGCCAGAGGTCGACCTGCTCGACCGCGAAGACCTCCCCACGGATGCCGTCGGGGCACCCGACACCGGGCTCACCGGTGGCCGGGGCGCACTCGTCGTCGGCGGACCCCTCGTCGCCCTCGACCAGCCCGATGTCCCACGGGGGTTCCTCGGACTCGGCGTCACCGGCGTGCTCCGCGTCGCTGAGCAGCGCCTCGCCCAGGTCCGGGTCCCCCTCCTCGTCTGCGGGCAGCTCGACCGTCCCGAGCACCGGGCTGACCGCCGGCCCGGTGTCCTCCGCGGCCGGATCGGGCGCGGGCGGGTCGACGTGGGTCCGCTCGGGCACGTCCCCACCGGTCTCGTCCGTCGAGGTTCCCGACGGCGAGGGGCCGGTCTCGTCCTGGCTGCCGCCGATCGCCCCGAGCACCGGGGCGACGTCGCCGTACCCGACCGGACCGAGCACGGGAACGCTCACCGTCGCGGGGACGCCGGTCTGCGCGTCCGCGGTCACCGCGCTCGCCTCCGGCGCCATGATCTGGCGGCCGAGGAGCGCACCACCGGCGCCGAGGAGGACGGCCACCACGACGGAGGCCACGATCGTCACGAGTCGTCGGTTCATCGTGGTCTCCTCAGATCAGGCAGGCGATCGGCACGTCGACGGACTGTTCAGCGCTCGCGTTGCCCGCGGCATCGAACGCCTGGACGGTGAACGTGACCGTCCCGTGGTTCAGCCCCTCGGGCGGTTCATAGACGTACAACCACAGGTTGCCTTGCCGCCCCATGTCGTCCGGTCCTGCTTGGTCGGCGTTGCTGACCGTCATCACCACGCGATCGACGGCCTCGTTGTCGGCAGCGCGGACCGCGATGGTGATCTGCTCCGGATAGCCGAACCCGGGGCCGCACGCGACTCTCTCGTCCGACGATGTCAGTTCCTGGATCACTGGCGCGATCTTGTCCGACGGCGACTCGCCACCCTGGTCCTGATCACCCTGGCCGTCGCCACCCTGGTCGCCGTCGTCCTGCCCCCCGGTTCCCTGTTCCTGGTCGCCGGCCCCCTGCTCGTCGTCGTCCTGTCGGCCACCGCTCGGTGTCGACGACGGCCGGTCCGGCTCGGTCTCGGGTTCCGGCTCCTCGGTCTCCTCGACCTCCAGCGGCTCCTGGGTCGGCAGGGGTGCCGCGACGAACACCGGGCACCCGTCCACCTCGAGGCTGTCGACCTCGGGCTGGCCCTCGTCGAGCACCAGCTCGTCCAGCGCGACCCACACCGTGTCCGCACGGTCGACGGGGTTGCGCACGGCGAGCCAGTCGCCGTCGTCGCTTCGGGCGACCGCGAGCACCCGGTCACCGGGGTGGAAGCTCGCCACGCGTGCCCCGCCCGGGCAGTCCAGCCCCGGTGTGGTGTCGCTCACCGAGAACAGGGACGTGGGTGGCGTCTGCGCCGTCGACGGTGTGCCGAGGAACCCGGAGGCGCCGAGCACCAGCCCACCGATGCCGGCGATGGCACCGGCGCCCAGGACCCAGGTCCACCCGCCCCCGGTGAACGGCCCACCACCGAACCCGGTACCGGCGTCGGACGGGGTCCCGAGGTCACCGGCGTCCACCCGGGTCCGGACGGCCTCGGCCACACCGGTCGGGTCACCGGGCTCGGCGAGCCGGTGGAACGACTCGCGCAGCATCTGGTCGATGTCAGCCATGGTGATCCTCCTTCCTCAGCCGGGTGGCTAGTGCTGCTCGGGCTCGGTGCAGCAACGTCTTGACGGTTCCGGTGCTCACTCCCAGACCTTCGGCGATCTCCGCGACGGACTGGTCGAGCAGGTAGTGCAGCGCGCACACCTGGCGCTGGCGCCGCGGCAGCTCGGCCAGCGCCGCCCGCACGTCGGCATCGAGACCTTCGACGACGTCGTGGCTCGCCTGCGGTGGTGGCCCCAGGTTGGCGTAGGCACGGGACTCGGCGGCCTTCCTGCGCTGCCGGTCCCGGGCCCGGTTGCTCGCCACGACCGTGATCCACGCGGCGACGTTGGCGACCTGACGCTTCGGCGGCCTCGCCAGGTAGCCGACCAGCGCGTCCTGGACGGCGTCGTCGGCCTCCTGCCTGTTGCCCGTGATCAGACCGACCGCGGCCACGACGGCCGGGTACTCGGTCGCGACGAAGCGTTCCAGCTCCAGCCGGGTGCTCTGAGCCACTTCGGTGTTCACATCCCTACGACGCACACGTGGTGCCAGGAGGTTGACAGGGGCGAGGCTAGGGGTGTGCGAGGTGGGTGCGGGGGGAAACCGGGAAGGCTTCTCACTCCTCGGTGACGTTTTCACCCCTGGGCCGCCCGGAAGGCGGGAAGCACCCGAGCAGGGAGAAGGTTGGGAACCGGGGACGACCCGGACGGTACGGGAGGCTCCGGGCCGGGGTCCGAGCAGGAGGAGGGTGGGTCCAGGTGCGACGTGAGCCCGGTGCGCGGATCGTCCGCGTCTACCTGATCCTCGTCCTCGGCAACACCCTGGCGGCCTCGTTCATCTGGGGCATCAACACGCTCTTCCTGCTCGACGCCGGGCTGACGAACCTGGAGGCGTTCGCCGCCAACGCGTTCTACAGCGTCGGCGTGGTCCTGTTCGAGATCCCCACCGGCGTGGTGGCCGACACCCGCGGACGCCGGTTCTCCTACCTGCTCGGGAGCCTCGCGCTGGCCGCGGCGACGCTCGGGTACCTGGCGCTGTGGCAGGCACAGGCGCCGTTCTGGGCGTGGGCGGTCGCGTCGGCCTTCCTCGGTCTGGGGTTCACCTTCTTCTCCGGTGCGCTGGAGGCGTGGGTCGTGGACGCCCTCGGCTCGGTCCGCCACCCCGGGAGCCTGGAGTCGGTGTTCGGGCGCGCCCAGGTCGTCACCGGTGCGGCGATGCTGACCGGGTCGGTCGCGGGCGGGTACGTGGCCCAGCTGACGAACCTCGGCGTGCCGTACCTCATGCGGGCCGCCGTGCTGTGCCTGATGTTCGTGGTCGCCGGCCTGCTGATGCGGGACCTCGGTTTCACCCCCGACCGCGGACGTCCGGCGCGGCAGGTCGCCCGGGACGTCGCCATGACGTCCTTCCACTACAGCGTGCGGAACCCACCGGTGCGCTGGCTGATGGCGGCCGGAGCCTTCACCACCGGCGTCGGGTTCTACGTGTTCTACGCGATGCAGCCGTTCCTGCTGGAGCTGTACGGCAGCACCGACGCGTACGGGATCGCGGGCCTCGCCGCGGCCGTGGTCGCCGGCTCACAGCTCGTGGGCGGGCTCGCGGCGTCGCGGGTCCGCGCCCTGGTACGACGGCGCACGACGGCGCTCGTCCTCGGCACGCTCGTCGGCGCGGTCGCGCTCGCCGCACTGGGGACGGTGCGCGTCTTCGCCGCCGCGCTCGCCCTGCTCGTCGTCGTCGGCATCGTCCAGGCCGCGCTGTTCCCGATCCGTCAGGCCCTGATCAACGACCTGGTCCCGTCCGCCCAGCGGGCCACGCTGCTCTCGGCCGACTCACTGGTGGGCGGCACCGGCGGCGTGGTGATCCAACCGGTGCTGGGGCGCGCGGCCGACCTGTGGGGCTACGGTCCGTCGTACGTGGTCGGCGCGGGTCTCCAGCTGCTCGCACTGCCCTTCCTCATTCGGAGCAGGCGGGGCGCGGGCACCGCCGACGTGCGCAGCGCCCCGCATCCGGCAACACAGACCGAGCCATGAACGTGCCGGCGCACGTAGGCTCGATGGGTCGGTGTGGCCACGGGACCGGACGGCGCACCCGGTCCACGCAGAGAGGTCGTCGATGGACAACCAGCAGGATCCGGCCGGTCCCGCGCTGACCGTCTCACGAGCACGATGGCGCGCCGCCCGCCCCTTCGTGCTGGTGGCGGGGGCGGCGATCGTGCTGGGCGGACTCACCGCGGCAGTCTCCGGACCCCTCGGGGTCGAGCACGGCTCCTGGGCCGCGGCCTACCTGGTGCTCGTCGTCGGCGTCGGCCAGCTCGTGCTGGGCGTCGGTCAGGCGGCGCTGCGCGAGGTGCCGCCGGCACCCTCGCTGCGTGCCTGGCAGCTCGGCCTGTACGACGCCGGGAGCGCGGCGGTCCTGGTCGGGACCTTCGTGTCCGTGCCCGCGGTGGTGCTCGTCGGCGGTGCGGTCCTGCTCGCGGCGCTGGTCCTGTTCCTCGCCGGCACCCGCGGCACACCGGCCGGACGGTGGACCGTGCTGTACCGGCTGATGGCGACGGTGCTCGTGATCAGCGTGCCGATAGGCCTCGCGCTGTCGGTCGGCGCCCGGTGATCGCGCGGACGCCCGCTCCGGCCACTGCGGTCCGCCGCGACCTTCGCGACCGTCCCTGATCGCCACCCTCGTTCCCTGTTCGCGCAACTATCCCGCCGCATCCACGCGCGTGACAACTGACGGGCCGCTCATTATCCGAGACGGGCAGCCGAGCATCGACGCTGCTAACACGACATGTTTGACCTGGCGGGACGGTTCCGCGCGGTCCGAGTTCACGCTTGCGCGCTCACACGGGCATACTGGGCTCTGCTTAGTTGTTCGGCTAAGTGCACCGCAAGAATGGAGCACCCGGTGACCAGTCCCTTCGCGCCGGCCACGGTCGGCCCGCACACTCTCGAGAACCGGATCGTCATGTCACCCATGACCCGCAGTCGTGCGTACGGGCCCGATGCCAGCCCGACCGCCCTGATGGCCGAGTACTACGGCCAACGGGCCGGTGCCGGCCTGATCATCACCGAGGGCACCCAGCCGAGCGCAATCGGGCAGGGCTACCCGAACACGCCGGGCCTGCACAACCGGACCCAGGTGGACGGGTGGCGGCAGGTCACGGACGCCGTCCACGCCGGCGGTGGCACGATCTTCGCCCAGCTCATGCACACCGGCCGCATCGGCCATCCCGGCAACTACGCCCGACCCGCGACACCGGTCGGTGCGTCGGCCGTCCGGGCGGCGGGGCAGATCTTCACCCCGGACGGGCTCCGGGACCACGTGGTGCCGGTGCCGTTGACCGACACGGAGATCCGCCGGACCATCGACGACTTCGCCACCGCGGCCGCCAACGCGATCGACGCGGGCTTCGATGGTGTGGAGCTGCACGGTGCCAACGGCTACCTGATGCACCAGTTCCTGTCGACCAACGCGAACCAGCGCACCGACCGGTGGGGTGGCACGCCCGTCAACCGCACCCGGCTGGCCGTCGAGGCCACCCGCGCGGTCGCAGAGGCCATAGGGGCCGATCGCACCGCGCTGCGGATCTCACCGGCCAACCGGCTCGGCGACATCGTCGAGAACGACTACCCGACGACCTACCCGCTGCTGCTGGAGCAGCTCGACGACCTCGGGCTCGCCTATCTGCACGTACTGGAGACCGGGGACCGCTCGTTCACGGCCACGCTGCGGCAGTCCTGGAACGGCCCCTTCATGCTCAACCCCGCGACCCCCGGTTCCCGCACCGGTCGGGACGAGCTCTCCCTCATCGACCAGGGTGCCGCCGACCTCCTCTCGTACGGTCGGCTCTTCATCGCCAACCCCGACCTACCGGAGCGGCTCGCCTCCGGAGCGCCCTTGGCCGAGCCCGACATGACGAAGGCCTACGGCGGCGACGCCCGCGGGTACACCGACTACCCCACCCTGCAGCAGTCCCGGGGCGTGCGCGTCCCCGCCTGAGCGAGCCCGGAAGGAGATACACCCATGACCGCGTTCAACGACCGGATCATCGCCGAGTTCAGGTCCAACCATGGCCGAGTGGACTCGGCAGGTTTCGGAACCAGCCTCGTGCTGATCCACTCCCGAGGGGCCAGGACCGGCGCCGAACGGATCAACCCGGCGATGTCCCTGCGCGACGGGAACGGTTGGCTCGTCGTCGCGTCCGCCAGAGGGGCACCCCGCGACCCGTCCTGGGCGGCGAACCTGCGCGCCCACCCGGACACCGAGATCGAGGCCGTGGTGGACGGCACCACCGCGACCGTGCCGGTACGCGCCGTGGAGCTCGACGGTGCGGACCGGGCGGCTGCGTTCGCCCGGTTCGTCCGCGTGGCTCCGGCCTTCGCCGTCTACCAGCGCAACACCGACCGACGGCTGCCCGTCTTCAGGCTCACCGCCCACCCCACCAGGACGCGCAGACCATGAGCGGGACCACGGCCGCCGACCACGTCACCCATCGTGACCGGCGGTCTGCCACGGCGTGAGGACGACATCGGCCGTTCGACTGGCAGACTGCTGGTTCGCACGGCCGATCGCGCCGATTGCAGAGCCGTCTGACGGGGGTGCTGCCCGATGACCGATCCACCCCACCCGCCCGCCGTCGCCGCGCTGGGGCCGGTCAGCCACGCGATCTTCCGGGTGGCACGGCTGCACAAGATGTTCGCCGGCCAGCTGTTGCGGGAGATCGGCTTGTACCCGGGCCAGGAGCTGCTGATGATGCGCCTGTGGGACCACGGCCCACAGCGCCAGGTCGACCTGGTCAACACCCTCGAGTCCGACGCTCCCACGGTCGCGCGTACCGTGCGCCGCCTGGAGCGTGCCGGCTTCGTGCGGCGCACCCCGAGCCCCAGCGACGGACGCGCGACGATCGTCGAGGCCACCCGGGCGAGCCTGCCGCTCAAGCGTGCCGTGGAACGCATCTGGGCCGAGCTCGAGACGATCACCGTGGGCGCGCTGGAAGGGCCGCAGCGCGCCAGGGTGCTCGACGACCTCCGGCTCCTCGAGGCGCACCTGCTGGCAGCCGAGCAGTCGGTGGCGACCAGTGACCAGCAGCCGGCTGCGGACTGACGGCCCCGGCTACCGGGACCGGCTCGCCCAGCCGGCGATCCGATCGAGCACCCACCCACGCGCGAGGGTGTGGTGGCTCACCAGCTCAGCTCCTCGCAGCCGGTGTGGTCGGCCGGTTCGATCTGCAGCGTGGCGTGATCGATGCCGTACTGGTCGCGCAGCGTGTCGCGCGCGAGGTCGAGCGCCCGGTGGTGGTCCGCGGTCCCGGTCGTGACCAGGTGCGCGGTCACCACGTTCATCCCGGAGGTCAGCGCCCACACGTGCAGGTCGTGCACCTCCTGGACGCCGTCCACCGCGGCGAGCGAGTCGGCGACCGCCTCGGGGTCGATGCCCTCGGGGGCGTGCTGGCCCAGGACCGCGACCACCGAGCGCCCCAGCACCACCGCACGGACCAGGATGAACACCGCGATGGCGGCGGCGACCAGCACGTCCCAGCGCGGGTCCCCGGTCAGCACGATGAGCAGCCCCGCGACCATCACGCCGACCGAGCCGGCCGCGTCGGCGATCACCTCCATGTGGGCGCCGCGGACGACGAGGCTCTCCTTCGCCCCGGCGCGCAGCAGGAGCATCGAGATCAGGTTGACCACCAGGCCGACCAGACCGACCGCCAGCATCACGCCGCTGGTCACCTCGGGCAGGTGCCCGAGTCGGCCGACCGCCTCGATCAGGACGTAGACCGCGACCCCGACCATGATCAGGACGGTCAGACCGGCCGCGAAGGTCTCGGCGCGGTAGGACCCGTAGGTCCGCCGACCGGACGGGTCCGGCCGGGTGGCGATCCGGGTCGCGACCAGGCTCGCCCCCAGCGCGACCACGTCGGCCGCCATGTGCCCGGCGTCGGAGATCAGGGCGAGCGAGCCGGACATCAGACCGGCGACCAGCTCCACACCGAAGTACAGCGCCGTCAGGCCGAAGGCCGCCGCCAGGTGGCGCCGGTAGCGCCCACTGACGTGGCCGGATGCCGGGGCGTGCACGTGCCCGACCCCCATCAGCGCACCGCCTCGTGGCCGGCGTGCTCCCGCGACAGGTCCAGCAGACTGCGCACGTGCGCGTCGGCCAGCCGGTAGTAGATCATCCGGCCGTCACGCCGGTTGTCCACGACCCCGGCCGTCCGCAGGAGCCGCAAGGACTGCGAGACGGCCGCCTCGGGAACGTCCACCGTCGCCGCGATGTCGCAGACGCACAGCTCACCGGCCTCGCGCAGCGCGTACAGGATCCGGGCACGTCGGGAGTCACCGAGCAGCCGGAAGAGCCGCGCGAGCTCGGCGGCCTCCGCATGGTCCGGCACCCGGGTGCGGGTGTGCTCGACCGTGTCCGGGTGCACCGTCACGACGGTGCAAGCGTCCAGCGGCGTGACCTGACCCATGATCATCTCCACATCTGCGCAGTTATGCAGATGATACAGAATCTATGCCAGCCGGGGAAGTCCCCCGTCACGGGTCACCGGTCGACGCGCGCTCCCCCACCCCCGGCGAGCTTGAGCACCTCCGCCTTGGTCACCATCGTGGTGTCCCCGGGCGTCGTCATGGCCAGCGCCCCGTGCGCCGCGCCGTACTCGACGGCCGTGGCCAGCGGCTCACCCTCGAGCAGCCCGTAGATCAGGCCGGACGCGAACGAGTCCCCGCCGCCGACCCGGTCCAGGATCTCCAGCCGCTCCCGGTGGGTGGCCTGCACGACGCCGGTCGAGCGGGACCAGGCCAGCGCGCCCCAGTCGTTGATCGAGGCCGAGTGCACCGTACGCATGGTGGTGCCGATCACCCGGAAGTTCGGGTAGGCCGCTGCGGCCTGCTCGATCATCGCGGCGAAGCTGCCGGCGTCCAGGTCGTAGAGCTGCTCGTCGACCCCCTCCACCTCGAAACCGAGGCAGGCGGTGAAGTCCTCCTCGTTGCCGATCATC
>CAYQFJ010000078.1:704-13165 GCA_964416715.1 uncultured Actinotalea sp. | reverse complement strand
CGGTGATCATGCAACTCAGCGAATTGCATGATCACGGGGAATTGCATGATCACCAGCTGGGGTGCGGGTGGTCAGGCGGGGAGGCGGTAGGTGAGATTGGCGACGTCCTCGGCGGGGACCGCCTCGACCAGGCCGTCCGTGACGAGCGCCCCGAGTGCTCGCGTCCGCTGGGCCTGGTCCGGCCAAACCCCGGCCAGGTCGACCTGGGTGAGCGGGCCGTCCGCTGCGCGCAGGGCCGCCATGAGCAGGCCGCGGACCTGCCGGTCGCTGCCGGCCCAGGACTGCGATCGGCGCCGCGCGGCGTGTGGATCGGGTGGCATGCCGGTGGCTCGCCAAGCGCACTGCGGCTCGACCGGGCACAGGCGGCACCGGGGTGCCCGTGCCGTGCAGATCACCGCGCCCAGCTCCATGGCGGCGACGTTCCAGCGCACGGCCGAGGCGTCGTCGTCGGGCACGACGACGTCCGCACGCCTGGTCTCGGCGACGCTCTGGTGGGGCGGCGGCAGCGCCTCGCCGTCGAGCGTGCGGGCGAGCACCCGGCGCACGTTGGTGTCCACGACCACGGAGCGGCGTCCGTACGCGAAGGCGCGCACGGCGGCGGCCGTGTACGCGCCGACGCCGGGCAGCGCCAGCAGCTCGGCCTCGCTCGTGGGCAGCTCGCCGCCGTAGCGTTCCACGACGACTCGCGCGCACTTCTGCAGACGCAGCGCGCGACGGGGGTAGCCCAGACGGCCCCAGGCCCGGAGCACGTCGGCCGTGCCCACGGTCGCGAGGTCGGCCGGTGTCGGCCAGCGCCGCATCCACTCCTGCCACAGCGGCTCGACGCGCACGACCGGCGTCTGCTGCAGCATGACCTCGCTGACCAGCACACCCCAGGGGGTGCGGTCCGGTGCGCGCCAGGGCAGGTCGCGGCCGTGCTCGTCGAACCAGGCCAGGACCGGCGGGACCAGCGGGTGCACGCGCCGATCATGCCCCAGCCGACGGCGGACGAGCACCGCCCCCGGGGCGACGGGCGCGCGCGCACCGCCTGCGGGCGACGGTCGGGCGAGCACCGCCTGCGCCGCCGGAGTGCCGGGGTGGGCGGCGCACAGAGGCGACGAACGGCCGGTGTACGGCGCGGCTCCCCGCCGCGACTGCCCGACAGTCCTAGCGTGGGCACCGAGAGGAGTCGCCATGAGCACCGTGTTCCGCCCCGTGGGCCCGCAGCCCGCACGCGTGTACTGGGTGCGCAGGCTGGTCGCGGTGACCGTCGTCGTCGCGCTCGTAGTGGTTGCCTGGTCGCTGCTGCGCCCCGGGGACGCCGCCGACGCCGCGGGGCAGGCGGACGGCGCGGAGGGCACCAGCACCGGCGGGGGCGGCTCGAGCGAGACCGACGCCGGTGGCGAAGCGGCCGCGGCGGGCACGACTACCGACGCGTCCTCGATCGCGTGCACCGGTGCGGACCTCACTGTGACGCTGACCGTCGGCCAGCGCGCCTACGCCGCCGGGGCGTCGCCGCAGTTCGTGGTGTCGCTCACCAACACCGGCTCGCAGCCGTGCACCGTTGACGCCGGCGCGGCCGCGCGGGAGATCCTCATCACCTCGGGGTCCGACCGGATCTGGTCCTCCCAGGACTGCGCCGAGGACCCGCCGGAGCGTCTCCTCCTGCTCGAGCCCGGCGCGAAGGACGAGGACACCGTGGTCTGGGACCGGACCCGCTCCGCCGAGGGCTGCCCCGCGGACCTGCCGGCCCCGCGCCCCGGCACCTACTCCGCCGTCGCCACCATCGAAGGCACCTCCAGCGCCTCCGCCGTCTTCGACCTCGCCTGACGTGTGCTGACGCGTCGAGGTCAGACGTAGCGCTCGAGGATGCTGGACTCGGCCAGCCGGGAAAGGCCCTCGCGGACGGCCCGGGCACGCTGCTCGCCGACGCCCTCCACCCCCATGAGCTCGTCGATCCCGGCCGCGAGCAGCTTCTGCAGGCCGCCGAAGTGCCCGACGAGCCGGTCGACGATGGACGCCGGCAGCCGCGGGACCTTGGACAGCAGGCGGTATCCGCGCGGGCCGACGGCGCCGTCGAGGGAGTCGTCGACCGAGGTCAGGCCGAGGATCCGGGCGATGTGGGCGAGGTCGAGCAGCTCGTTGGCGTCCAGCGCCGCGAGGTCGGCCTGCACCGCGTCCAGCTCACGGGCCGGGCGCGCGCCCTCGATGTAGTCGCGGACGACGAGCTGTCGGTCCGCGCCGATCCCGCCGATCAGCTCGTCGAGCTGCAGCGCCATCAGCCGGCCGTCGCTGCCGAGCTCGACGACGTACCCGGCGATCTCCTCGGAGATCCTGCGCACCATCTCCAGGCGCTGCACCACCGCCGCGACGTCCCGCACGGTGACCAGGTCCTCGATCTCCAGCGCGGACAGCGTGCCGCTGACCTCGTCGAGCCGTGCCTTGTACCGCTCGAGCGTCGCCAGCGCCTGGTTGGCCCGGGACTGGATGATGTCCGACCCCTCGAGCACGTACCGGCTGCCGCCGACGTACAGCGCGATGATGTGCATCGACTGGCTGACCGAGACGACCGGGAACCCGGTCTGCTTGGCCACGCGCTCGGCCGTCCGGTGCCGGGTGCCGGACTCGGTGGTATCGATCGACGCATCCGGGAGCAGCTGGACCGCCGCTCGCAGGATGCGCGACACGTCGCGATCGATGACCACGGCGCCGTCCATCTTCGCGAGCTCGCGCAGCCGGGTCGCGGAGAACTCGACGTCGAGGCTGAACCCGCCCGAGCACATCGACTCGACGACCTTGTCGTGGCCCAGGACGATCAGCGCCCCGGTGCGCCCGCGCAGGATCCGCTCCAGACCGTCGCGCAGCTCGGTCCCCGGCGCGACGACGCCCAGGGTGGCGCGCAGCAGCTCGTCGGCGGAACGCTCGGTCGTGACCACGGTCGAATCGTACGCGAGCCGGCTACGCCTCCCGCGGGTACCGCCACGCCACGCCGATGGCGACGGGGTGCGTTCAGCTCCTGGTCACCCGGGTGCACGCGCCAGGCGAGCGGCCTCCGCCAGGTCCCGCGCCTCGAGCAGCTCGATGCCGGTGGTGTCGAATCCCGCCTCCACCCCGCCGGCCGGGACGACGGCGCGGGTGAAGCCGAGCCGTCGGGCCTCGGCCAGCCGTCGGCTCAGGCCGGTCACCGGACGGATCTCGCCGGCGAGGCCCACCTCCCCGAGCGCGACCAGCCCGTCCAGCAGCGCGACGTCGGCCTGCGCCCCGGCGACCGCGAGCGCGATGGCGAGGTCCGCAGCGGGCTCGACGACGCGTGCCCCGCCGATGGTCGACACGTAGACGTCCTTGTCCGCCACCGGCACCCGCGCGCGCCGGGTCAGCACCGCGAGCACCATCGCCAGACGGCTCGAGTCGACGCCGCTCGTGGTGCGCCGGGGGTTGGTGAGCATGGACGGCGCGACCAGCGCCTGCAGCTCGGTGGCCAGCGGCCGGCGTCCCTCCAAGGTCACGGTCACGCACGTGCCGGGGACGTCGTGCACGGCGTTGGACAGGAAGAGACCGCTCGGGTCCGTCAGCCCGACGATGCCGTGCTCGGTCAGGTCGAAGCAGCCGACCTCGTCCGTGGGTCCGTAGCGGTTCTTCGTCGCGCGGACCATCCGCAGCCGCGAGTGTCGCTCGCCCTCGAACTGGCACACGACGTCGACCAGGTGCTCCAGGGTGCGCGGGCCGGCGACCGAGCCGTCCTTGGTGACGTGGCCGACGAGGACCGCGGGGATGTCCCGCTCCTTGGCCGCCGCGATCAGCGCAGCCGCGACCTCGCGCACCTGGCTCACGCCGCCGGGAGACCCGTCGACCTGGGCCGAGGCGATGGTCTGCACCGAGTCGACGACGAGCATCGCCGGCTCGCTGGACTCGACGTGGCCGAGCACTGTCCCCAGGTCGGTCTCCGCGGCGAGCAGGAGGTCCGGCGCGAGGGCCCCGATCCGCTCGGCGCGCAGCCGGACCTGGCCGGCGGACTCTTCGCCGGTGACGTACAGGACGCGTCGCCCGGCGTCGCGTGCGACCCGGCCGGCGACGTCGAGCAGCAAGGTCGACTTGCCCACCCCCGGTTCCCCGGCGAGCAGCACGACCGCACCGGGCACCAGCCCGCCGCCGAGCACCCGGTCCAGCTCGTCCACGCCGGTCGGCCGGGCGCGTGCGGCCTCGACGTCGATCTCGCCGATGGGGCGTGCCGGGGACCGCACGGAGGTCGCCGAGGTGCGAGGCCCGCTCGACGCACCGCCGTCCTCCACGACCGAACCCCAGGCCTGGCACTCCCCGCACCGTCCGACCCACTTCGCCGTCGTCCAGCCGCACTCGGCGCACGTGAAGCCGGCGCGCTGGGCCCGGGCCGACCGGCTGGGACGCAAGGAGGAGGTCGTCACGCCCCGCACGCTACCCACCCCCACCGACACACACGCGGGCAGGCCGATGACGGCCGGCCCCGCGGTGGTGATCATGCAGCTCGTCAGCGCAGGAGACGTCGACGAACCGCATGATCACCGCGGGCCGAGGGGTCCTAGGGTTACGGCATGGCAGAGCGGCGGGCGCGCGGGCGGCGGGTCGGTGGCGCTGCGCGAGGCGAGATCCTCACGGGGGCGCTGGCCGAGTTCGCGGAGCGGGGCTACGACGCCGCGAGCCTGCGTGGGATCGCGCGTCGGGCGCACGTGGACCCCGCGCTGGTCCGCTACTACTTCCCGGGCGGGAAGGCCGAGCTGTTCGCCGTAGCGCTCGCCGACCGGGGCGTCGACCCGGTGGCGGTGGCGAGCGAGCTGGTCGCCGGCGGGATCGACGGCCTGGCCCGGCGGCTGGTGGAGACGGTCGTCGGCGTGTGGGACGCGCCGGATGGTCGCGAGCAGTTCCGCGTGGTGTTCGGCGCGGCGGCGTCCGGCAGCAGCGCCCCGATCCGCGAGTTCCTGGGCCGGGAGATCTTCGGCCGGGTCGCGGCCCTGCTCGAGGGGCCCGACGTCGAGACGCGGGTCGGTCTGTTCGCCTCGCACGTGCTGGGGATCCTCGTGGCGCGCTACGTCCTCGAGCTGGAGCCGATCACCTCGATGACCCCGGCCGAGCTCGCCCACCGCGCCGCTCCCTCCCTCCAGCGCTACCTCGATCCCGCCTGACCGCCCACCCACCCCGCGGGGTGTGGAGCGTCCCCACCCCTGGGTGTGGAGCGTTCCCACCCCCGGGGTGTGGAGCGTTCCGCTTCGCAAGTGGAGCGTTCGCCTCTCGAGTGGAGCGTTCGGTGCCGACACGCCCGGTGTGTCGCACCCGAACGCTCCACACTCCGGCGGGGCTGCACCCGAACGCTCCACACTCCCGGCGACGAAGGGACGCCGCGGGGGTTGCGCACGGCGCGCAGCAAGAGCACTATTCCTCGCATGGGGAATAGTGCAACCACGGGTGCACCGGCGATCCGGGTCGAGGGTCTGCGGGTGGTGCGGGGCGGGCGGCACGGCGTCGAGGTGATCCGCGCGCTCGACCTGACCGTCCCGACCGGAGCCGTCGTCGGCCTGCTGGGCCCGAGCGGCAGCGGGAAGACCACGCTGATGCGCACCATCGTCGGCGTCCAGGACCACGCCACCGGGACCGTCGACGTGCTCGGGCTGCCCGCGGGCCATCCCGACCTGCGACACCGCGTCGGCTACGTCACCCAGTCACCGAGCGTGTACCCGGACCTCTCGGCGGCAGCCAACCTCCGCTACATCGCCAAGCTGCTCGGTGTCGGGCCCGACGACGTCGACCGCGCCCTGGAGCGCGTCGACCTCGCCCGGCTGGCCGACCGGACGGTGAGCAACCTCTCCGGCGGCGAGCGCTCGCGGGTGTCGCTGGCGATGGCGCTGGTGGGCTCACCGGAGCTGCTCGTGCTCGACGAGCCGACCGTGGGACTCGACCCGGTGCTGCGCCGGGACCTGTGGGACCTCTTCCGCAGGCTGGCCGACCAAGGCTCCACGCTGCTCGTCTCCAGCCATGTCATGGACGAGGCCGTGCGCTGCGACCGGCTGCTGCTGATGCGCGAGGGCGAGCTGCTGGCCGACTCGTCCCTCCCGGCCCTGCTCGAGCGCACCGGGGCGCCCGATGTCGAGGCCGCCTTCCTGACGCTCGTCGAGCAGCGCGAGGGGCCGGTTCCCGGAGCCGGTTCGGGAGCAGGTACGGAAGCAGGTACGGAAGCCGACCCAGGCACAGGCCGAGGCGCAGGCACAGGCCTAGGCACAGGCCGAGGCCCAGGCCCTGGCCGAGGTCCAGGCCCAGGGGCCACACCGGTGAGCTCCGGCACCGAGACGGGAGAAGCCCGATGAGCCCGCGTCTGACCCGCGCCACCGTCGGCCGCGTCATGCAGCAGATCCGCAACGACCCGCGCACCGTAGGGCTCCTCATCGGACTGCCGTGCGTGCTCATCGGGCTGATCGCGTGGATGTTCTCCGGGACGCCGGTGCTCAACCAGTTCGGTCCGCTGCTGGTGGGGCTCTTCCCGTTGGTCGTCATGTTCCTGGTGACCAGCGTGGCCACGCTGCGCGAGCGTCAGTCCGGCACGCTCGAACGGCTGATGACGACGCCGCTGGGTCGGGGTGACTTCGTCGTCGGGTACGCGCTCGCCTTCGGTGGGATCGCGGTGCTGCAGGCGCTCGCGGTCACCGCGTTCGCGGTCTGGGTCTGCGGGATGGAGGTGGCCGGCTCGCTGGGCCTGGTGATCATGGTCGCCGTGCTCAACGCGATCCTCGGGACGGCACTCGGGCTCGGGGCCTCGGCAGTGGCCAGGTCCGAGTTCCAGGCGGTGCAGATGATGCCGGTGATCATCTTCCCGCAGCTCCTCACCTGCGGGTTGCTGATGCCGCGCGACCAGATGCCCGACGTGCTGGAGGTGATCTCTCGGGCGCTTCCCCTCACCTACGGTATGGAGGCGCTGCAGGACGTCTCGGCGGGCGCCGGGTGGGGTGACATCGCCGGTGCGGTGCTCGTCATCGTCGCATTCGTTGTCGGCGTGCTGGCACTGGGAGCGGCCACGCTGCGTCGTCGGACGCCTTGAGGTGATGCGCCTCGTCTTCCGGACGCCGTCCCCGCCAGCGCATAGGCTGTGACCGCACAGCAGCGGCAGGGAGAGCAGTGATGACGCAAGCAGCGACGAGCACGAGCACCGATGACTGAGCGCACGTCGGGTGTCGGGGACCAGTCACCCGCCGGTGGACGCCGCGCGGCGCAGGGCACCGACGGGCGAGCCGGAGGCCCAGGCGGGGACCGGAAGGCCGGGCAGCGACGCCGGAGCGGCCCGCCGATCTGGCTGTTCATCGTCGCCGGCGTCCTGGTGATCGCGCTCGCCGTCGTGCTGGTCATCGTGCTCGGCAACCGTGGCGGCGAGCCGGAGCCCCTGCCCGCCGAGACCACGACCCTCGACCCGCCGACGCCGACGATCGAGCCGATGACGCGCGAGCCGGGCACCGCGTTCTACGACGCGCTGCCGTCGGAGGTGCTGCAGTACGCCCTGACTGAGTCCGCCCCGGACGAGACGTGGTTCCCGGACGCCGCGCTGGAGGGCTACCGGCTGGTCTACTCCGACGGCGGCGGCACCGAGCTGGTCGTGCTCACCGCCCAGTGGCGCGACGCCGAGGGGGCTCAGGAGGTGTTCGACCGGCTCACCGCGGACCAGCCGCCGGTGGGCACCGAGGTCGGGGGCGCCTCGGGCTCGACCGGCGACGACGCGGCCGCCGACGACGAGACGGCGGACGGCGCAGCCGCCGAGGAAGCGACCGACGACGAAGCAACCACCGACGACGGCGACGCCGCACCACCGACGGTCCAGGGCGGTTCGGTCCAGGTCGACGGCACCGACGTCGGTGAGTACCTGATCGTGCCGCACGCCGACGGCAGCGGGACGGCGTGGTGGACCAACGGCACCGTGCTGTTCCAGGTCGACGGCCCGGCGTCGGCCCTGCCCGACTTCTACACGGCCTACCCGCTGTGACCACCGGCGCGGTCCCGGGCCGGATCGGCCTGCTCGGCGGCGGCGTCATGGGCGAGGCGATCCTCGCCGCGGTGCTGCGCTCCGGCGTCGACCTCGAGGACGTCGCGGTGAGCGAGCCCTCGGCGGTGCGGGCCAACGAGCTCGCCGAGCGGTACGGGGTGCGGGCCGCCGACGGCAACGCGAAGGTCGCCGGGGCGAGCGACCTCGTCGTCATCGCGCTCAAGCCGCACGACGTCGCGGGCGTGCTCGACGAGATCTCGCCGGCGCTCCGCCCGGGCACCCTCGTGGTCACGGTCGCGGCGGGGCTGCCGACGCCGTTCTACGAGTCCCGCCTCCCGGCCGGCACCGCGGTGGTGCGGGTCATGCCGAACACCCCGGCCGTCGTCGGGCAGGGCGCCAGCGCGATCTGTGCCGGGGCGTCGGCCACCCAGGCGGACCTGGAGCGGGCCGAGCGGCTGCTCGGTGCCACCGGGCTGGTGCTCCAGGTCGCGGAGAAGGACCTGGACGCGGTCACCGCGATCTCCGGCTCGGGTCCGGCGTACGTGTTCTACCTGATCGATGCCCTCGCCGAGGCCGGGGTGCTGCTCGGCCTGAACCGTGCCCAGTCGTTGCGGCTGGCGACCGCGACCTTCCGCGGCGCCGCCACGATGCTCGAGGAGACCGGTGAGCACCCGGCGGTGCTGCGCGAGAGGGTGTCCTCCCCGGGTGGGACGACGGTGACCGCGCTGCGCGAGCTGGACCGGCACGGGGTCCGTGCTGCGGTGCTCGCCGCGGCCGACGCCGCGCGGGCGCGTGCCCGTGAGCTGGGTGCGGCCGCCGGCGACGTGCCGAGCGGCGACGGGCCGAGCGGCGACGGGCCGAGCGGCGAGCACGGTCCGCAGAAGGGCGGATGACCTGGGACCGACCTCCGGCCATGAACGACGTGGCGGCCGTCGCCGGGGTCTCCCACCAGACCGTCTCCCGCGTGCTCAACGGCCACCCGAGCGTCCGCCCGGAGACCCGGCAGCGCGTGGTCGACGCGATCGCGCACCTCGGCTACCGCCGCAACACCGCGGCGCGTGCCCTGGTGACCCGGCGCTCCGGCACCATCGGCGTGGTGACCTCCGGCTCGGCCCTGTTCGGGCCGACCAGCACCCTGGTCGCCCTGGAGGGTGCCGCCCGTGAGGCGGGCATGTTCGTCAGCATGGCGACGCTCGCACGCTGGGAGGCCGAGGGGGTGCACCAGGTGCTTGAGCACTTCCTCGGACAGGGCGTGGACGGGATCGTCGTCGTGGCCACCCACGACGGGGCGGTCGAGGCGGTCCGCAGCTTCGCTCCGTCGGTCCCGGTGATCATGGTCGGCCCGGACGAGAGCCCTGAGGGACAACCGGGGTCCGTCGCCGTCGACCAGTACCGCGGGGCACGGATCGCCGTCGGCCACCTGCTCGGGCTGGGGCACAGCGACGTCCTGCACCTGGCCGGCCCGACGGACTGGTTCGACGCTCGGGCGCGGGTCGCCGGGTGGCGGGACGAGCTGCTGGCCGCCGGGATCACGCCGTCGGACCCGCTGCGGGGAGACTGGAGCGCGGACCGCGGCTACGAGTCCGGCTGCGAGCTCGTCGCCGGCACCGTGCCGACGGCGGTCTTCGCGGCGAACGACCAGCTCGCGCTGGGCCTGCTGCGGGCGTTCGCCGAGCACGGCGTCCGGGTGCCCGACGACGTCTCGGTGGTCGGCTTCGACGACGTCGCGGGTGCCGCCCACTTCTACCCGCCGCTGACGACGGTGCGCCAGGAGTTCGCCGCTCTGGGCCGGCGCTGCATGGCGATGCTGCTCGAGGTGCTGGCCGGCCGGCCCGTCGCCCCCGAGCTCATCGAGCCGGAGCTGGTGGTGCGCGCGAGCTCGGGCGCCCCGCGCGGCGCGCCCCACGCACGACGCGGCGCCGGCTCGGACCTGCCCTAGGCTCCGTCCGTGGCCATCGTCTTCTCCTGTCTGCTCGGTGCGCTCGGGCTCTTTCAGCTCGCGCTCGCGGCCGGTGCGCCGTGGGGACGGTTCGCCTGGGGCGGTCAGCACGCCGGGGTACTCCCGGACCGGTACCGCGTGGGCTCGGCGGTCAGCGCGCTGTTCTACGTCGCCATCGCGATGCTCGCGCTCGACCGCTCGGGGACTCTCGACGTCGTCCCGGACGGTGTGTCCCGGGTGGGCATGTGGATCGTCTTCGGACTGCTGGTGCTGAGCGTGCCGATGAACGGGATCTCCCGCTCGAGGCCGGAGCGGTACGTGATGACGCCGGTCGTCCTCGTCCTCGCCGGCCTCGCCCTGTTGATCGCACTGGGTCCGACCGACGGGTGAGGCCGGACCCGATTGCCAAGGGAGTCATGTGAACGCTAACATCAACGCGATGGAACCAGGATCACCGCCGGCCGCCGCGCCGGGGCGCGCAGCGCACCCAGAGCACGCAGACCTGATCTCTGCTGGCCGCGGGGTGCTGGGGATCGAGCTCGGCTCCACCCGGATCAAGGCCTGCCTGATCACACCGGACGGCACCGTGCTGGCCACCGGTGCCCACGACTGGGAGAACCAGTTCGTCGACCGGATGTGGACCTACTCGCTCGAGGCCGTCTGGTCCGGGCTGCAGGACTGCTACGTCGCGCTGCTGGCCGACGCCGAGGCGCGGCACGGCGTGCGCCCCACCGGCTACGCGGCGCTCGGGATCTCCGCGATGATGCACGGCTACCTGCCGTTCGACGCCGACGGCGAGCTGCTGGTGCCCTTCCGCACCTGGCGGAACACGACGACCGGCGCCGCGGCCGGCGAGCTGACCGAGCTCTTCGGGCACAACATCCCGCTGCGCTGGTCGATCGCCCACCTGTACCAGGCGGTCCTGGACCAGGAGCCGCACGTCCCCCGGGTCGACTTCCTGACCACCCTGGCCGGCTACGTGCACTGGCGGCTGAGCGGTCGCAAGGTGCTCGGCATCGGCGACGCGGTCGGCATGTTCCCGGTGGACCCCGCGACCCACGACTACGACACTGACCTGGTCGAGCGGTTCGATGCGCTGGTCGCCGACCGCCTACCCGGGCTGCGGCTGGGGGCGCTGCTGCCCGAGGTGCTGGTGGCCGGGCGGGAGGCCGGGACGCTCACCGAGGAGGGGGCGGCGCTGCTCGACCCCACCGGCACCCTTCGCCCCGGGGTCCCGATGTGCCCGCCCGAGGGCGACGCCGGCACCGGGATGGTGGCCACGAACGCGGTGGCGCCGCGTACCGGGAACGTCAGCGTAGGGACGTCCGTGTTCGCGATGGTCGTGCTCGAACGGCCGCTCGAGCGGGTGCACCACGAGCTGGACGTGGTGACCACCCCGGCCGGTGACCCGGTGGCGATGGTGCACTGCAACAACGGGGCCAGCGAGCTCGGTGCGTGGGCCGGCGTGCTCGGCGAGCTCGCCACCGCGCTGGGCAGCCAGGCCGGACCGGACGAGGTGTTCGGTGCGTTGCTGCGCGCCGCCCTGGACGGCGAGGCCGACGGCGGTGGGCTGGTCGCGTACAACTACCTGGCCGGCGAGCCGATCACCGGGCTGACCGAGGGTCGTCCGCTGGTGGTCCGCACCCCGGACAGCCGCCTGACGCTCGCGAACTTCGCGCGGTCGCAGGTCTACGGCGTGTTCGCCACGTTGAGCCTGGGCATGCGGGTGCTGACCGGCGAGGGTGTCCGCCTGGAGAGCATGTTCGCCCACGGTGGCCTGTTCCGCACCGCCGGGGTGGCCCAGCGGATGCTGGCCGGGGCCCTGGACGCACCGGTCGCCGTCGGCGGAACCGCGAGCGAGGGGGGGCCCTGGGGCATGGCGCTGCTGGCCGCCTACCTCGACCCGGCGCGCGACGGCGTCCCGCTGGCCGACCACCTGGCCACGACGGTGTTCGGTGACGCCGACCTGACCGTGGTGCAGCCGGACCCGTCCGACGTCGAGGGCTTCGCGGCGTACCTCGAGCGCTACGGCGCCGGGCTCGCGGTGCAGCGGGCGGCCACCGATGCTCTGTGAACGTCTTGGTGCGCGACCGCGCGTCGTGAAGGAGGACCGGCGATGACCACGTTGGACGACTACGGGCCCGAGGTGCGCGAGGAGGCCGCGCGCGTCCGCGACGTCGTGGCGCGTCTGCACGCGGAGCTGCCGCGGTGGGAGCTGGTGGTGTGGACCGCGGGCAACGTGTCCCAGCGGCTCACCACCGCCGAGCTGTTCGTCATCAAGCCCTCCGGCGTCGGCTACGACGAGCTGAGCTCGGAGGCGATGGTGGTCTGCGACCTGGACGGAAACCTCGTCGACGGGGACCGCGCGCCCTCGTCGGACACCGCGGCGCACGCGTACGTCTACGCGCACATGCCGGAGGTCGGCGGCGTCGTGCACACCCACTCCACGTACGCGACCGCCTGGGCGGCCCGCGGCGAACCGGTGCCGTGCGTGCTGACGATGATGGCCGACGAGTTCGGCGGAGACATCCCGGTCGGGCCCTTCGCGCT
>CAYQFJ010000078.1:0-694 GCA_964416715.1 uncultured Actinotalea sp. | reverse complement strand
ATCGGCCGCGGCATCGTCGAGACGCTGCGGGACTCGCGCAGCCCGGCGGTGCTCATGCGCCAGCACGGCCCGTTCACCATCGGCCGCGACGCGAAGGCCGCGGTCAAGGCGGCCGTGATGTGCGAGGAGGTCGCCCGCACCGTGCACGTCGCGCGGCAGCTCGGCGAGCCCGAGCGCATCCCCCAGGCCGACATCGACCGTCTCTACGACCGCTACCAGAACGTCTACGGCCAGTAACCAAGCCCCCACCCCGCCGTAACGTCCGAGGATCTTCGGCCTATAGCCCAAAGACCCTCGGACGCAACAGGTGGGGGAGGGGAGGGAACGAGCGAGGAGAGAGCGCATGAGCAAGGCCTACCCGGAGCGCGAGATCTGGTTCTGGACGGGGAGCCAGGACCTGTACGGCGAGGAGACCCTGCGCCAGGTCGCCGAGCAGTCGCAAGCGATCGCGCGCGAGCTCGACGCGTCTGACGACGTCCCGGCGAAGGTCGTCTGGAAGCCGGTGCTCAAGGACTCCGAGTCGATCCGGCGAGCGGCGCTGGAAGCCAACTCCTCGGACGCGTGCATCGGCGTCGTCGTCTGGATGCACACCTTCTCCCCGGCCAAGATGTGGATAGCCGGTCTGGATGCGCTGCGCACCCCGCTGCTGCACCTGCACACCCAGGCCAACGTCCTGCTGCCGTGGGACGAGATC
>CAYQFJ010000077.1:0-13584 GCA_964416715.1 uncultured Actinotalea sp. | reverse complement strand
CGTCAACCGATCCTTCGCCCGGAGCCGTCGCTCGGGTAGCGTCTTGGCCGGACGACCCGGATCGAGCGGAGGACTTCCCCCATGGGCTTCATCAAGGCATTCACCGGTGCGCTGGGTGGCACCTTCGCCGACCAGTGGAAGGACTTCCTGACGCCCCCGCCGTACCTGGCGCCGACGGCGGCGATCTTCCCCGCCGTCAAGCAGGACCAGAACGCCGGGCGCGGGTCCAACACCAAGTCCTCGGACAACATCATCAGCAACGGCAGCCGGATCGTGGTGCCCGAGGGCTACGGCCTGCTCACCTTCCAGGACGGCCAGCTCACCGGGTTCATCGGCGAGCCCGGCGGGTTCATCTACGACTCCGAGGACCAGAACTCGCAGTCGATCTTCGCCGGTGACGGGATCCTCAGCCCGACGGTGAAGACGTCCTGGGAGCGGTTCAAGTTCGGCGGTCAGCCCGGGTCCCAGCAGCTCGTGTTCTACGTGAACCTCAAGGAGATCCCGAATAACCGGTTCGGCACCCAGTCGGAGATCTACTGGGACGACGCGTACCTGGGTGCCCAGGTCGGGGCGATCACCCGTGGCTCCTACACGCTGCGGATCGTGGACCCCATCCTGCTGGTCAAGCAGTTCGTCCCGCTGACCTACCTGAACGTCGGCGCCCCGGTCTTCGACTTCTCCGACCTCGACAACGACGCCGCCAGCCAGCTCTTCAACGAGGTGGTGGGCTCCCTCGCGGCCGCGTTCTCCTACTACACGAACGACCCGAGCAAGGGGAACCGGATCGCCCGCATCCAGGGCGACGCCATCGGCTTCGCGCAGTCGCTGGGCCAGGCGGTCGAGGACGGCTACCAGTGGACCTCCGGCCGCGGGCTGCAGATCGTCAAGGTCGCGCTGCAGTCGATCGAGTACGACGAGGACACCCGCAAGCTGCTCAGCGACGTCAAGAAGGCCGACGCCCTGGGCGGTGCGCGCGGCAACTCGTTCATGCAGCAGGCCGCCGCGCGCGGGTTCCAGGCCGCCGGCGAGAACCCCGGTGGTGCCGGGGGCGGTGCCGGCATGGCCTTCCTGGGCATGGGTGTCAACGCCGCGGCCGGTGCCGCCAGCGGGCTCCAGCAGCCGAACGTCCCGCCCGCCTACCAGCAGCAGCCGCAGCAGGCGCCCGCGGCCGCACCGGGCGCCGCAGCGCCGACCGCCGCGCCCCCGGCACCCGCGGCCGCACCGCCGGCCGAGGACCCGGTGGCAAAGCTCGGGCAGTACAAGGCGATGCTCGACCAGGGTCTGATCACCCAGGAGGACTACGAGGCCGCCAAGGCCAAGGTCCTGGGTCTGTAGGGGGAACGGTGGAGGAGCGCGAGGACATGGCGACCGTGCCGGCCGCCGAGCCCCCGTCGTCCGCACCCGTGCCGCACGAACCCGTGCCGACCGAGCCCGCGCCGACCGAACCCGTCGGTCCGCACGTCGTCCGGACGGACGCCGACGCGAAGGACGGCCTGGCCAAGTGCCTGCGTTGCGGCGCGACCGAGATCTCGCTCAACGTCGCGACCGGGATGCTGCGCTGCCACTTCTGCCGGTTCGAGTGGCAGCAGGACAACGCGATGGAGAGCCTGAACCTCGACGGTGACATCGCCGAGCTCTCCGGCCTGATCATCGGCTCCGGCTCGGCGGACATCATCCCGTCGGTCGAGGAGGTGCTGACCTTCAAGTGCTCCGCCTGCGGGGCCGAGGTGGTGATCGACACCAACAGCAGCACCCAGGCCCGGTGCCACTGGTGCCGCAACAAGCTGTCGATGAACCAGCAGGTGGCCAACGGCGCCGTGCCGGACATGGTGCTGCCGTTCCACCTGACCAAGGACGCCGCCGTCGAGAAGATCTCCGCCTTCGTCAAGAAGCGGAGCTTCTTCGCCCACCCGAAGTTCAAGGCGGAGTTCAACCCCGAGAACGTGATGGGCGTCTACCTGCCGTACATGGTGGTGGACATCAACGCGCACGCCCAGTTCACCGGCCAGGGGGAGCACCAGACACGCTCCTACACCGTCAAGCGCGGGGACAAGCAGCACCGGGTGTACGACGCCGACGTCTACAACGTGTCGCGCGCCTTCGACATCCACATCGACGACCTGACCGTCGAGTCCTCGACCGAGCGGCGCAACCAGGGCCCGCACAACTCGAACAACATCATCAACTCGATCATGCCGTTCGACGTCGAGAACTCGGTGCGGTACGACTCGAACTACCTGGCCGGCTTCGCCTCCGAGCGACGGGACAGCAACGTCGAGGACCTCACGCCGCTGACGACGACGCAGGCCACCGACATCGCGCGGTACAAGGCCAACGAGACGCTCCAGTTCTACGACCGCGGCGTGCGCTGGGACGACGAGCGGCTGAGCGTCGCCGGGCAGCGCTGGGTCGCCGCCTACCTGCCGGTGTGGCTGTACAGCTACTACCAGCAGCGTTCCAACGGCAAGACGTTCCTGCACTACGTCGCGGTCAACGCGCGTACCGGCGAGACCATGGGCTCGGTGCCGGTGCACCATCCGAAGCTGCTGGCGGCCGCCGCGGTGGTCGAGGTGTTCGGCATCGTCGCGGCCGGCCTGTTCGTCCTGGCGGGAGGTTGAGATGACCACGACCGTGGACCTGCTGGTCACCGCCTCGAGCTCGTCCGACGACGGGTCGGGCCTCGCGCTGCTGCTCCTGCTCGCCGGGCCCGTCTTCTACGGGCTGATGTTCCTGCGGTACCGGAACACGGACAAGCGGCACCGCCACGAGTCCGAGACCAAGGCGACGATGCACGACGTGCGCGCGACGGACGAGTACCACCGCTCGCTCAAGGGCGTGTCCCACCGCCGCATGAAGGGCGCCAACAACGACCGGACCGGCGGCATCGGCGGGATGGTGCGCAACCTGGGTATCAAGCTGCCGGACTAGCGACCCGGGACTGCGCTCACGCTCGGTGACGAGCTCGAGTGCAGCCCGTGCGCAGTCACCGTCCCGGCGCCGGAGACCGTCAGGGTCAGGCCGTCCGCGGCGCGTGGTAGCACCAGCGCCATCACTCCGCCGTCGGTGAAGATCTCCACGACCGGGCCGTCGACCACCACCCGCACGTCGCACCGTCCTGCTGCCGGGGTCGCGACCCCGGGTGCCGGCATCCAGGGCTCGTCATCCGCGACCCGCGCGGCCAGGTAGCCGTCGGCGACCGTCAGCCGCATCAGCTCACCGGCGTCGTCGGCCAGCTCGATCGACGATACGCCGCCGCCACTGTCGAGGTCCCACTCGAGATCGACGACGCCGGGCACCTGGGTCTCGTCGCCACGGACGGGACCGCTGGTCGCGGTGCGCGCGGTGAGCAGCGCCTCGTGCGGCCGGAGCACCAGCCGCGAACTCTCGACGCTGAGCGTGTGCGCCAGTGAGTGCGCCCCGGCCCATCCGCCGGCGGGATCGGCGACGCCACGCAGCCAGTGGATCAGACCGGGCCGGTCGGCGGCGTCGGTGAACACCGACCCGGCGTAGTGCACGTCGCCGTAGGTCAGTCGCTGCCAGGTCTCGGCGACGAACCGCCCGTCGACCAGGTCGCCCAGCGCGTAGACCTCGTCGCTCGGTCCGCCCGGGTTCCACGCGGAGACCAGCAGGACCCAGCGCCCATCGACCCGGAAGAGCTGGGGGCACTCCCACATCCAGCCGGTCCATGGGTCGGTCAGCGATACATGTCGTTCAGCGAGCAAGCCGGTGTGGCGCCAGTCGGTCAGGTCGTCGGACCGGTAGGTCAGTGCGGTCGCGGTGCCGTCCGCGAGACCCGCGCCGACCAGCATCAGCCAGGCGTCGCCGTCGTGCAGGACGAAGGGGTCACGCACCGCGACGACGTCGATGCCGTCCGGCAGGGGAGCGATCACCTCGCCCTTGCGCCAGGTGGTCCAGGAGTCGTCGGCGGGCCGAGCGGTCCGCACCAGCCCGAGGTGCGTGTCGGGCTGCTGCACGGCCGTGTAGAAGATCAGACCGTCCCGTGCCGTGTCGGCCGCGCCGGCTCCCGGCACCGCACCCGGGACCACGACGCTCCCCGACCACACGCCGTCGTCACCGTCGTCAGGGGAGAGCGCCGGCCCGTGCTGCGTCCAGCGGACCAGGTCCTCGCTCGTGGCATGCCCCCAGTGCTGCTCGGTCCGCCACTCGATGCTGTCCGGGACGTGCTGGAAGAACAGGTGGTAGCGGCCGTCGCGGTGCGTGAGCCCGAGCGGGTCGTTGATCCAGCCCGACTGAGCGGTGAAGTGGAGGTGTGGGCGCCAGCCAGGCGCACCCGTCCCGATCGCGGCGTCGGGCCCGCTCATGACGGGTCGCCGGCCGTCGCGGGGCGCGGAGCGGTCACCGATCCCCGGGCTCGCAACGGCATCGCCAGACGGTGGACGTCTCCGGGGACGACGGCGCCGCTGTCCCGTGCGGCGATCACCTCGAGGAGCAGCTCCACGGCGCGCCGTCCCAGGTCGTAGTGCGGGATGGCGAAGGTGGACAGCCCGGGCCGCAGCCAGTCGGCGATCGAGTAGTCGTCGAAGGAGATGATCGACATGTCCTCCGGCACCGAGAGCCCGCTCTCGTGCAGCGCCTGGTAGGCGCCGAAGGCGACACGGTCGTTGAAGGTGATCAGAGCCTGGCCGGTGCCGCCCGCATCGAGGATCTCGCGGGTCTTGCTCCAGCCGTACGCGGGCAGCCAGTCGGCGGACACGTGCCCGCTGGCGGGGCGCAGTCCTGCCCCGTGCAGCACCTCAAGGATCCCGGCCAACCGCTCCCGTCCGGCGACCGTCCCGGGCGGCACGTCCTGCGGACCGGGGCCGGCGCCGATCAGGTGGATCTCCCGGTGGCCGGCGTCGAGCAGCACCCGCGCGGCCGCGCGGCCGGCCTCGAACTCGTCCGGGACCACCGACGGCAGCGAGGACTCGTGCTCCAGCGCCAGCGCGTTGAGCAGCACCGCGGGCATGTGGTCCAGCCCGGAGGGGAGGCGGCGCGACTGGGTGAACATGGACGCGAGCACGATGCCGTCCACCTGGCGGTCGAGCATCGCGTCGACGAGGCGGCGTTCGACCTCGGGATCGCCCTCGGTCTCACCGATGAACAGCATGAAGCCGCGGTCGTGCGCCGCCTCGAGCGACCCCTTGATCAGGTCGCCGGCGAGTTGTGACGTCGCGACGGTGTCGGAGATGAAGCCCAGCGTGAGGCTCGACCCCTTGCGCAGGCCGATCGACACGATGTTCGGCCGGTACTTGAGCTCCTCGGCGACCTCGCGGACCCGCTGCTGGACGGTCTCGGAGATGCGCAGCTCCCGGCCGCGGCCCGAGAGGACCAGCGACGCCGTCGTCGACGACACGCCTGCCGCCCGCGCGACGTCGGCCAGGGTGACCCTCGTTCTGCCCACGTCACCTCCACCTCGTTGTGCATCGTAGGGCCCTCGGCGGCAGGTCCGGGCCCCGCTACGGGCGCAGTCGGACCCGGCCGTCGAGGTCGAGCCACGATTGGGTAACGAACCGTGGCAGCCGGACCGCGACGACTTGACAGCGTCGAGCCGCGCTAGCAAGACTCGCATTGCTAACTCGATTTAGCAAATGTGTTGGCAACCTGGCTGGTCGCCACCGGTCGGGCCACGATTCTCGATGGAAGGGAGACGCCGATGTCTCGAACTGGACCGATGCGACGGGCGCTCACCACAGGTGCGCTGCTCGCCGGTGCCCTGGTGGTCACGACCGCCTGCAGCAGCCCGGGCAGCAGCCCCACCCCCGACGACTCGGACTCGCCGGAGGCGACCGAGAGCGAGTCCCCGACGGCGTCCGGCGCGATCGACTGCGGCACCGAGGACGTCACGCTCTCCGCGTACTTCGAGACCGGGTTCCCGCTGCCCGGCGCGCTGACCGAGGAGTTCACGAAGCAGTACCCGAACGTCACCTTCGACACCCGCGAGGACCAGTTTGCGGTCATCACCCAGAACGCACCGCGCGTGCTGGCGGACGACCCGCCGGACCTCATGCGTCTGCCGCAGATGTCCGAGCTGGCCAAGGACGGTCTGCTGCTCAACCTCGACCCCTACGCCGAGGAGTTCGGCTGGGACGAGTGGCCTGCCTCGCAGCTCGAGCAGATGCGGGTCGACGACGAGGGGCGCCGGGGCGATGGCCCGCTGTACGCGATGGGCCTGAACTTCTCGATGACGGGGGTCTTCTACAACAAGGAGCTCGCCGCCCAGATCGGGATGACTGAGCCTCCCGCCACGCTCGCCGAGTTCGACGGCTACCTCCAGGCCGCGAAGGACGCCGGTCTGACGCCGATGGCTCAGTTCAACGGGGGCGCCACCGGTGGCCTCGCATTCCCGCTCCAGGCGCTGATGGCCACCTACGGTGACCCCGCGGCCATCAACGACTGGATCTACCAGGTTCCCGGCGCGACGATCGACACCCCGAGCAACCTCGAGGCCGCCGAGCACCTCCAGTCCTGGATCGATGCGGGCTACTTCGCCGACGACATCAACTCGCTGGACTACGCGATGATGATGAGCCGCTTCATCGACGGGGACAGCGTGTTCATCTTCAACGGGGACTGGGAGTCGGGGAACCTCGACGAGCAGATGGCCGGCAACGTCGGCTTCTTCCTCATGCCGCCGCTCGAGGAGGGAGGCTCGTTCGGGGCGATGTCCGCACCACTGACCTTCGGCATCTCGTCGAAGGCGGCCCACCCTGACTGCGCCGCGTTCTTCTTCAACTGGGTCGCCACCGACCAGACCGCGCGCACCATCGCGGTGGAGGTCGGCGGGTCGCACCCGATGGGCCCGGCGGACGCCTACATGCCCGAGGTCGACGCCGGTAGCGTGACCGCGGAGACGCTGGCCGCGGGTGCGGCGATCGGTGCCCAGGACGGGGCGATGGACTTCATCGCCAACGCGACGGGCGCGATCTACGCCAAGGGCTGGACGCCGAACCTGCAGAAGATGGTGGCCGGTGAGCAAGACCCGGCCGGGATGCTGGCAGCCGTCCAAGCGGAGTACGAGTCCGAGATCGGGGGCTGACGCACCGATGAACCAGCGGGCGACCGGGCAGCTTCCGGGTCGCCGCGAGCAGGTCTCCCGGTCCTCGGGAAGTCCGGAGAGCAGGCGCCGCGCCCTCACGGCGCGGCGCCTGCGCCGGGGCGGGGCGGCGATGGTGCTCGTGGTGCCCGCCGCGCTCTTCTACGTCATGTTCGTCGTGCGGCCCATCGCGCTGACCGTCCAGTACTCGTTCTTCGACTGGAACGGCGTGACCGAGTCGACCTGGGTCGGCCTGGAGAACTACACCCGTCTGTTTCGGGAGCCGGAGCTGTTCGGGCCGATCATCAACGCGTTCGAGCTCATCCTGTTCTTCAGTGTGGTGCCGGTTGTGCTCGGCCTGTTCACGGCCAACGCGATCCGCGGTTTCGCGGCCAGCAGGCTCGCCGTCGTCGCCCGCACGGTGCTGTTCCTGCCGCAGATCATCCCGCTCGTCGCCGCGGGCATTATGTGGTCCTGGCAGCTCGCGTCGAACGGGACGGTGAACCAGTTCCTCGAGCTGGTCGGCCTGGGCGGGATCACCCGCGCCTGGCTCGGCGACTTCGACACCGCGCTGCCCGCCGTCGGCGTCATCGGCGCCTGGGTGCTCTTCGGGCTGTGCATGCTGCTGCTGCTGGCCGGGATGACCAAGATCGACCCGGCCCTGTACGAGGCCGCGCGTATCGACGGCGCCGGGGCGGTCCGCGAGTTCTTCGCGATCACCCTGCCGAGCCTGCGCCAGGAGCTCGTCGTGTGCATCACCGTGACCGTCATCGCCGCGCTGGCGAGCTTCGACATCGTCTACATCTCCACCCAGGGCGGACCGGGCAACAGCACGCTGGTCCCCGGCCTGGAGATCTACTACCTCGCGTTCTTCGAGCGTGAGATCGGCCAGGCCTCCGCCCTCGCCGTCGCGCTGATGTTCCTGGTGCTGCTCGCCATCGTGCCGCTGCAGCTGATCAACCGGGAGAAGGACTCGTGATCGGCTCGCGGCGGGAGAAGCTGCTGGGCCGAGTCCTGCTCGTGGTGCTCATGGCCGTGACGGTGATGCCGTTCGTCAGCCTTTTCGTCACGGCGCTGCACGCACCGGGGACCTACCCGTCCGGTCTGGCCTGGCCGGACACCCCGCACTGGTCGAACTTCGCCGCGGCGTTCGAGGCCGCGAACATGAGCCGACTGCTGGCGTCCAGCACGCTGATCGTCGTCGGCGTCGTCCCCGTCTCGCTGCTCATCTCGACGCTGGCGGGCTTCGCCCTGGGGCACCTGCGGCCACCCGGCGGCCGGTTCGTCTTCATCGCGTTCCTGCTCGGTCTGACGCTGCCGTTCGAGGGCATCATCATCCCGCTCTACTACCAGATGCGTGACCTGGGGCTGCTCAACACTCAGTGGGCGATCATCCTGCCGCTGATCGGTCTGTACATGCCGTTCGCGGTGTTCTGGATGCGCGCGCACTTCATCAACATGCCGAACGACCTCTCCGAGGCGGCCCGGATCGACGGCGCCAACACCTGGAAGCTGTTCTGGCGCATCCACGTCCCGCTGTCCACGCCCGCGCTGTCCTCGCTGGCGATCCTGCTGTTCCTGTGGACCTGGAACCAGTTCCTGCTCGCCGTGGTCCTGGTCCAGGACCCGCTCAAGCGCACCATGGCCGGCGCGCTGGGTGCGTTCCAGGGCCAGTGGGGTACGGACATCCCCCTGCTGTGCGCCGGGTCGCTGCTCATCCTGACGCCGACGCTGCTGGTGTTCCTGATCTTCCAGCGCAAGTTCGTCGCGGCCCTCCTGCAGGGATCGATCAAGGGATGACGGCAGCGCCGTACCCCCCGTTCGACACCGAGCTCGCCGAGGCGCTGGCCGCCCAGGACGACCTGGTGATCACCAGTCTCACCGCGGCGGGGATCCCGGAGCTCCGCCGACGCGCCACGGTGCCCGACGACGTCGATCTCACCGGCGGCGGTGCGTTCGTCCGGACGGTGCACCGGGTCCCGGACGGCCCGAACGTCCTCGTGCTCCGACCGGCGTCGGCCACCGGTGCGGTGCCCGTCCTGTACCACCTGCACGGCGGCGGGTTCGTCACCGGGACCATGTACGACGACGTCGTTCCGCTGACCGGGATCGCTGAACGGACCGGCTGCGCGATCGCCTCCGTCGACTACCGCCTGGCACCCGAGCACCCCTACCCGGCCGCCCTGGACGACTGCTATGCCGGTCTCGGCTGGCTGGTGGAGCAGGCGGGTGCGCTCGGCCTGGACCCGGACGCCGTGGTGATCGAGGGAGTCAGTGCGGGCGGCTCGCTGGCCGCTGCGACGGCGCTGCTCGCCCGGGACCGGGGCGGCCCGCGGATACTCGGCCAGCTCCTCGTCTGCCCGGCGCTCGACCACCGCAACGACACCGCCTCGGGGCACCAGATGGTCGGCCGCGGCGCCTGGGACCGGACGGCCAACGCGGTGGGGTGGGGCGCGTACCTGCCTGACGCCGTCCTTCGTGGGTCCGAGGACCCGGCTGCCCTCGGGCACGCCTCGCCCGCGCGGGCCTCGAGCCTGGCCGGCCTGCCGCCGATGTTCCTCGACGTGGGTTCGGCCGAGACCTTCCGGGACGAGGTCGTGGCCTACGCCGAGCGGGTGTGGCTCGCCGGTGGCGACGCCGAGCTGCACGTGTGGCCGGGTGGGTTCCACGGGTTCGACCTGGCCGTCCCCGGGGCCCGGCTCTCGCAGGACGCGCGGGACGCCCGGGTGCGCTGGCTCGACCGGCTGCTGGCGCGCCGGGGCCGAGCGTCGCGTCCTGCCTGAGGCCCTGGGTCGGAGCCGAGCTCCGGGGAAAAGTTCGCGAACGGACTTCCCATGCGCGCCGTCTGCGCCTATCGTTGGTATGCCAACGAATGGCAACGACGCCAGCGAGGAGGAGACCGTGCAGCAGATGGACGGCACCGCCGACACCCCGGAGCTCAAGCAGCTCTACACCGACTTCGACGCGAACAGCCTCGCTCCGCTGTGGACACAGCGGGACGACCTCATGCCCTTCAGCCCGTCGCCCAAAGCCGTCCCGCACGTGTGGCGGTGGAAGACCCTCTTCGACATAGCGGAGCGGTCCGGCGAGCTCGTCCCGGTGGGCCGCGGTGGTGAACGCCGCGCCCTCGGGCTGGCCAACCCGGGCCTGCCGGGCACGGCCTACGCCACCCCGACCCTGTGGTGCGCGATTCAGTACCTCGGCGGTCACGAGACGGCACCCGAGCACCGGCACAGCCAGAACGCCTTCCGCTTCGTCGTCGAGGGGGAGGGCGTGTGGACGGTGGTCAACGGTGACCCGGTCGCCATGCGGCGGGGCGACCTGCTGCTGACCCCGGGCTGGAACTTCCACGGGCACCACAACGACACCGACCAGCCGATGGCCTGGATCGACGGGCTGGACGTGCCGTTCTCGCACTACGCGGACCTCGGCTTCTTCGAGTTCGGGTCCGAGCGGGTCACCGACGAGGCCTCCCCCGACGTCTCGCGGTCCGAACGGCTGTGGGGGCACCCGGGCCTGCGGCCGCTGTCGGGTCTGGAGGACCAGACCAGCTCGCCGCTGTCCGCCTACCGGTGGGAGCACACCGACCGTGCCCTGAACGAGCAGCTTGCGCTCGAGGACGAGGGCCACCCGGCCACCGTGGAGCAGGGACACGCCGCGATCAGGTACTCCAACCCCACCACCGGGGGCGACGTGATGCCGACGCTTCGTTGCGAGTTCCACCGGCTCCGGGCCGGCGCCGAGACCCCGACGAGGCACGAGGTCGGTTCCTCGGTGTGGCAGGTCTTCGAGGGTGAGGGCACGGTCGTCCTCGACGGGACCGAGCACCGGGTGGAGACCGGGGACCTCTTCGCGGTGCCGAGCTGGGTCTCGTGGTCGCTGCACGCGGACACGCAGTTCGACCTGTTCCGGTTCAACGACGGGCCGATCATCGACCGGCTGCACTTCACGCGCACGTACCTGCCCGGCCGCCGCAACGAGGAGCTCCAGTGAGGCTCGGGACCCTCCGCCTGGCGTCGAGGGAGGCCACGGGTGCGGCCCCCGCATCCACGACGCGCGCGGTACGGGTGGACGGCGACGTCGCGGTCGAGGTTCCCGGGTTCGCCGACGTCGGTGCTCTGCTCGCCGAGCCCGACTGGCGCACCCGTGCGGCGACCGCGGACGGACCGGGGCACGCGCTGGCCGACCTGCGCCCGCGTGCGTGGGCCCCACCGGTGCTACGGCCGTCGAAGATCGTGTGCGTCGGGCTCAACTACCGCAACCACATCCTCGAGATGGGTCGGGAGCTTCCCGCACACCCCACCCTGTTCGCCAAGTACGCCGAGGCGCTCATCGGCCCGTACGACCCGATCGTGCTTCCGGCGCACGCGGCCGACGCCGTCGACTGGGAGGGTGAGGTCGCCGTCGTCGTCGGGTCGACGGCACGCCGGGTCGACGAGGCCGGTGCCGCGGCGGCGATCGCCGGTCACGCCGTGCTCAACGACGTCACCATGCGCGACTACCAGACGCGCACGTTGCAGTGGCTCCAGGGCAAGACGTTCGAGGCGTCCACCCCGTTCGGCCCGTGGCTCACGGTCTCCGAGGACGGTGCGGACCCGGCAGGTGAGCTCCGCACGGTCGTCGACGACGAACAGGTGCAGCTCACCCCCGTGGACGACATGGTCTTCGGCCCGGTCGCGCTGGTGTCGTACGTCTCGCAGATCCTGACCCTGAACCCGGGGGACGTCATCGCCACCGGCACACCGGGCGGCGTCGGGCACGCGCGGAAGCCTCCGCGCTACCTGCGCTCCGGGCAGGTTCTGACGACGACGGTCAGCGGCCTGGGCGAGCTGCGCAACGACGTCGTGGCGGAGGGCTGAGGTGGCGGCGCGGACCGACCGGACCACCGACCCCCGACTGCTCGGGGGGCTGCTGCTCGCCCGGCGTGGACAGGCCTACTTCTCGCGCAAGCTCAACGAGCTGCGCAACGACGAGCTCGACGCGCCGTCGCTGGTGCCGGGGTGGACCCGGCGCCACGTGGTCGCGCACGTCGGGCTGAACGCGCGCGCACTGACCCGGCTGACCGAGTGGGCGGCGACCGGCGTCGAGACGCCCATGTACGCCTCCCGCGAGGAGCGCGACGAGGAGATCGAGCTCGGCGCGACGCTACCGGCACGCGCCCTGCGGAACCTCTCCGCGCACGCGGCGGTCCACCTCAACGTCGAGTGGCGCGACCTGGACGAGGACGCCTGGCGGGCGGAGGTCCGGACCGCCCAGGGGCGGATCGTGCCCGCGAGCGAGACGGTCTGGATGCGCACCCGCGAGGTGTGGGTGCACGCCGTCGACCTGGACAACGGCGGCGACTTCCGGCACTTCCCACCCGAGCTGGTCGACCGGCTGCTGGAGGACGTGGTCCGCCTGTGGCGCGGCCGGCACGACGACGGTGCCGCCCCGTTGCCGGTGCTCGAACCGACGGACCGGGACGGCGGCACCGGTCCCGGCGGTACGGAGGACAACCCGGCCTACCGGTCACCGGTGCGGGTCCGGGGACGCGCCGCGGACCTCGCACGCTGGGCGACCGGCCGCGGGAGCTCGGACCTGACGACGGCCGACGGCTCCCCGGTGCCGGAGCCTCCGCGCTGGTTGTGACCGGCGGTCCGGTCACCGGCGGACCAGCACCGGCGTACCGGCCGGCTGAGAGGATGGCCCGGTGACCACGCCAGCACCCGCCGACGGGCCTGCGTTCGACGTCGCTCCGCTGCCGCTCGACCTCGCCCGGCACACCGGGTTCCTGGTCCGCCGTACCCAGCAGGCGCACCTCGCGGCCTGGGCGCAGGAGGTCGGACCCCGGCTGACGAACGTCCAGTTCGGCGTGCTCAACGTGCTGCACCGCCTGGGAGAGGCCAGTCAGCGTGAGCTCTGCGACGCCCTCGACCTCGATCGCTCGACCGTCGCCGGGCTCGTCTCCAGGCTGGAGTCCCGCGGTCTGGTCGCTCGTGTCCGTGCCGAGTCGGACCGCCGCCGCAACGTGGTGCGCCTCACCGACGCGGGCCGAGGCGTGCTTCGCGACCTCGCCCCGGCGGCTGCCCGGGTCGACGACGTCCTCACGGCGGGCCTCACGCCGCAGGAGCGTGAGGCTCTCCAGGCGCTCCTGACGAAGGTGCTGGGGGTGGGCGCCACCGGCGCGCCGGACACCCCGGGGCAGGGGTAGCGCTCAGCCGGGAGCAGTGTCGGCCTCGCCCCCGTGTCGGCCCCCGACCGGGCCCGGCCTCGCCCCTTGACCCGGCCTCACCCCTGCATCGGCCCTCTGTCGCCCCGCCGCGCCCGTCGGTCCGCCGCGCCCCTCGGCCCGCCGCGCCCCCTCGGCCCGCGCGGACGTTGTTACGCATGAGGCTGGTGGTGATGAAGTGATGTCACTCCTTCACCATCAGGATCACCAGCAACACCGTCCGCGCGCACTGAGTTCCATGCCGCCGTGGGGAACGGTGTGACCGTTGAGTTGCACGATCTCGCCGGATTGCATGATCTGTAAGTGTCGGGGGTGGCTGGCCTGGGGTCGGCTGTCAGGATCG
>CAYQFJ010000076.1:0-13694 GCA_964416715.1 uncultured Actinotalea sp. | reverse complement strand
GATGGGCAGCGGCTCGCCGTTCATGCCGATGGCCAGCATCGCCCGCTCCGGCGCCTGCACGACCTCGATCGGCGTGCCCGCGGTGAAGCCGTCGTGGCTGGTGCTGAACAGCTGCTCGGCGCCCTGGTGGATGCCGACCTCGGCAAGCAGCTCGGCGAGGTCGACACCGATGAAGTTCGCCGTGGAGATCAGGTCGCCGCCGACCGGGTTGGACACGCACGCCAGCGTCACGTACGTCTCCACCAGCGGCTCGGCCAGCAGCTCGGCGAAGGTGAGCCGCACCTCGCGCTCGACCAGGCCGTGCACCCGCAGGTTCCACGTCGACGGGTCGACGCGCGGCACGGTCAGGGCCGTGTCGATCCGGTAGAAGTCGGCGTTCGGCGTGATCACCGGCGCCACGCCGGCGACCGGTGCCTGCGCCCCGGGCGGCAGCGGCGGAGCCGGCCGGGTGGGGCCGGGCAGACGCAGGGCGTCGCGTGCCGACGTCGCGACCCGTACCGCCGTCCCGGCGACCGAGCCGATCGCTGCCGTGGCCGCGGCGGCGAAGGCCACGACCGCCGAGGCGAGCAGGAAGGAACGCCGGTCGTAGGCCGTGAGCGCGGGGTCGGCACCGGCGGCCGCGTCGGTGTGCGCACGCAGGACCAGGGCACGCAGGGCGACCATCCCGACCACCGCCCCGGCGAGACTCGGCGCCGCGGCGAGACTCGGCGCCGCGGCGAGCGGCCCGGCGTCGGCGCGGGTGGCCGCCGCGACCGCCCCGGCAACACCGAGCAGCCCGACGACGACGGCCGCCGCGGGCCAGGAGCGCAGGGCCAGGAGCCCGGCACCGGCGGCGAGCAGGACCAGGACGAGCACCATCCCGACGATCAGGGCCGCCTTGTCGGCGGTGCCGAAGGTCCCGATCGCCCAGTCCTTCAGCCACGCGGGAGTGACGTCCACGGCGGCGTCGCCGATCGCGGCCAACGGGGCCGATCCGGCCGAGACGAACCCGGCGACGAGCTGGGCGACCCCCAGGGTCAAGGCACCCGAGAGCACACCCGCGCCCGCAGCGCGCCGGCGTGCCGCGCGTGGGGAACGTCGGGAGCTCACTGATCGAGCCTGGACCCGTCGGGCCTCGTTGTCACGCACCGTCGTCATGCACCGGGGGCGACGGGTGCCAGGACATAGGGTGGACGGCGGGTGGTGCGGGCGTCCGCCAGCGCGGGCGCGTCTGCGGAAGGGAGCGTCGAGGTGCGCGAAGGCGTGGGCAGCGGCCCTGGTGACGTGCCCGACCTCGACCCGGCCGACCGCGCGGCGGTGGACCGGGTGGCGGCCGAGCTACGCGCGGCGGTGCCCCACGGCCGTCTCGGCGTCGCATTCTCCGGCGGGGTGGACTCCTCGACGCTCCTGGCGCTGGCGGTACGCGCGCTGGGTGCCGCGCGGGTCGTCGCGGTGCTCGGGATCTCACCGAGCCTGGCCCGCGACGAACGCGCGGCCGCGCACGACGTCGCGCGGGTGGTCGGAGCGCCGCTGGTCGAGATCGAGACGCACGAGGGTGACAACCCCGAGTACCGGCGCAACGGGCCGGACCGGTGCTTCTTCTGCAAGGACGAGCTGTTCGTGCAGATCGGTGCGCAGCTGGTGGAGGCCCAAGGTCTGACGGCGGTCGCCTACGGCGAGAACGCCGACGACGCCCGCCGCCCCGACCGCCCGGGCTCCCGCGCCGCGACCGATCACGCCGTGCTCCGGCCGCTGGCCGAGGCGGGGCTGGGCAAGGCCGCGGTGCGCAGGATCGCCCGGGCGTTCGCGCTGCCGTGCGCGGACAAGCCGGCCGCGCCGTGCCTGGCCTCCCGCATCCCGCACCACCAGGAGGTGACCCCGGAGAAGCTCGCGCAGGTGGACTCCGCCGAGTCGGCGCTGCGCGGTCTGGGGCTGGGAGACCTGCGGGTGCGCCACCACGGCGACGTCGCGCGGGTCGAGGTGCCGCTCGAGGACCTGCCGACCCTGGCCGCCGAGCCGCTGCGCTCGGAGGTGGTGCGGGTGGTGCGGGCGGCGGGCTTCCGCTTCGTGGCCCTCGACCTCGGCGGGGTCCAGTCCGGCGCCTTCACCCTGCCGCTGGTGGACGTCGCGCGTGGCTGAGGGCCGGGCAGGGCTCCCGAGCGCCGCGGCCGGGCGGGCGGGCGCCGGGGGGAGAGAGGGGCCCGACCCGTTGGCCGGGTTCGCCGACCTCGACCTCGACCGGGTCCGACGCCGGGGCATCGCCGAGGCCGTGCTGTGCGCGGGCAAGACGGTGGAGCAGGTGGTCGCCATCGCCCGCGCGGTCCGGGAACGGTCCGCCCCGACCCTGTTCACGCGCGTCGGCGAGGACCAGGTGGCCTCGCTGGTGGCCGAGCTGCCCGACGCGCGGTACGACCCGCTCGCCCGCCTCGTGGCCTGGCCGCCCCGGTCGCCCGAGCAGAGCGGGGGACTGGTCGTCGTCGTGTGCGCGGGGACCTCCGACCTCCCGGTCGCCCGCGAGGCGCTGCTGACGCTGGAGCACCTGGGCCGGCCGACCCGGATGGTCGTGGACGTCGGGGTGGCGGGACTGCACCGTGTCCTGGGGCACCTGGAGCTGCTGCGCTCGGCCCGGGCGGTCGTGGTCGTGGCCGGGATGGACGGTGCCCTGCCGGGTGTGGTCGCGGGCCTGGTCGAGGCACCGGTCGTCGCCGTGCCCACGTCGGTGGGGTACGGCGCGTCGTTCGAGGGGCTCGCCGCGTTGTTGACCATGCTGAACGCGTGCGCTCCGGGCGTCGGGGTGGTGAACATCGACAACGGGTACGGTGCCGGCCACCTCGCGGCGCAGATCGCGGCACCGGTCGCGACGTAGGCCCGCACGACCCGACGGAGGATGCATGAGGATCACGCTCCACGGCCACGCCTGCGTGCGGCTGGAGAAGGACGGCCGGGTCCTGGTGATCGACCCCGGCGTGTACAGCGACCTGTCGGTGCTCGAGGAGGCCGAGGCAGTCCTGGTCACCCACGTCCACCGGGACCACGTCGACGTCGAGCACCTCGCAAGTGTGGTCGGGCGCGACGACGCGAGCCGACCCTCCGTGTTGGCACCTGGGGACGTGGTCGACACTCTCGTCGAGCTGCTGACCGGTGGTGACCGCGAGGTCGCGCCCGGCCTGCGCACCGTCGTCGCGGGGGACCGGGTCACGGTGGCGGGGTTCGACCTGGAGCTGTTCGGCGGCGAGCACGCCGTGGTCCATCGCGACGTCGCGCGCGTCCCCAACGTCGCGTGCCTCGTCGACGGAATGGTCGTGCACCCGGGCGACTCGTTCGCTCCGCTCCCGCCGGGGCGGTCCGCCGAGGTGCTGCTGCTCCCCGTGGACGGACCCTGGCTCAAGCTCGCCGAGGCGGTCGACTACGCGCGTGAGGTGGACGCGACCACCGTGGTGCCGATCCACGACGGGCTGCTCAACGACAAGGGGAGGGCGACCGCGGACCGGATCGTCGGAGGGCTCGTCGGCGACGCGTACTCACGCATCGGCCCCGGTCGTGCAGTGGCCCTGGTGGACCCGGCGTCCCGTGCGTCGACAAGGTCGGGATGAATCGGACAAAACTGGTCGGGTCCGGTTCCTCAAGTACCCCCGACGTGTATCCGATATGACACGTGTGGACGGATCTGGACCCGTCCGAAGCCACGTGGTGCTGGTCCGCACCCCTCGACGCGATGCAAGGAGGCGCGCATGACGGACGGTCAGGCGCCCGAGCGACGCGCGGCCATGTTCGCCCGGGCGCTGGGGCCGGTGCCGTGGGCGCTGCTGGCGGCGGGTGCCAGCGCTGCAGTCATCCACGGTGGGCGTGCGGACAGCGGCCCGATCCGGGTGATGCTCCTGGTGACCATGGCCTCGATGTTCCTGGTCATGCTCACCCGGCTCACCCTGGCGGCGGTCGCCTCACGGACGCGTCGCAGCTCGCTGGTCGTGCTCACCGCCGCCGTGGCGCTGTGGGCGGCCGGCTCGGCGACGGTGAGCGCGGGCCAGACGGTCACCGCGGTCACCTTCCCCGCGCCGGGGGAGATCCTGTGCTTCATCTCGTACCTGGGGATGGCGGCCTTCGTCCTGATGGACGTGCCGCGTCGGCCACGGGCCACCCTGGCGGTCTGGCTGGAGGCGGCCGTCGCGTGCGCCAGCGTCGTGTGCGTCGCCGCCTTCGCCGTCGTCACACCGATGGCCGGCTCGTTCGTCCGCGGCGGGCTGCCCCTGCTGCTGGCGATCATGTACCCGCTGATCAACCTGCTGCTGTGCGCAGTGGTCATCGGGCAGATGGTGCTGCGCCAACGTGCCCGTGACGGGCGCGCGTTCGCGCTGATGGCCGGCTTCGCGTGCGTCGCGATCGCCGACGGCAGCTTCATCACCGGGCTCTCCGAGAACGCGTACACGCCCAACCTGGTCATCGAGGCGCTGTGGGGCGTCGGCTTCATGGTCATCGTCGCGGCCGCGTGTGCCCGGCGTGCCGAGGTCGCGACCACGACGACGCCGGAGCGGCACAGCGCCGCGACGCTGGTGATCGCGGCCGGCCTGGCCACGACGGTGCTGGTGATCAACCCCGACGGCCCTCTCGGGTGGGCGGTGAAGATCCCCGCGATCGTCGCGCTGGTCTGCGCCGGCGCCCGCCTGGTGCTGGCGCTGCGGGAGACCCGTGCCACGGCTGAGGCGCTGCGTGCGTCGTTGACCGACGAGCTGACCGGCCTGCCGAACCGCCGGGCCCTGCTCCTCGCGACCGACGACGTGCTCGCCCGGGGCGAGGCGGTCGGTGTGGCGATGCTCGACCTCGACTCGTTCAAGGACATCAACGACAGCCTCGGTCACCAGCACGGTGACGAGCTGCTGATCAGCCTCGCCAACCGGCTGCGCGCCGCTGCCCCCGCACGTTCGGTGGTGGCGCGCCTCGGAGGTGACGAGTTCGCGCTGCTGCTGCACGACGCCGACGAGCTACGGCTGCTGGAGCGCGCGCACCACCTGCGCCACGAGCTGCGTGAGCCACTCCAGGTCGACGGGATCGAGGTCTCGATCGACGCCTCGATCGGGATCGTCGCGGTGGAGGCCGGTGCCCGTGACGGGCTCTCGGCCGAGGAGCTGGTCCGCCGAGCGGACATCGCGATGTACCGGGCCAAGGAGTCCCGCGCCGGTGCGTTGTTCTTCGACCCCACCGAGGACGGTCTGTCGCGCAGTCGGCTGCAGCGCCGCGAGGAGTTGCGCTACGCGCTGACGGACGGCCAGCTGGTCGTCTGGTACCAGCCGCAGATCGACGCGCGCACCCGTGAGGTGGTCTCGGTCGAGGCGCTCGTGCGGTGGTGGCACCCGACCGAGGGCCTGCTGTCGCCGCTGGCCTTCCTGGCCGAGGCACGTCGTTCGGGCCTCATGCCGGCGCTCACCGAGAGGGTGCTGGAGCAGGTGCTCGCCGACACCCGTCGGTGGGTCGACGCCGGGTTCGACTTCCGGGTCGCGATGAACTGGTCCCCGCCCGAGCTCGTGGGCAGCAGGATGCTGCCGCGACTGTTCGCGGCGCTGGAGAAGGCCCAGCTACCGCCGGACCGGTTGATCTTCGAGGTCACCGAGGACTCCTTCCTCAACGACCCCGAACGGGCCCGAGAGGTCCTCTACGAGCTGCGGTCGCACGGGGTCCAGGTGTCGATCGACGACTACGGCACCGGCTTCTCCTCGCTCGGCTACCTGCGGGACCTCCCGGTCCAGGAGCTGAAGATGGACCGCAGCTTCGTCTCCGCCGTCTCCCACGACGAGCGCAGCCGGATGATCGTGCAGGCGACCACGCAGATGGCCTCCGCCCTCGGGATGCGGATGGTGGCAGAGGGGGTGGAGGACATCGACACGGCGCTGGAGCTGCTCCCGCTGGGGGTGGACGTCTTCCAGGGCTACCACGTCGCCCGCCCGATGCCGGGAAGCGCGGTGGCGCCGTGGGTCCGCCGGTGGACGGCCAACGACGCGGTGCTGTCCTGGACGGACCAGCGGGCGCGACGGTCCCGGGACCGCAACGTCCCCGAGCCTCCCGGACCCGGCGGCCGCGCCGCGCGCTCCCGTCGCTGAGTGGTGAGGACACCGGTGGTCACACCGGTGGGCGGGTGCTGCCGGGCGAAGGGTTCAGACACCCACGGGGGCACGCAGCTGGGTCGAGAGCCGGAACGCGTCCGGTGCGGGCACCTCGATCCCGTCCAGACCCACGCCGAGGGTGACCAGACGGTGGGCGTCGGGGAACCGGCGCCGTTGCGTGTCGACCATCTGCGCGCAGTGCGCGTACACGGGCGTGCTCGCCGTCGAGCCCAGGTACGGGGCACTGCGCGTTCCCGGCAGCACCTGGGTGATCAGCCCGACCGAGCCGAGCAGCCGCCGCACGGTGTCGTCGAGGATCGCGACGAACGAGGACATCCCGTTGGCCCGGTGTATGGCGCCGAGTCCGTGGTAGAGCGCGACCGACTGGTGCTGCTCGTGCGCCCGCCCGCGTCGTCGCACCCCCAGGGTCGCGACCTCCCAGGTGGACCGCAGGTCGATGCCGGCTGCCGTCGCAGACCGTGCCCCGTCGACGTCCCAGGGCGGACGGCCGATGTCGTTGAGCACCTTGAGCCCGTGGGCGCCGCCGGGCGCGATGAGCCGCATGGCCGCGGACACCTCGTCGTGGCGGTCGGTGATCACCAGGAACACCGACCGGTCCTCGTACGGACCGTACTCGTGCTCGAGCTCGGTCCGCGTGTTGCCGTACCAGCGGAGGAAGACTTCGGCCTCACACTCCCGGGCAGACTCCAGAATGGCCCCGCCGGGGTTGAAGACCATCCGGAAGTCGCTGTCCATCAGAACTCCTTGAACACGACTTCGGTCGCGTCGAACCACTCCCGGGACAGATCGACGACGGCGGCCGCCGAGAACGGCTTGCAGGCGTACACGTCGACGCTGAAGAACAGCCGGGGCTCGTCCCACGCGTAGAAGTGCGCACCGGAAGTCTCCCAGTGGATCCACCCGGCCCAGCCGTACAGCGGCGACTGGTGGGTCACCGGCTCCATCAGGGCCACCATGTCGATCGTCTTGGAGAGCTGCGAGAGGTACCCGGTGATCGACTCCGCACCGATCGGCTCCCGGCACAATCCTTCGACGACGAGGCGCTGACGGCAGATTTCCGGGGCGAGGTCGAGCACATCATCTCCTGTGTTACGAGCGGGCCCGGAGGCCGGATGGGACCGTGACGAAGATCATTATGTCGGGATCATGATGAATCATCCTGCGCGCGGAGTCTATGACTAGCGTGACTCCGGTTGATCACCGGAACCTTCCGGGACCTCCGAAAGAGCTCTGCTGCCGTGCACCTGGAGGAGCCGTTCCGAGGCGTCGACGTGCATCGAGGCGCGTGGACGGGCGTGGGCGCCGGCCTTTCCGGCGCAGCGAGCGGATCGGGTACCCCGGGTGGGACTCGAACCCACAACCGATCGGTTTTGAGCCGATTGCCTCTGCCAATTGGGCTACCGGGGCCGGTGACGGTCGTACCCGCCGGTGTCCGGCGGACGCTCATCGGCACTAGGCTAGCGCCCGTGAACGCGAAGGACGTGCCCCCCGAGCCCGAGCTCGAGCTGCCGACCGTTGGCGAGGACGTTGCCGAGGACGCCGGTCCCGCCGGAGCGGGTCCGACGCGTCGCGCCGTCGTCGCGGAGGACGAGGCCCTCATCCGGATGGACGTCGTCGAGACGCTCCGGGAGGCCGGGTTCGAGGTGGTCGGTGAGGCGGGCGACGGGGAGACCGCGGTGAACCTCGCGCTCGAGCTGCGACCGGACGTGGTCGTGATGGACGTGAAGATGCCGGTCATGGACGGGATCTCCGCGGCGGAGAAGATCGCCAAGGAGCACGCCGCGCCGGTGGTCCTGCTCACCGCGTTCTCGCAGACCGAGCTGGTCGAGCGCGCGCGCGACGCCGGCGCGATGGCGTACGTGATCAAGCCCTTCACCCCGGCCGACCTGCTGCCCGCGGTGGAGATCGCGATCTCCCGGTACAGCCAGATCAGCGCGCTGGAGGCCGAGGTCGCGGACCTCGCGGACCGGTTCGAGACCCGCAAGCGGGTCGACCGGGCCAAGGGTCTGCTGATGACCAAGATGGGGCTGACCGAGCCGGAGTCCTTCCGGTGGATCCAGAAGACCTCCATGGACCGACGTCTCACCATGCGCGAGGTCGCGGACGCGGTGATCGACCAGGTCGGGGAGACGTCGAAGTCCTGACCGGGGAGACCCGGGCCGGGTGCCACCTGCTCCCGGGCTTCCCCTCCGGTGCGACCGAGGGTTATCGTCTCGTGACCGAACCCGGTTCGCACACGCCCCCCGACGTCGTGGCGCCGGGCTCGTTCCCCCGAGGAGGCCGATAGGTGTGCGATCCGGTGTCGAGGTACGCCAGGTCCGACCAGAGGACCTGGACCAGCTCGTGGACCTGTGCCTGGAGGCCCGTGCGGAGTCCGCGATCGGTTCCCAGATCTGCTCCGCCGACCACGAGGTCCTCGCCGCACAGCTGAGCACGTTGGCGGGTGCGCCCGGTGGTGTCGTGCTGGTCGCGGTCGACGACTCGGTGATCGTGGGGATGCTGCTCGGTCGCTGCCTGGGCCCGAACCTCTTCACCGACGAGGTCAGCCTCGCGGTCGAGGCGGTCTACGTCGCGCCGCGCCACCGCCGTCGCGGTGCCGGCCACAGCCTCATGCTCGAGGCGGCCGACTTGGCCGAGCGTGCCGGAGCGGCGACGGTCTACGCGGCGCCGATCCCCGGTGCGCGGGGGATGCACCGGTTCTTCGTCCAGCTGGGCTTCACGCCCGCGGCTGCGCACCGCGTCACGACGACGGCCGCGCTGCAGCGCAGGCTGAGCCAGGACGTCGCGCCACGTCGTCGTACCGCCCTGGACGACCTGATCGCCCGACGACGCCGCTCCCGCGCGGAGGGCGACGTCGCCCGGGTCGGTGCGCTCGCCACGCGGACGATCGAAGGCGACCCGATCGAGGAGATCGACCCGGCGGACGCCGGTCAGCCCGCGCGCCGGTCGGTGATCAGCAGGCACGTCAGGCGTGCCGTGCAGATCCGGCGTGAGGCACCGTCCTCCACGACGATCTCGTAGCTGGCGGTCGTCGCGCCCAGGTGCAGCGCGGTGGCGTAGCCGGTCACCACGCCCTCGGTGACCGACCGGTGGTGGGTCGCGCTGACCTCGGTGCCCACGGCCTGTCGGCCCCCGCCCGCGTGCAGCATGGCGGCGTAGGACCCGAGCGTCTCGGCGAGCACCACGGACGCGCCCCCGTGCAGCAGGCCGTACGGCTGGGTGTTGCCGGCCACCGGCATCGTGCCGACCACGCGTCGCGCGGAGGCCTCGAGGACGTCGATCCCCATCCGCTCGATCAGCGTCCCGGGGATGGAGCGGCGGATCATGTCCAGGACGGCGGGGTCGCTCCCGGCGTCGGCGTTGTCGGTCATGGCCGATAGGTTGGCACCCGTGAGTGACCTGGCGCGAACCCGGCCCCTGCTCCTGCTCATCGACGGGCACTCGATGGCGTACCGCGCGTACTTCGCGCTGCCCGTGGAGAACTTCGCGACGACCACCGGTGAACCGACCAACGCGGTCTACGGCTTCACCGCGATGCTGGCCAACCTGCTGCGGGACGAGACGCCCACGCACGTGGCCGTCGCCTTCGACGTCGGGCGTACGACCTTCCGCACCGAGCGGTACCCGGAGTACAAGGCGACCCGGACGGAGACGCCCCCGGAGTTCCGCGGACAGGTCCCGCTGATCAAGGAGATCCTCGACAGCATGCGGATCTCGAGGCTGGAGAAGGAGGGCTTCGAGGCCGACGACGTCATCGCCACCCTGACCAGGCGCGCCCTCGCGGAGGGTCTCGACGTGCTGGTCTGCTCCGGGGACCGGGACGCGCTGCAGCTCGTGGGCGAGCACGTGACGGTGCTGTACCCGCGCAAGGGCGTGTCGGACCTCGTGCGCTACACGCCGGACGCCGTCGTCGAGAAGTACGGGGTCCCACCCGAGCGCTATCCCGATCTCGCGGCCCTCGTGGGGGAGTCGAGCGACAACCTCCCGGGCGTCCCCGGCGTGGGACCCAAGACCGCCGCCAAGTGGGTCACCCTGTACGACGGGCTGGACGGGGTGCTGGCCAGCGCGGACCAGATCACCGGCAAGGCGGGGGAGAACCTGCGGGCGAACCTCGAGCAGGTGCGTCTCAACCGGGTGCTGAACGCGCCGGTGGACGACCTGGAGCTGACCCAGGAGGTGGGAGAGCTGGAGGTCCGCCCGTGGGACCGGGAGGCGATGCACAAGGTCTTCGACGCGCTCCAGTTCCGCGTGCTGCGCGAACGGCTCTTCGCGATGGTGCCGGACGACCAGCCGACGGCCGAGGCGGCACAGGTGCGGGTCACCGCGCTCGGACCGGGCGAGCTCGCCGGCTGGCTGCGGGCGAGGTCCGACCGGACGCTGTCGGTGGACGTGGTGGGACGAACCACCCCCCGCGCGGGCGACGCGTGGACGCTCGCGCTGGCCGACGGGCCGGAGAGCGCGGTGAGCATCGACCTGGCGGAGGTCGACCCGGCCGACGAGCGGGTGCTCTCGGAGTGGCTCGCCGATCGGTCCAGGCCGAAGTCCGTGCACGGCTCGAAGGCCGCCCGCCACGCCCTGGCCGGTCGGGGGCTGCGGCTGGAGGGCGTCGTGTTCGACACGGTGCTCGCGTCCTACCTGTGCCACCCCGACCAGCGCTCCTACGAGCTGGTCGACCTGACCACCCGCCACCTGCACCGCGACCTGCACGCCGACGCCGCCCGGGAGGCCGCCGGGCAAGGAGCGCTCGACCTGGACGTCGGTGCCAGCTCGGAGGGTGAGCGTGCCGGCGTGCGCGCGGCGGCGGTCTTCGAGCTCACCGAGCTGCTCGAGACCGAGCTGGTCACCCGGGGCTCCGGGTCGCTGCTGCACGAGCTGGAGCTGCCGCTGGTCGGCGTCCTGGCCGCGATGGAGGACGCCGGGGTGGCGGCGGACGTCGGCTACCTGGCCGAGCTCGAGCGCGGCTTCGCCGCGGCGGTGACCGACGCCGCGAGCGAGGCGTACGCAGTGATCGGGCGGGAGGTGAACCTGGGCTCGCCCAAACAGCTCCAGGAGGTGCTGTTCGACCAGCTCGGGATGCCCAAGACGAAGAAGATCAAGACGGGGTACACCACCGATGCCGCCGCGCTGAGCGACCTGTTCGAGCGCACGCAGCACCCGTTCCTGGCACACCTGTTGGCGCACCGGGACTCCTCCAGGCTGCGGCAGACGGTCGAGGGGTTGCTCAAGTCGGTGGCCGACGACGGCCGGATCCACACCACGTTCCAGCAGACGATCGCTGCGACCGGGCGGCTGTCCTCGACCGACCCGAACCTGCAGAACATCCCCATCCGGACCGAGGCCGGCCGGCAGATCCGGCGGGCGTTCGTCGTCGGCGAGGGGTTCGACACCCTGCTCACGGCGGACTACAGCCAGATCGAGATGCGGATCATGGCGCACCTGTCCGCGGACGAGGGTCTGATCGCGGCGTTCAACTCCGGGGAGGACCTGCACAACGCCGTCGGTGCGAGGGTGTTCGGCGTCCCGACCGACGAGGTCACCCCGGCCATGCGTTCGAAGATCAAGGCGATGTCCTACGGGTTGGCCTACGGGCTCTCCGCCTTCGGGCTGTCCAAGCAGCTCAACATCGCGGTGGCCGAGGCCTCCGAGCTCATGGAGGACTACTTCGCACGCTTCGGCGGGGTACGCGACTACCTCGCCGGTGTCGTGGACGAGGCCCGTCGCACGGGGTACACCGCAACGATCCTGGGCCGCCGCCGCTACCTCCCGGACCTGACCAGCGACAACCGGCAGCGCCGGGAGATGGCCGAGCGGATGGCGCTCAACGCTCCGATCCAGGGCAGCGCGGCCGACCTGATCAAGGTCGCGATGCTCGGCGTGGACGCGCGGTTGCGGGAGGCCGGTCTGAGGTCACGGCTGCTGCTGCAGGTGCACGACGAGCTGGTGCTCGAGGTGGCGCCGGGGGAGCGGGAGGAGCTGGAGCGGGTCGTCCGGGCGGAGATGGGGTCGGCGGCCCGGCTCGCCGTGCCCCTGGACGTGTCCGTCGGAGTCGGCCAGAGCTGGCACGACGCCGGGCACTGACCTCCGACCGTCCGTCATCCCCGTCGGGTGACGAAGATCGCGGTCCCGGGCAGCAGCGCCCCGCGAACCGGGCCCCAGCCACCCCAGCTCCGATCGTGCCCCTCCGGCCACTCGGGCTCGACCAGCCGCTCCAGCACGAACCCGGCCGAGCCCAGCTCGTCGACGTGGTCGGACAGCGTGCGGTGGTACTCGACGTACTCGGTCCGCCCGGTGGCGTCGGCCTCGACGTAGGGGCGGCGGTCGAAGTACGAGCGGATCGCCGTCAGACCCCGCTCGCTCGGGTCGTCGGGGAAGGCCCATCGCAGCGGGTGGGTCACCGCGAAGACCCAGCGGCCCGCCGGGCGGAGCACGCGTGCCACCTCGCGGTGCACGGCCTCGGCGTCGGGCACGAACGGGATCGCGCCGAAGGCGGTGAAAGCGATGTCGAACGTGGCGTCGGCGAACGGCAGCGTGCGGGCGTCGGCCTGGACGCTCGGCACCGCGGTCCCGGTGGCCGCATCGAGCTCGCGTGCGGCGTCGAGCATGCCGGCGGACACGTCCGTGGCGACCACCTGCGCCCCTCGAGCGGACAGCCAGCGCGAGCACTGCGCTGCGCCCGCCCCCACCTCGAGCACCCGCCGGCCGGAGACCGGTCCGAGCAGCTCGGCGTCCTCCTCGCGAAGACCCTCGGGGCACCAGCGGAAGTCGGCGGGACCGAGGAAGTCCCCGTGCTCGGCGAGGTACTCACCCGCGTGGCGGTCCCACCAGTGCCGGCCGACGCGGCCGCCGACCTCGGGCGCGACGTGCCGGAAGCCTGGACCCTCGGGCGTGGACGGTGTCACGGCCCCAGTGTGACCGCTTTGACCGGTGCTTGGCGGCGCGCATAAGATGCTCGCTGGTGCGTTACGTCTCGCGCCGTCACATCATCCAGCACACTCCTTGTCCGCACTACTTCCTGTCCGCATCGGAGCCCGAACTCAATGACCATCTCCACCCCAGCGAAGCCGTCCACGCCGCAGGTCGCGATCAACGACATCGGCACCGCGGAGGACTTCCTCGAGGCGATCGACGCCACGATCAAGTACTTCAACGACGGCGACATCGTCGAAGGCACGATCGTGAAGGTCGACCGCGACGAGGTCCTGCTGGACATCGGCTACAAGACCGAGGGTGTGATCCCCTCCCGCGAGCTGTCCATCAAGCACGACGTCGACCCGGACGAGGTGGTCCAGGTCGGTGACGCGGTCGAGGCTCTGGTCCTGCAGAAGGAGGACAAGGAAGGCCGTCTGATCCTGTCCAAGAAGCGCGCCCAGTACGAGCGCGCCTGGGGCACGATCGAGAAGATCAAGGAGGAGGACGGCGTCGTCACCGGCACCGTCATCGAGGTCGTCAAGGGCGGCCTGATCCTCGACATCGGTCTGCGTGGCTTCCTGCCGGCCTCCCTGGTCGAGATGCGCCGGGTCCGTGACCTCCAGCCGTACGTCGGCAAGGAGATCGAGGCCAAGATCATCGAGCTCGAATGTTGAGCGCCTGATGCGCGAC
>CAYQFJ010000075.1:0-13705 GCA_964416715.1 uncultured Actinotalea sp. | reverse complement strand
CGTTCGCCGCGCTGATCGAGCCCGGGGCGGTCGCGGTGTCCCTGATGAAGGGGGTCGAGCTCAGCACGGACCAGCGGATGAGTCAGGTGATAGGCGAGGCGCTGCGGGTGCCGCCCGAACGCGTCGCCGTCGTCTCCGGGCCGAACCTGGCCCGGGAGATCGCCGCCCACCAGCCCACCGCGACCGTCGTCGCCTCCACCAGCCAGGACGCTGCCCGGCGGGTCGCCCAGGCCTGCGCATCCGGCTACTTCCGGCCGTACACGAACACCGACGTGGTCGGTGTGGAGCTGTGCGGTGCGGTCAAGAACGTCATCGCGGTCGCCGTCGGCATCGCCCAGGGGAGCGGCTTCGGGCACAACACCATGGCCACGGTGATCACTCGCGGCCTGGTGGAGATCACCCGGCTCGGGCGCGCGCTGGGGGCCGACGCCGAGACGTTCTCCGGGCTGGCGGGCATGGGCGACCTGGTGGCCACCTGCTCCTCACCGCTCTCGCGCAACCACACCCTCGGGGTGCACCTCGGCCGCGGGATGTCGCTCGAGGACGCCGTGGCCGCCACGGGTGGGACCGCCGAGGGTGTGAAGTCCTGCCGGTCGGTCCTGGAGCTCGCGGGCGCGGCCGGCGTGGAGATGCCGATCACCGCAGCCGTCGTCGCCGTGCTGCATGAGGGCCTCCCGATCCGCGAGATGGCCCACCGACTCCTGGCTCGCCCCCGCAAGCCCGAGAAGCTCTGACGCGCGAGCAGCGTGCTACAGATGCCGTGCCAGGCCAGATCCTAAGATTCCTACGCTCTCGGCTGGCTGCTGATGCAAGCGATGGTCACCGCATCTTCTGTACATGATATGCAATCGAAATTCCTAGTCATACCACCCTGGACAGATCTGGCCGATCGGGAGGACTGTAGGAGTCTGGAGTTGGATTGACTCAGATGTAGGGGGTGGAGAAATGATCGACTCACCACTGCGTTCACTTCGACGCTGGGGAGTTACTGTTCTCGGGAGCCTGATGCTCGTGAGCATCCCGCTGTCCGCGGAGGCCGCCGACATATGGATCGAGGACCACGGTGGCATCGGTGCTACTTACTACACGTCGCTATTTGGCTCTCGTACGGGAGCTTACGTTGAGGACGTTGCTGCCGACAGCCACTCGGTGAGGATCGAGTACTATCGGGTGAGTACGGCGACGTCGCCGTACACCCTGAAGGACCTCGACGGTTCTGCAGCGGGAACGTACAACTACGATGAGCGTGCTGGTGTGATTGTGACGATGAAGATGTGTGTCGTCAACAGTAATCCGCTCGATTGGAACTTCTGCTCGGGCTGGGAGTCCTGATCCATCTCTGCGTCTGAGGGCTGAACGGGCGGCTATGCGATAGTGGTTGGGATTAGTACGGTGCATTCACCGCTCCAACTCGAAAGCGTCTGTTTTCAGTATCGTCGAACGTTGGTGCTTCGAGACGTTTCGTTCGTGGTGGAGCCCGGGCGGTCGGTGGCGATCGTGGGACCGTCCGGGAGCGGGAAGAGCACGCTTGCGGCGATCATCGCCACGCTGCTCCGACCCCAGGCAGGCGTAGTGCGAATCGGTGGCCAGGACCCTGCACGGATGAGGGCTGCGCGGCTGGCGGCGTTTCGACGCCAGACTGTCGGAGTCGTCTTCCAGACCGGTGAGCTGATCCCTACGATGACCGCGGTCGAGAACGTAGCGCTGCCTGCCATGCTCGACGGGGCGTCGTGGACGGTGGCCCGGGACAAGGCGCTCGGGCTCCTGCGTGACCTCGGCGTCGCTCAGTTCGACACGCCCGCGGGCACTCTGTCTGGCGGTGAGGTGCAGCGGGTCGGCATCGCGCGGTCCCTCGTCAACGAGCCGGCGTTGCTCGTCGCAGACGAGCCTACGGCGTCGTTGGACGGTCGCACCAAGGAGGTCGTCACCGACATGTTGTACTCCACATCGCGGGCACACGGGGCAGCCATGGTCGTCGTGGCTCACGACGATGATGTCGCGCGGCGCGCCGACCAGGTGCTGCGCCTTGAAGGTGGCGCGCTTGAGGCGCATCTGTCCGGGGCGTACTGAGTGTCCTTGCCCGTCACGGCATTCCGGACCGGTGATCCGGTCGACTCGGTGTGGCGTGGTGCGATGGCGGTGAGCGCGTTCCTCGCCGTACTCGTGCTGTACATATTCCCGGCGATCGCTCACGAGTACGACGCACGATTGGCCCGAGACGCAGCGCGTATGCCTGTGGAGGTTGCGTTGCAGGAAGCCACCGGAGACACGGGTGATGTGATCGGTTTCTGGGGCGCCCGCGAGGACCAGGTCGCAGACCGGGAAGTGACGGTCGAGTTCTTCTTGCCCGTCGGCGACCCGTCACAGGCTCCTCCCGGTGTGCCGTCGTGGCCCGGTCCCGGCGAGGTGTTCGCCTCTCCCGAGCTGCTGGACACTCCTGGCGGAACCGAGCTCGTTGCGAGGTACGGCACGCTGGTCGGGAGGATCGCCCCCCGCATCCTGACGGATCGCAGCGAGCGCACCTTGTACGTCGGTGTCGACCCCCAGCTCCTCGACCCGCCCTCGTACTGGGGTCCGGTGACCGGGTTCGGGGTCGGTGTCGATCCCGCCCGCGGTGACGCCGGCATGCTCGGCTCGACCATGTACCAGTCACCCCGATCCAGTGCTTTCCTGCTCGCCGCTGTGTTCGGGCTCGCTCCACTCCTGGTGCTCGTCGTCACCCTGGCACGACTCGGTGGTGATCGCCGCGACTCCACGGTAGACCTGCTCGTGGCGCTCGGTGCCTCGCGTCGGCAGATCTCAGCCGCGCTGTGGTACACCGCGCGAGTTCCCCTCGCGGCCGGAAGCCTCATCGCGGCGGTGTTGGTCTACGTGCTGAACCACACGTCCTGGACCGTGCCGTACACCGGGTACGTGATGACCCCGTCGCCAGACACCGGTCAAGCGCTTGCCCTGGCTGCGAGCTGGTGTGCTGGGGGTCTGCTCACCTGGGCCGCGCTATGGATCGGCGTGCGTCCCAGGCGGGTGCGCTTCGGCTCCACCCGGCCCGCTTCGCCGCCCCGGATGAGCACTCGGTGGCCAGTCCTGGGGATCCTCGCCTCTCTGCTCGTAGTCAACTGGCTCTACACGCTGGTGAACGTGGCCAATCCCACGTTCGCCGCCGTCGTGCTCTTCAGTGGCGTACTGGTGTGCATCGTCCTGCTCGGACCGGCGACGGCGACGCTCTTGACCGCCGTCGCACGTGGGATCGTGGCGTCCGCTCGTCGACACAGCAGGCCGACGACGTACCTCGTCGGTCGTGAGCTCTCGGCGATGGCGAGATCGGCCGTACGCGCCACCGTATTCATGGGGGTGGTCGCACTCACGGCGACGTTCGCCACCGTGATCGCGACGTTGCCGCACGAGGTGCTACGGATGGCGCTGGGCGCTTCGACGCTCAATGCCGGGCGCTCCGTGAGCATCCAGACGGGTGCCTCCGCGCACTGGCTGCCCGAGCTGGGCGCCTCCCTCCCGGACAACGAGCACCTGTTGCAGCTGACGAAGGGTTTGGGCGCACGGGACGGGCGGCTCACCGCGCCCTGTCGCACACAGGAGGTGCTCCTGGGTGCTTGCGCAGGCCAGAACCCGACACCATTGGGCACCCTCACCGAGGTGCTCCCGGCTCCGTTGCGCGCGTGGGGTCTCTCGCCGCGCACCATCGTGGCGACGGGCGAAGTCGCGGCCGGCCAGGTCCTGGTGCTCACGGATGACGAGGTACGGGTCGACACGGCCGGGCTCGGCGGTCTGCTTCGAGAATTAGTGAGTCCGGTGCCGAGGATCTCGGAACCGGGTGCCGAGTGGATCGTCGGGGCCGGCGTCGGGGTTCGTCAGGCCCGGTGGATCGTCGTGGCCGGCGCGATGGCTTGCGTCTTCGCGGTGACCATGGGTTGCGCGACCCTCCTGGCCGAGGTGGTGCGAATCCGGCGACGCCACCGGTTGTTCATCATTCACGCAGGTGGGTTCCGGCGTCACCTCGCCCTCGGCGTGGGACTCGTCGGACTCCCGCTGGTGCTCGGGGCGGTGCTGGGCGGGCTCACCGGGGCACTTGCCACTTACAGTGCGGTCCGCCTCGGCAACGCGTCTGCCGCCTCCGCGGGTGCTACGTCGATCGCTCTCGTCGTGGTCGCCGCTGCGGCCGCCGGTGTCGCGAGCGTGGCGACCGCGCTGTCGACATCGTCGGCGGCTCGTGGCCACCGACCGGGCTGACGCCCACTGGTCGATCCACAGTCAGGGCCGCAGGGTCAGAGCGAGCCGTTCAGGGCCTGGGCCAGGTCGGACCAGAGGTCCTCGACGTCCTCGACGCCGACCGAGAGGCGTAGGAGGTCCTCCGGGACGGTGCGGGACTCGGTGGGGAAGCGGCGGCGTCGTTCGAGGGTGGACTCCACGCCGCCCAGGCTGGTCGCGGGCAGCCACAGGTCCAGCGCCGCGACGACGGCGTCGGCCGCCTCCTTGCCGCCACGGGGACGCAGGCCGATGATCGAGCCGTGGTTGGCCAGCAGCCGGGCGGCCCGCTCGTGCCCGGGGTCGGTCGGCAGGCTGGTGTGCCGGACCTCGGCGACCGCGGGGTGCTCGGTCAGCCGTGCCGCCAGGGTCGCGGCGTTGTAGGTCGATCGCTCGACCCGCAGCGCGAGCGTCCGCAGGCCGCGCAGGGCCAGCCACACCTCCCACGGCCCGGCGACCGCACCGTGCACCGTGCGGTACTGCTCCAGCCGGGAACGCAGCCCCGGGTCGTCGGTCAGGGCCGCACCCAGGACGACGTCGGAGTGCCCGGCGAGGTACTTCGTCACCGAGTGCACGACGACGTCCGCGCCCCACGCGAGCGGGCGCTGCCCCAGGGGTGTCGCGAAGGTGTTGTCCACCACGACCAGCGCCCCGGCCTCGTGCGCACCGGCGACGAGCGCGGGCAGGTCGGCGATCTCCAGCATCGGGTTGGTCGGCGACTCGACCCAGAGCATCGCCGCCGGTGCCCGGTCGCCCTCGCCGTGACCGTCCCCGCGCACCGCGGCCAGCACGGCGTCGGTGTCGGAGATGTCGACCAGCTCCGTCCGCGTACCGGTGCGCGCCGCGACGTCGTCGGCCAGCGCGAGGCTCATCTGGTAGGAGTGGCGCGGCAGCACGATCCGTGAGCCCGGTGGGGCGAGCGAGAGCGCGGCGGCGATGGCCGCCATCCCGGAGCCGTACACCAGCGCCGGCTGCGTCGAGCGTTCCAGTGCCGCCAGCGTCGCCTCGAACGGCTCCCAGGTCTCGGTACCGTTGCGCGCGTAGAAGCGCTCGCCGGAACCGGGCGGCTGGGTGGACACGTACGTCGAGGACAGGACCACGGGTGGATTCACCGGGGTGCCCGAGCCGTGCGGTGGCCGGCCGGCGGTGACCGCCAGGGTCGCCGGGGACAGCGTCGAGAGGGTGGGTCGGGCCTGGCCGGACGGGCGCTCGTCGTTCACGGCGGAAGCCTAGTGCCGGTGCTAGCCTCGACCGCGTGCTGACGGTCGTGGCGGGGGACGTGCTCGCCGACCGCATCGGCGGCGAACCGGCGCGGGTGCTCGCGCTGCACGGCTGGGGACGGACCGGCGCGGACTTCGCCCGGGTGCTGGACGGTACCGACGCGCTCGCCGTGCACCTCCCCGGCTTCGGGCACACCCCGGCGCCGCCCGAGCCGTGGGGCAGTGCCGAGTACGCCGCGCACCTGATCGCGGTGCTGGACGAGTCGCGGACCGACGCCGCGCCGCCGTACGTGGTGGTCGGGCACTCGTTCGGCGGGCGGGTCGCGGTACGGCTCGCGGCCCAGCGCCCTGACCTCGTCTCCGCGCTCGTGCTCACCGGCGTCCCGCTCGTCCGCGCGATGCCGGCCCCTCGCCCTCGGCTCGCGCTGCGGCTCGCCAAGCGCCTGAACGCCGCCCGGCTGCTGCCGGCGTCGGCGGTCGACCGGCTGCGTCGCAGCGGTGGCTCTGCGGACTACAACGCCGCCCAGGGCGTCATGCGCGGGGTGCTGGTGCGCGTCGTCGGCGAGGACTACCGCGAGGACCTGCGGCGCGTCGCGGCCCCCGTGCACATGGTCTGGGGGGAGCTCGACGACGCCGCTCCGGTGGCCGGCGCCCGTCTTGCCGCCGACCTGCTGCCCGATGCGCGGCTCGACGTCGTCCCGGGGGCCGGGCACCTCGTCGAGGGCGACCTCGAGCGGGAGCTGCGGGCGACCGTCGCGACGGTGCTGGGCGGGGCCGACGGGAACGGCACCGCGGGTGGAGCCGCCGACGGGACGGCCCGGTGAACGGCCCGCTCGACTTCCCCGGCGACGACCTCGTCGCACTGGTGACCTCCGCGGCCGCCGTCGTGCTCGCGGGGCTGCGCTGGCTTCGGGTCGCCCAGCGGGAGCACTACATCGCCGGGCGCGCGAGCCGGATGGCTCGCCTGTGGTTGTCGCGTTCCCGGACGGACCTGCTGGGTCTCGTGGCGGCGGTGCTGCTCGCGCTGGCGGCGCTCGTCCCCGGCCTGACCGTCCTCGCCGTCGGGGCGGCGGTGCTGGTGGCACTGCTACCCGCCGGCCTCGGTGTGCGGGGGCGCACCTCGGCCCTGGCCTGGACCGCGCGGCTGCGCCGGCTGGTCGCGACGTGGCTGCTGCTCGTCATCGTGCTCGGGTTCGTGCTGGTCTGGTTCGTGGGTGCGGGGGCGCTCGCGGTGGTGGCCGTGACGGTGCCGCTGACGATCGACCTGGCGCTGGCGATCACCGGCCTCGTCGAGCGGCGCCTGTCCCAGCCGTACGTGGAGCGGGCCCAGCGACGGCTGGCCAGGATCCGGCCGACCGTCGTGGCGGTCACCGGCTCCTACGGTAAGACGTCCACCAAGGGCTACATCGCCCACCTGCTCAGCGCGAGCACCGCCGTCGTCGCGTCCCCGGCGAGCTTCAACAACCGGCTGGGGCTGTCCCGCGCGGTCAACGACGCGCTGGTCGAGGGCACCGAGGTGTTCGTCGCGGAGATGGGCACCTACGGTCCCGGGGAGATCCGCGAGCTGTGCCGGCTCTTCCCGCCCGACGTCGCGGTCATCACCTCGATCGGTGAGGCGCACCTGGAGCGCATGAAGACGCACGCCACGATCCTCGCGGCGAAGTCCGAGATCACCGAGCGGGCGCGCACGGTGGTCCTGCCCGTGGACACGCCCGACCTCAACGCGCTCGCCGAGCGCTGTCGGGGCGAGGGCAAGCGGGTGATCACCTGCTCGACCACCGGTGACCCGGGCGCCGACGTCGTCGTCGACCTGCCGGCCGGCCGCGTCACGCTCCGTGGTGAGGACGGGCCGGCCGAGCTCGCCGTCGGCAAGGGCGTCGCGCACGGCGTCAACCTCGGGGTCGCGCTCGGGGTGGCCCTCGCCGTCGGTGTCGAGCCCGCCTCACTCGGCTCCCGGCTGGACGCGCTGCCGCGCGCCGCGCACCGGGCCGAGGTCCAGGACCCGGGTACCGGCGTGCTGGTGATCGACGACACCTACAACGCCAACCCGATCGGCGCCCGGGCGGCCCTGGAGGAGGCGGCCGCACTGGCCAGCACCCGCGACGGCGGGACCGGTCAGGGCGGGCCGGGACGGGACGCCGGGGACGACGCGAGCGCGCGCGCCGCGCTGGTCGTGGTGACGCCCGGGATCGTCGAGCTCGGGCACGTCCAGCACGAGCGCAACGCGGACTTCGCCCGGGCCGCGGCCGAGGCCGGTGCGCACCTCGTCGTCGTCGGCCGTACCAACCGCGCCGCACTGGTGGCGGGGGCGTCCGCCGGTGGCGGTACGCACCAGGTGGTCGACCGTCGGGAGCAGGCCGTGCCGCTGGCCGTGGCGGCAGCGGGCACCAAGGGCGTCATACTCTACGAGAACGATCTGCCGGACCACTATCCGTGACCTGCGCGGCAGACGGTGACTCCCGACCAGCTGTGAGGTGACCAGTGCCCACGCCCGACCGCTCGCACTGGGCCGTCGTCTTCGGCGGCCCGTCCCCGGAGCACGAGATCTCGATCCTGACCGGGTTGCAGAGCGAACGGGTGCTGACCCGTGCCGGACAGACCGTCACGCCGCTGTACTGGTCGCCGACCGGGCAGTGGTTCCTCGTCCCCGCCGGGACGGAGGCGCGTGACTACCTGAACGGTGCACCGTCCGGGGCCAAGCCGGTCGAGATCCGGCTCAGCGGTGACCCGGGCATCTTCGTCCGCGGTCGGCTGCGGTCCGAGCGGATCGAGATCGACGCCGCGCTGAGCTGCCTGCACGGCGGGCTCGGCGAGGGCGGTGGGTTCGCCGGGCTCTTCGCGCTGCTCGGCATCCCGGCCACCGGCTCCACGCTGTACGCCTCGGCGGTGGGGATGGACAAGCTGGCCTTCGGCGGGCTCATGCACGCCGCCGGCATCCCTTCGTTGCCGCGCTCGGTGCTGCACGCCGACGTCGAGCCGGAGTTCGCCGGCCCGTACATCGTCAAGCCGCGGTTCGGCGGCTCGTCGATCGGGATCGAGGTGGTCGACGACCTCGCGGCCGCCCGCGTCCTGTTGCGCAGCAGCGCCCACCTGCGCGCCGGTGCGGTGGTCGAGCCGTTCCGCAAGGACCTGGCCGACCTGAACATCTCCTTCCGCACCGCACCGGAGCTGGAGGTCTCCGAGCTGGAGCGTCCGCTGCGGGACGCGGGGGAGGGCGTGTACTCCTACGCGCAGAAGTACCTGGCCGGCCAGGCGGGCGAGGAGGCCGGGCTGACCAGTGCGCCACGCGAGCTGCCCGCCCAGGTGCCCGACGCCGTCACCGCGCGCGCCGAGGAGCTCGCCCGGTCGGTGGCCGCGGTCACCGGGCTGACCGGCGTCGTGCGGGTCGACCTGCTGTACGACGACGCGAACCAGGAGCTGTTCGTCAACGAGGTGAACTCCGTCCCGGGGGCGATGTCGCTGTACCTGTGGGCCGGGCGGCGGGCGGCGTCACAGGTGCTGCTCGACGCGCTGGTCGAGGCGCGCGACGCCGGCGTGGTGACCGCGCCGAGCGGGTTCGGCTCGGGCGCCGCCCTGCGTGCGGCCGGCGGGATCAGCGGCAAGCTCGTCGGGCTGGACGGTCCGCGGGGCTGAGCGTCTCCTGAGGCTCGCCGTGGGGTTTTCCCGGGATCCGTAGTAGAAAAGAAGGGAACCGTCCGCGAGAGCCAGGAGCAGCCATGTCGCAAGAGTCGTCGTCCACCGCAACCGACGGACGTCCCGATGGCTCGCAGGACGGTGCGGCGCCCGCCCCGGCGCCGATGCTGCCGCGGATGAACCCGGCGCTCGCCCGCCGACGCCGGGAGCTCGTACCGCAGGTGGCCGAGGCGTGGTCGGCGTTCAGCGCGGCAGTGTTCGCCGCCGGTGCACTGGACGAGCTGACCAAGCAGCTCATCGCCGTCGCCGTGGCGCACGTGACCCAGTGCCCGTACTGCATCGAGGGTCACACCAAGCTCGCGCACCGCAAGGGTGCGACCGACGAGCAGATCATGGAGGCGATCTGGGTCGCCGCGGAGATGCGTGCCGGTGGCGCCTACGCGCACTCGGCTGTGTCGCTCACCGCGCTCGACGCGGAGAGGCACCGCCACTGAGCGTGGACTCAGGAACCCCGGTGGTGCGCCCCGGCGAGTAGGTCCGCCAGCAGGCGACCCAGCGGGCGGCCGACCTGCTCGGCGGCCAGCGGGAGCACCGACGTCTCGGTCAGCCCCGGCGAGATCGCCGCCTCGAGGAACCACGGCGTCCCGGCGTCGTCGACGATCACGTCCGTCCGCGAGATGTCCCGCAGCCCCAGGGTGCGGTGGGTGAGCTCGGCGGCATGCGCCGCGGCGTCCAGGGCCTGCTGCGGGAGCGGTGCCGGCACCTCGATCGCGATCAGGTCCGCGCTGTAGCGGGCCTCGAAGGAGAACGGGGACACACCCGGGTTCGTGAACGCGGCCGGGGGCAGCGCGACAGGCTCGTCGTCCTCGACCACCACGGTCTCCACGGGCAGTCCCGGGACGTACTTCTCCACCAGCGCGACGTCGCCGATGGTGAAACAGCGCACCAGCGCGGCGGGGAGGTCCTCGGCGGACTCGACCAGGCTCATGCCGAGGGTCGACCCGCTGGTCGCGGGCTTGACCACGACCGGCAGGCCGAGCTCCGAGACGATCGAACGGACGATCTGCTTGGCGGACAGCTCCCGGAACGAGCGGGAGGAGATGGCCACCCATGGCGGGGTCGCCAGGCCGGCCCGGCCCATCAGGACCTTCGCCACGACCTTGTCCCACGCGAGGTGGCAGGAGGCGGCCGGCGAGCCGGCGAACGGCAGACCCAGGAGCTGGAGCGTGGCCTGCAGCGAGCCGTCCTCCCCGCTGGCACCGTGCACCGCGATGTACGCCGCGTCGACGTGATCGGCGGTGAGCCGGTCGAGCAGCGACTCGTCGGCGTCGTACAGCTCGACGTCCAGGCCCTCCTGGCTCAACGCGTACTCGGCCCGGCGGCCGGAGCGCATCGAGACGTCGCGCTCGTTGGACAAGCCGCCCGCGATGACGGCGACGCGTTGGAGATCGGCCTTCACTGCTCAGCCTCCGGTTGGGTTCGACGTCGGGCTCGTGCCGATCCTAGTGGGCCGACGACGGCCGGCCCCGGCCCCGGACGGGGTACGGCACCTCACAGGCACGTCCGGGTGGCGGGTACCCGCTCGATCGCCTGGCCCAGCTCGAGCAGGAACGACGTCGAGCGGGTGCTGGTGACCGACGCCGGGACGCGGACCTCCACCGCCGGGTCCCGCCCGTAGGTGGTGAACGTCCACGGCGACGCGCCGGAGGCTTCCTCCGGCCCGGGGACCGCGATCCAGTCGACGCTCGTGGTGCCGTCGTCCGCGGTGACGCACCCGTCGGTGGTGGGTCCCGGGGGCTCCACGCCGCAGCGCAGCACGATCGCGTCCTGCGCCGTGCCCCAGGCCGCGGTCGCCTGGCTGGTGGTGCGCATCTTCGGCCTGTCCGCGAGGGTGTTCGGCAGCGCCAGGACGACCTCGGCGCACACCGGGTCGGCCGCGTGCGGCGCGGCCGGCACGCTCACCGCGGTCGAGCACGCGCCGAGTGCGCCCACGGCCGCGACGAGCGCACCGAGACCGGTGAGCTTGCGGGCGCAGGGCATGGCCCCACGGTATCCGGCGTCGGGGTCGCCACGGTCACGCTCGCCGGCTCCTGACACCCGCTCGGTCGCTACGGTGGCGAGGTGGACCCGGACCGTGAGACGACCGTCGGCGAGCTCTCCGAGGACGGCCTGCTCGCCGAGATCTTCCCCCGGTTGCCCCGCGGCCGGTCGACGATCCTCGGCCCGGGGGACGACGCCGCCGTGGTCGCGGCCGAGGACGGCCGGGTGGTCGTGTCGACCGACGTGCTCGTGGAGGGGCAGCACTTCCGCCGGGAGTGGTCCGGCGGCGCCGACGTCGGGCGCAGGGCAGCGGCGCAGAACCTGGCGGACATCGCCGCGATGGGTGCCCGGCCCACGGCGCTCGTGGTCGGACTGGTCGCCCCGCGGGACCTGCCGGTGCGGTGGGTCCGCCACCTGGCGACGGGTCTGGCAGCGGCGTGCGAGCCGCACGGGGTCGGGGTGGTCGGCGGGGACCTGTCGGCCGGACGCGACGTCGTCGTGGCGGTGACGGTCCTGGGCAGCCTGGACGGGGCCGAGCCGGTCAGGCGTGACGGTGCCCGCCCCGGGGACGTGGTGGCGCACGCCGGCGTAGCCGGGCACTCCGCCGCGGGGTACGCGCTGCTGGAGGCGCTCGGGCGTCACGGCGTCGGCGAGGAGGACGGCCCGGCCGCCGCGGAGGACGACGTCGTGCGCCGGCTCGTCCGGGCCCACCGGTGGCCGGACCCTCCGATCGGTGCCGGCGTGCTGGCGGCCCGTGCGGGTGCGACGGCGATGCTCGACGTCTCCGACGGCATCCTCCGGGACGCGTCGCGGGTCGCCCGGGCGTCAGGTGTCGTGCTGGACCTGCTCGGTACGGGCGACGCGTTCGCCGACGACGTCGCGCTGCTGGCCCCGGTGGCTCGGCGGATCGGTGCGGACGTGTTCGGCTGGGTGCTGGCCGGGGGCGAGGACCACGGCCTGCTGGCGACGTTCCGGTCCGGTTCCGCGGTGCCCGACCCGTTCCGCGTGGTCGGGGAGGTCAGGGCCGCGTCCGGGCGGCACGGTCCCGGGACGGTCCTGGTCGCGGGCCGTCCGCCGGACGACGTGCCCGTCGGTTGGGACCACTTCTCCCGCTGACGGATGGCCGGGTCGGCGAGGAGCCCCACGTGTGCCCCACGCGTGACAGCCGCCGAGGGTCAGCCGCGGCGGTAGCGGATCTCGCGGTAGGCCTGTCCGCCGATCTCCTCCATGCGGTCGACGCCGTCGGGGGAGAAGCCGTTGCGACGGTAGAAGTGCCGGGCCCGCTCGTTCGCGTCCAGCACCCACAGGGTCACGGAGACGTTCTCGGGCACGGCGGCGACCACGGTGCGCATGAGCTCACGCGCGACGCCGTGGCCCCAGGCCGACGGCTCGAGGTAGATCGCGGGAATCTCCAGGGTGTCGCGCTCGGCGTCCTCGTCCCGGCTCGGGGCGAGGGAGGCGAAGCCGACCACGGCGCCCTCCTGCTCGGCGACCCAGACCTTCGTGTCGGGTGAGTCCGCGGCGAGCTGCGCCCGCCAGCGCCCGGCACGCTCGTCCACGTCCAGCGTGGCGAGGTAGTCGTCGGCGATCACCCCGGCGTAGCCCTCGCGCAGGGAAGCGATGTGCACCCGTGCGATGGGTTCGGCGTCCTCGACCGAGGCGGTGCGGATCGTCACTTCTGCGAGGTCATCCACCATGAGCGCCACCTTGCCATCCGTTCACCGATACCACCAGCCCTTGCCTGATTCTTGGGCATTCCTTGGCGTAGAGGAACCGAGGCTCTCCGCGTGGGCAGGGCACGGGGAGGGACACCGGGGCGAACCGGTCCGCGACCGCCGGGGATCATGCGATCGGGATCACGCGATGCGCTGGAGCTTGCCCGCCTTGAGGCACGAGGTGCACACGTTGACCCGCTTGGGGGTGCCGGCGACCACGGCCCGCACGCGCTGGATGTTGGGGTTCCAGCGCCGCTTGGTGCGGCGGTGCGAGTGCGAGATGCTGTACCCGAAGCTCGGGCCCTTGCCGCAGACTTCGCAGTTGGCAGCCACGTTGGTCTCCTGATCGTCGTGCGCGCCGCGCGCTCGGGACGAGGGCGACGAGGTCGGTGTGTCGGTCGGGACCCGCCGCCAGGTCCGGCCGGAGGTCGGATCGTTCGTCGGGGCGTGCTCCCACAAGGCCCAGGCGTGACCGGGCAACCTCGATAGGGTAGCCGATCGCGACAGCCGTACCCAAACGGCGCAGCGGTCACCGGGAGGCGCGGCACAGGGCGGAGGTACTGGTCGGTGCGGTACACGGCGACACGGACCCGTCCCCTGGGGCCGGAGACCGTCCGCTCCTGGGCCGCACGGACCGAGCAGTGGCTCGCGGACCGCAGGGGCGAGCTCGACACGATGAACGTCTTCCCGGTCGCGGACTCGGACACCGGGACGAACCTCTACCTGACGTTCCACGACGCCGCCGTCGCGCTGGCGGCTCTGCCCGACGACGCGTCCTCGGCCCGGGTGGCCCGCACGTGGGCCCGTGGCGCGCTGGTGGGTGCCCGGGGGAACTCC
>CAYQFJ010000074.1:0-13739 GCA_964416715.1 uncultured Actinotalea sp. | reverse complement strand
ACGGCTGGTCGCTGTACAACTACCCGGAGCGGCTGAGCTACAGCGCGACCCCGCCCGACTTCGGTTCGTTGGCCGTGCAGCGTGCGCGGTGGGCCAACGGGGGCCTGCTGATCGCTCCGAAGTTCTTGCGGTACGTGCGCCGCGAGCGTCGCGCCGGGCGGCGGGTCAACCGCGCCTCGGTCGCACTGCGGCTCAACTACATGATGTCGATCGCGTGGGCGAGCCTCGGCCTGGTGCTCATCCTCACCTTCCCGTTCGACGACCAGCTCCTGAGCCCGCTGATCGTGGCGGCCGCGCTGCCCTACTTCGTCGCGATGAGCTCCGACTTCCGTCGCCTGGGCTACAAGCGCACCGACGTCTTCCGGGTGTACGCCTTCAACCTGGTCCTGCTGCCGGTGAACATCGCCGGGACGTTGAAGTCCCTGCAGCAGGCCGCGGCGAAGTCCAAGATCGCGTTCGCCCGCACCCCGAAGGTCCGCGACCGGACGTCCGCCCCCGCGACGTACGTGGCGGCGGCATACCTGATCGTCTTCTTCTGCTTCTACATCCTCGCCAACGACATCGTGGGCAGGAACTGGGTCAACGGCGCGTTCGCGCTGTTCAACGGCACGCTCACCGCGTACGCGATCGTCGCGTTCATCGGCGTGCGGAACTCGATCGTGGATCTGGCCCTCGGCACTGCCAGGTGGGTGCGGGTGCCGGTGCGGGGACGTACGCGGTCGCGCGAGGACGACCCGCCGCAGCTCGACTGGGAAGCGGTGCTGTACTTCGGGCCCGATCACCGCGCACCGGCCGGCCGCCCGCGCGTCGCCACGACCAGCGCCCCTCTTCCCCGCCGTGGTGACACGCGCGCACGCCAGCGGACCTGAGACGGACAGTGAACCAGATGTCGCAGCTCACCCAGACCACCACGCCGCAGGACCCTCGGACACGTGTGTCCCTCCTGCGTGTCGGCATCGTCCTGCTCGCCGTCGCCGGGCTGGCGTGGCTCGGTATGCGCACCGTCTCGGTAGCCGTCTCGCAGCCCACCCCACCCGAGCGTTCGGCCTTCGCCGCCTACGTCGACGTGACGGCGTGGCCGGTGTACCCGTTCGAGACCCCGGACGGGCCGGCGCAGTCCAACGTGGTGCTGTCGTTCGTCGTGGCCGACCCGACCGACCCGTGCACACCGTCGTGGGGCGCCTACTACGACCTGCCCACCGCGGCCTCGGAGATCCAGCTCGACCGCCGCATCACTCAGCTCCGCCTGACCGGCGGGGACCTCACGGTCTCCTTCGGTGGTGCGATCAACGACGAGCTGGCGACCGTCTGCGCCGATCGCGAGCGACTGCTCGAGGCCTACCGCTCGGTGGTGGACCGGTACGACCTCACCGGGATCGACCTCGACCTGGAGGGGCCCGCTCTCACCGACACGGCCGCGGCCACCCGCCGCGCGCAGGCGATCGCGCGGCTGCAGGCCGAGGCGGCCGGGGACGGCCGGACGCTGGACGTCTGGGTGACGCTCCCCGTCGCGCCGACCGGTCTCACCGCCGAGGGGCTCGCCGCGCTGACGACCCTGCTGGCCCACGGCGTCGACCTGGCCGGCGTGAACGGCATGACCATGGACTTCGGCGTCGTGACTTCGGAGAAGAATCCGTTGTCGAAGGTGGTGACCGAGGCGGCGACCGCTCTCCAGGCACAGGTGAAGGACGCGTTCGAGCGAGCGGGCCGGCCACTTAGCGAGGCGGCTGCGTGGAACAAGGTCGGCATCACACCGATGATCGGCCAGAGCGACGTGGCGACCGAGGTGTTCACCCTGACCGATGCCGAGGTGGTCAACGCCTTCGCCCGGGCGCACGGCGTCGGGCTGGTCGCGATGTGGTCGCTCAACCGCGACTCGACGTGCCGCCACCCGTTGCCCACGGTGCTGTCGGTCGTGCAGACCTCGTGCAGCGGCATCGACCAGGGTGCCGCCTCCTTCGCCGAGATCCTCTCGTCCGACCTCGACGGCGCCGCGGTCGGGCCGGCCCCGTCCGACGCCGGCGGTGACAGTGCGGTCGACACGGCCACCCCGAGCGCCCCGGACACCGCTGGGCCGCGTGATCTCGTGGACGACCCCGAGCGGAGCCCGTTCCCGATCTGGGACCCCCTGGGCACCTACCCGGCCGGTTCCAAGGTGGTCTGGCGGCAGCAGGTCTACGAGGCGTGGTACTGGACCTCCGGTTTCGCCCCGGACACCCCGGTCGCCACGGCCACGGACTCACCGTGGACCTTGCTGGGCCCAGTACTGCCGGGGGACACGCCGGCACCGCTGCCGACCCTGCCCGCCGGCAGCTACCCGCAGTGGGACCCGGAGGAGGTCTACGTCGCCGGCAGCCGTGTCCAGCTCGACCTGGTGCCCTACGAGGCCAAGTGGTGGACGCAGGGACAGAAGCCGGGTGTCGCGATCGCCGGAGGCTCGCCCTGGGTGCTCGTGCTGACCGGTCAGCAGCCCTGAACCACCGGTGGCGGACGCGCGCGCCCGGGAGCTGAGGCACGGTCTGGATGAGATCCCCGACGGGGAGCGTCGTCGAGCGCGACCCGCCCCAGGGCCCGATCCGCTACCTCACGGTGGAGGACCTCGTCGTCGTCTCCGGCACGACGAGCCTGGCACCGACGCTCGAGGATCAGGTCGAGCAGATCGGCGCGAGCATCGGCACGAACCTCCGCGAGGCGGGCAGCGACCCGGCACTCGTTCGGCCGCAGCTACCACCGGCTGGTCCCCGGCCTCGTCGACACAGGGTGCCGTGGTGAACTTACCGACGCAAGTGTCGGTATAAACTCCTACTGTCCCATCCGCCCTCTCGATGAGGTACCGCATGTTCGTCGCCTGGCGTGATCTCCGGTTCGCCCGTGGGCGCTTCGCCCTGATCGCCTCTGTCGTCCTCCTCATCACGCTGCTCGTGGGGTTCCTCGGGGGACTCACGCAGGGACTGGCGAACGCGAACATCTCAGCGATCCTCCCCTTCCAGGCGGACAAGGTCGTGCTGGCGGCTCCCGACGAGGGCGAGACGCTCAGCTTCAGCGAGTCGCGGATCAGCGAGGAGTCCGCCAGGCCGTGGCTCGAGGCGAAGGGGGCCGGCGTCGTCGAACCGCTCGGGATCCTGGCGAGTCGGGTGAGCGCGGACAACGGTCGCGAGCAGACGGCGTCGCTGTTCGGGGTCGACAGCTCGTTCACCGCGATCTCCCCTCACCAGGAGATCCCCACCGAGCCGGGCACCGTGGTGCTCGCGGTGCGGTCCCAGGAGGCGCTCCAGGCCGAGGTAGGGGACGAGATCTCCATCTTCGGCGACACCTTCACCGTGGCTGGCGTCTCTCAGGACGCCGAGTACAGCCACACCGGCGTGATCTGGATGACGATCGGCGACTGGCGTGACACCTTCGCGAAGCAGACCGCCGCGCCCGCACCTTTCGCGACCGCGCTCCTCGTGCAGGGGTCTCCGGCGTCCGAGGCCCTCGACAGCCAGGCGGGGACCGTATCGAGCTCCCTGCTGATGTCCCTCATGGCGATCGACGTCTTCAAGAGCGAGATCGGGTCTCTGGCGCTCATGCTGGGCCTGCTCCTGGGGATCTCCGCCTTGATCATCGGCGCCTTCTTCACGGTGTGGACGATCCAGCGGTCGAAGGACATCGCGACGCTCAAGGCGGTGGGCGCCTCAACCGGGTCCCTGGTGCGTGACGCCCTCGGTCAGGCGCTCGTGGTGCTCGTCGCTGGCGTCGGTCTCGGCATCGCGCTGACGGTCGCTGCCGGTGCCGCGCTCCCGGCAGCGGTGCCGTTCGTCATCAGCCCGTTGACGACGGTCGTACCGGCCGTCGCCATGGTCCTCACGGGACTCGTCGGAGCGACGTTCGCGATTCGCAGCGTCCTGAGGACCGATCCACTCATCGCCCTCAACGCTCAGAACGCCTAGGAGTCGAAGTGATCGATCTGCGGGACATCACCCTGACGTACCCCGACGGAGAGGGAACCATCACCGCGGTCGACCGCGCGAGCCTCCGCATCCGACCCGGGGGGATAGCCGCGGTCACCGGCCCCAGCGGCTCCGGCAAGTCGAGTCTGCTCGCCGTGGCGTCCACACTCATCCGCCCGGACGCCGGGGCCGTGCTGATCAACGACGTCGACGCGACCCGCCTCTCGTCCAGGGAGACTGCCGCGCTCCGACGGCGGGAGATCGGGATCGTCTTCCAGCAGTCCAACCTGCTGGCCTCGCTCACTTCGCTCGAGCAGCTCGAGCTGATGAACCACCTCGAGACCCGTCGTGGCCCGCGCACTCGTCGGGCCGCGGCTCGGAAGGCGGGCGAGCTTCTCGATGCGGTGGGGCTGAGCGCGAAAGCGCACCGCCGTCCCGGTGAGCTCTCCGGGGGCGAGCGCCAGCGCGTCAACATCGCACGGGCCTTCATGAGCGACCCGTCCGTCCTCGTCGTGGACGAACCGACGAGCGCCCTCGACCGGGCGCGCGGCAGCGCGATCATCGAGCTCCTCATCGACCTGACCCGTGAGCACGACGTCGCCACCTTGCTGGTCACGCACGACCGGTCTCACCTGCCCGCGATGGATGCGGTCTGCACGATGCTCGACGGGGTGCTCACGACCGATCGAGCGGCCGAAGCGGCCACCGTGACGTCTTCCACGATGGTCGGCTAGGGCACCGGCGACCGCACAGCCGCGTGGACCAGCGCCAGCGCCGACTGGGTCACGAGCTCACGATCGGCCCCTGACTCGACCGCCTCCATCGCCGCCTCCAGCATCCCCCGGATCAGCTGGCCCTGGATCCCCGGTTCGGGGACCTCGAGGTCGTGCAACGCGGCGAGGAAGGGGGCGATCTGTTCGCGGTGCAGCTCGTCCAGACGGTCGAGACACTCCGCGGGCAGCATCGCCGTCCGCAGCGCCGCAGCGGGCCGGTGGGCGCCCTCGGCGGCCAGTCGCAGGGTCTCCCGGACGTAGGCATCCATGATGTCGATCGGCTCCGAGAGGTCGGCGAGCACCTCACGCATGAGAGCGTTCGAACGAGGGAACGCGTCCTCGATGATCGCCGCGATGATCGCCGCACCGGAGGCGAAGTACTGGTAGACGCTCGACCTGGCAAGACCCACGGCGGCCCCGACGGCCGCGGGCGTCACGGCCGCCGGGCCCTCGGTCACCAGCAGATGGGTCGCCGCTGTCAGCAGCGCCCTTCGCTGACGACGCCGGTGCTCGGCGAGGGTAGGGGCATCGATCTTCGGCATGCGAGCACCTCCCCGGCGCCATTCGTCGGACGACGCACGATCATACGGTCGCGTCCGGCATGCGCCGCTGACCGGACGCGTCGCATCGGCCCGGCACAGGACCACCGGCCCAGCATCCGGCGGGGTGAGCACCTACTCTCGGGGCCGAGCCGGCCCCCGACCGAATGAAGCCCCGTGACCGAGCACCCCATCCCGCAGCCAACGGGCTCCGACCAGGCTCCCCGCCGTCGCGATCCTCAACGGAGCGCTGTGGCCAGGACCATGACCACCATGACCCGCCGACCGCCGTACCGGTCGGTGAGCACCCCCGCCGGCAGCCGCCAGAGCGCTCCGTTGAGGCCGTACGGCCACATCGTGCTGCGGGTCCCGGAGTCCTGCCGCCGATGTTCGCCTACCTGCAGGTGTGGACCGGGCTCCCCCGGTCGACCTTCTTCCTGATCTTCGTCCTCACCCTGGCCAGCGCGGTGTGGATGCACTGGACCGTGCACCGGATGCTCGACGCCCGCGCACTGGAACTACGGCACGATCTGGAGGAGATCCCCGGGTCGGCTCAGCGGCCCGAGGGAGCGACGCTCTGACGCTGGACGAAGGGACTCGCGTGACCACCTCCTACCAACGGCTGGGTTCACACCGCCTCGTCCACCTCTTCGTGGCGGGTCGCGGCCCGGGGAGCGCAGCCGACCAGGCCCGCACGGCGCTGATCTCCGCGGCCGACACGCTCGCCGATCACGGTCTGGGGCTCGAGCACGTGGTACGGACTCGGCTGTGGGCCCGTGAGGGGGTGTCGCGCGGCGCCGCCTCCCCGGCGCGACCGGAGATCCTCTCCGGGCCGGCCCGGTCGGCCAGCTCCAGCTACGTCGGCCCCGACCGGCTGCCCGACTCCGTGCTGGTCGCGTTCGATGTCGTCGCGCGCCGCCCCGGACCCGGCGAGACACCGGTGAAGACCGTCGTCGAGCACGACCCACCGCAGAACCCGATCCGGTACCTGGCGGTCCAGGACCTCGTCGTCCTGACCGGGACCACGAGCCTCGCACCCACGCTGCCCGAACAGGTCGCGCAGATCGTCACGAGCATCGTCACCGATCTGCGCGACGCCGGGACCGGGCCGGGCGGGATCGTCGAGCTGCGCTGCTACCTGCACCGCGGCGAGGATCCCGAGGTCCTGCACGACGAGCTGGATCGGTTGCTGCCCGGGGCGACGGCCTACGACGTCGAGCTGGTGGACGGCTTCTCGACCCCGGGCAAGCGGGTCGAGCTGGAGGTCACCGCCCTGCGACCGGAGGCTCCGTAGGACGAGCGCCGGCAGCGCGCGGCTAGGCCTTCCTCGTCCACTCCAGGAGTCGCTCGACCGGCCAGGTGTTGACCACCCGGTCCGGGTCGACCCCGTGGGCCGCAAGCCGGTCGCACCCGTCGATCAACCAGTCGAGCTGACCGGGCGCGTGCGCGTCGGAGTCGACCGTGAACAGGCACCCGGCGTCGTCCGCCACGGCGATCAGGTCGTCCGGCGGGTCCCGGCGGTCCGGCCGGCTGTTCACCTCGACGGCGACGCCGTGCTCCGCGCACGCCTCGAAGACCGCCCGTGCGTCGAACTGGCTCTGCGGCCGCTCCCGGCCCAGCACCCGCCGCCCGGTGCAGTGACCCAGCACGTCGGTGCGCGGGTTGCTCACGGCGGCGACCATGCGGCGCGTCATCGCACGCGAGTCCATGCGCAGCTTGGAGTGCACGGAAGCCACGACGACGTCGAGCTCGCCCAGCAGCTCGTCCTCCTGGTCCAGCGCGCCGTCGTCGAGGATGTCCACCTCGATCCCGGTGAGCAGACGGAACGGAGCCAGCACCTCGTTCATCGCGCCGATCCGGTCGATCTGGGCCCGCAGCCGCGCCGGCGACAGGCCGTTGGCCACGGTCAGTCGCGGTGAGTGGTCGGTGATCGCCTGGTACTCGTGCCCGATCTGCACCGCGGCCAGCGCCATGTCCTGGACCGGTGCCGAACCGTCACTTGCGTCGGTGTGTGCGTGCAGGTCTCCGCGGATCGCCGCGCGCAGCCCGCGCCCGGCCGACGTCGCCCGGGCCAGCCGGTCCTCGAGGTCCGCCTCCAGATCGGTGAGGGTCTGCGGCTCGCCGCCGCCGAGCACCGTGGTGATCACCCCGGAGGTCTTCGCGCCGACGCCCGTCAGCCCCTGCCAGTCACCGGAGCGCACGCGGGCGTCCCACGCGTCGTCGTCCAGGTCACGCAGCACGTCCCCGGCGGTCCGGTAGGCCGCCGAGCGGTACGACGACGCCTGCTGTCGCTCCAGCAGGAACGCGATCCGGTGCAGCGCGGCGACGACCTCGTCCCGGCCCGGCCCGGCGTCGCTCGAGCCGTCCCCTGCCACGGGTCAGGACGCCCGACGCCGCGTGGCGGGCTTCTTCTCGGCCGGCTTCTTCGCGGCGGGAGCCTTCTGGGCAGGCTTCTTCGACGCGCCGGACTTCTTCTGCGTCGACGCCTTCGACGAGCTGGACTTCTTGGCCGCCGCCGTCGACTTCTTCGTCGCCTGCTTCGTGCCCGACGAAGAAGCCTTCGCACCCGACGCCGCAGCCTTCGTGCCGGACTTCTTGGCGGGCGCCTTCGCCGACTGCCCACCCTCGCCGCGGGCGTCGCGGGCCTTCTGCACGCTGCGCTGCAGAGCCGAGAGCAGGTCGACGACCTCGGCGCCCTCCTCCTCGTCGCGGGCGGGAGCCGCCGGCACGGTGCCGCCGGAGCTCACCTTCGCCTCGATCAGCGACTCGAGCGCCGTCTGGTAGGAGTCCTCGAACTCGCTGGGGTCGAAGTCCGCCGCGAGCGACTCGACCAGCGAGGAGGCCATCTTGACCTCCTGCGGGCGCAGCTCCACCTCGGTGTCCAGGATCGGGAAGTCGGCCTCGCGCACCTCGTCCGGCCACAGCAGGGTCTGCAGGCAGATGACGTCGTCGCGCACCCGCAGCACGGCCATCGACTCGCGCTGCCGCAGCGCGACCTTCACGACCGCCATCCGGTCGGTGCTCTGCAGCGCCTCGCGCAGCAGCACGTACGCCTTGGCCGCCGTCTTCTCCGGCTCCAGGTAGTACGTCTTGCCGAGCATGATCGGGTCCACCTGGTCCGCCGGGACGAACTCCTCGACGGCGATCTCCCGCTCCGTGCTCAGCGGCAGCCCGGCGAAGTCCTCGTCGTCGAGCACCACCATCTGACCGTCGTCGGTCTCGTACCCCTTGGCGATGTCCTGGTAGGCGATCTCCTGGCCGCAGACGCTGCACACCTTGCGGTAGCGGATCCGCCCACCGTCCTCGGCGTGCACCTGGTGCAGCGGGACCTTGTGCTCGCCGGTCGCGGCGTAGAGCTTGACGGGCACGTTGACCAGCCCGAAGGCGACCGCGCCCTTCCAGATGGCCCGCATCTCGTCCTCCTCGGTCCGGGGTGCCGACCCACTCTTCCATGGGCAGGATGGACCCGTGCAACCCGACCTCGCCACCCGAGTCCCCACGTCATGAGCCCGGACAGCCGTCCGCAGTGGGTCGAGGTGGAGGGTACCCGGGTGCGCCTGACCCACCTGGACCGGGTGCTGTACCCCGCCACGGGGTTCACCAAAGCAGAGGTCGTCGACTACTACACGCGCGTGGCACCGGCGATCCTGCCGCAGCTGCACGAGCGGCCGGTCACCCGGATCCGGTTCACCGAGGGTGTGGGCGGGGAACGGTTCTTCGAGAAGAACACGCCGCGCGGTGCGCCGGACTGGCTGCGCCGTCAGGTGCTGCACGCCAGCCCCGGCACCGAGGACGAGGGCACCACCGTCGACTACCCGTTCATCGACGACCTGCGCGGCCTGGTGTGGGCGGCGAACCAGAGCGCGCTGGAGCTGCACACCCCCCAGTGGCGGGTCGGTCCGCGTGGCGGGGTGCGCGCACCGGACCGGCTCGTGATCGACCTGGACCCCGGCCCGCCGGCCGGCCTGGACGAGTGCGCGGCCGTGGCGCGGCTGGTCGCCGACCGCCTGGCCGAGGACGGTCTGACCGAGACCTTCCCGGTGACCAGCGGCAGCAAGGGCATGCAGCTCTACGCCCCGCTCGACGGCAAGAAGGACGCCATGGCGGTGCGCGAGTACGCGCGCGGCATCGCCCAGGAGCTGGCCAAGACCCACCCGGGCCAGATCCTGGCGACCCAGAAGCGAGCGCTGCGCCCCGGCAAGGTGCTGCTGGACTGGTCGCAGAACCACCCGGCCAAGACGACGGTCACGCCGTACTCGCTGCGCGGACGGGAGAAGCCGACCGTCGCCGCGCCCCGCTCCTGGGACGAGGTGGGGCCGGGCATGGTCCAGCTCGAGTCGCACGAGGTGCTGCGCAGGCTGGACGAGAGCGGAGACCTCCTCGAGCCGATGCACCCGGGCCGCTGACCGGCGTCGGGCCCGGGAGATGTGCTTGGCTGGCGGTGTGAGCGACAACGACCCCGCGGTCATCGACCGCCTGCTGACCGAGCCCGGTCGGTGGGCCGTCGTCGGGCTCTCCGGCAACACCCGGCGGCCGGCCCACGGCGTCTCGGCCTACCTGCAGCGGCTGGGGCACGAGATCGTGCCCGTGCACCCACGGGCCGAGGAGGTCCACGGTGCCACCGGCTACGCGCACCTGGCCGACGTCCCGGGGCAGATCGCCGTGGTCGACGTCTTCGTCAACTCCAGCCGAGCCGGTGCGGTGATCGACGAGGCGATCCGGATCGGCGCGAAGGCGGTCTGGCTCCAGCTCGACGTGCACGACCCGGCGGCGGAGCAGCGGGCGCGGGACGCGGGCCTGGACGTCGTCACGGACACCTGCCCGCACATCGAGGGCTCCCAGCGGGGGCTGCCCACGGTCGCGTGCGAAGGCCGCGGCCCTCAGTCGTAGAAGACGCGTTCGACCACGGCGCGGGCGCGGCGCGCGGCCCGCAGGTACGCCTCCTCCAGCTCCGCGCCCGACGCCGGGCCGTACCCGAGCAGCCGGGCCAGCCCGCCGAGGGTCCTCCGGTCGTGCGGCAGCACGTCGGCGGCCGCTCCCCCGGCCCGGCCCGTCCACAGCACCAGCGCGTCGCGCAGCCGAGTGCACAGCAGCCAGGCGTCCCGCAGCACCTCGACGTCCTGCGCGTCGAGCAGGCCCTCCTCCCCCGCCGCGTCGAGCGCCTCCAGGGTCGACGGCGTGCGCAGCCCGGCCACCGCGTGCGCGTGCTGGAGCTGCAGCAGCTGGACGGTCCACTCGACGTCGCTCAGCCCGCCGCGGCCGAGCTTGAGGTGCCGCGAGGGGTCCACGCCGCGCGGCAGTCGCTCGGACTCCATGCGGGCCTTGAGCCGGCGCACCTCACGCACCGTCCGCTCGTCTGCCCCGCCGACCGGGTAGCGCAGCGGGTCGATCAGCTCGCGGAACCTCTCGCCCAGCCCGGGGTCGCCGGCCACGGGACGGGCGCGCAGCAGCGCCTGGCTCTCCCACGGTGAGGACCAGCGCTCGTAGTACTCCCGGTACGAGCCGAGCGTGCGCACCAGCGGTCCGTTGCGACCCTCGGGACGCAGGTCGGCGTCGACCTCGAGCGCCGGCTCCGGACCCGTCTGGCCGAGCAGCGCGCGCAGCCGGGTCGCCAGCGCAACCGCCTGCGTCTGGGCGGCGACCTCGTCGGCCCCGGGACGGGGGTCGTGCACGAACATCACGTCGGCATCCGACGCGTAGCCCAGCTCCCGACCGCCCAGCCGGCCCATCGCGACGATCGTGAGCCGGGTCAGCAGTCCGTCGGGTTCCTGCGCGGCCTCCGCCTCGACGATCCGCAGCACCCCGGCCAGCACCACGTCCGCAGCCGCGGTCAACGAGTCGGCCGCCGCGCTCATCGAGCTGAGGCCGAGCACCTCGGCGACCGCGGTGCGTGCCACCTCCCGACGCCGCAGCGCCCGCAGCAGCACGACGGCGTCCGCGGACTCCCCCTGGCGCGACAGCAGCGCGTCGGCCTCGGCCGACAGCCGCGCGTGGTCCCGGGGCGCGAGCTCGGCATGGCCGTCCAGCCAGGCGACCGACTCCGGGGAACGGGTCAGCGCCTCGGCGGCGAACCGTGAGCTGGACAGCGCGATGGCCAGGCGCTGCGCGGCCGCCCCGGAGTCGCGCAGCAGCTTCAGGTACCAGTGCGTGCTGCCGAGCTCGTCGGACAGGGTCCGGAAGGCGAGCAAGCCGGCGTCGGGGTCCGCGCCGTCGGCGAACCACCCCAGCAGCACGGGCAGAAGCTGGCGCTGTATCGCCGCGCGTCGGCTGACCCCCTCCGTCAGCGCCGCGATGTGCCGCAGCGCACCGGCCGGGTCGCGGTAGCCGATGGCCGCCAGCCGGGCCCGGGCCGCCTCGGGCGCCAGGCTGGCCTCCTCCCGGGAGAGGCTCGCGGTGGCCGGCAGCAGCGGGCGGTAGAACAGCTCCTCGTGCAGCCGGCGCACGTCCCGGCGCACCTCGCGCCACCGGGTGGTGAGCACCTCCGGCCGCGCCGGGTCGATCCGAGCGGCGCGGGCCAGCCGCCGCAGGTCGGCGTCGGCCGTGGGCATCAGGTGGGTGCGGCGCAGCCGGTGGAGCTGGACGCGGTGCTCCAGGACGCGCAGCAACCGGTAGCACTCCCCCAGCCGGGCGGCGTGGTCCCGCCCCACGTAGCCACCGGCGGACAGCGCCGCCAGCGCCTCCAGCGTGTTGGGGCTGTGCAGCGACTCGTCCGCCCGTCCGTGCACGAGCTGCAGGAGCTGCACGGTGAACTCCACGTCCCGCAGACCGCCGACGCCGAGCTTGATCTGCCGGTCCGCCTCCGTGGGCGGTACGTGGTCCTCCACCCGGCGGCGCATGCCCTGGGAGTCCTCGACGAAGTTCTCGCGCTCCACGGCCGTCCACACCATCGGACGCATCACGGCCAGGTACTGGTCGCCGACGCCGCGGTCCCCCGCCACCACGCGTGCCTTGAGCAGCGCCTGGAACTCCCAGGTCTTGGCCCAGCGCTCGTAGTAGGCGACGTGGCTGGCGACCGTCCGCACCAGCGGGCCACGCTTGCCCTCCGGCCGCAGGGCGGCGTCCACCGGCCACAGCTCCGGTTCGCCCGACGGCGACGCGCACGCCTTGGTCAACCCGGCCGCCAGCCGCACGGCCGCCGCGAGCGCCTCCTGCTCGTCCACGCCCGGTGCGGGCTCGGCGACGTAGATCACGTCGACGTCGCTGACGTAGTTGAGCTCGCGCCCACCGCACTTGCCCATCCCGATGACGGCCAGCCGCACCCCGGCGCCGTGGTCGGGCTGGTCGGCGCGGGCCAGGGCCAGGCCGGCCTCCAGCGCGGCGGCCGCGAGGTCGGCCAGCGCTCCGCCGACGGCCGGCAGCAGCTCCGACGGGTCGGGCGTCATCAGGTCCACGGCGGCGATCCGCAGCAGCCGACGCCGGTAGGCCCGGCGCATGGCGTCGATCCCGGGCCCACCCGTGAGCGTCGCGACCGGACCGTCGTCCCCGGGGGATGCGGCCGGGTCCGCACCCACGGCGGCCAGCAGCTCGGACCGGACAGTGCCGGCGTCGTCGTCCATCGGGTCGGGTTCCGACAGGGCCGCCAGGTCCGGCGGGTGGCGCACCAGGTGGTCGGCGAGGGCGGTCGAGGCCCCGAGCACGGCGAGCAGCCGGTCCCGCACCGGCCCCCCGTCGAGCAGCAGCTCGCACAGCCCGATGCGGTCGTGCTCCTGGCCACAGGCCGCCAGCCGGGTCAGGGCGAGCAGTGCGTCGTCGGGCGACGCCACCGGTGCGAGGGCCTCGAGCAGCGGCTCCGCGTCGTGCCCGTCGAGCACCTCCCGCAGGTCCGCGTCGAGCCAGAGCTCGGCCGAGCGGCCCGGGTCGGTGAACCCGAGGCGGGCGAGCCGCGTGCGCAGGGTGGCCGGGGGGCGGGTGGTCTCGCTGCTCACAGCCTGGTCAGCCCGCTCACAGCACCGAGAAGTACCGCTTCAGCTCGTAGGGGGTCACCTGGGCACGGTAGCCGTCCCACTCCTGGCGCTTGTTACGCAGCACGAAGTCGAACACGTGCTCCCCGAGGGTCTCGGCCACCAGCTCGGAGGTCTCCATGATCGCCACCGCCTCGTCGAGCTGGCTCGGCAGCGGGGAGATGCCCATCGCCCGGCGCTCGGCGTCGGTGAGCTCCCACACGTCGTCCTCGGCGCCCTCGGGCAGCTCGTACCCCTCCTCGACGCCCTTGAGGCCGGCCGCGAGCAGCACCGCGAAGGCGAGGTACGGGTTGGTGGCCGAGTCGACCGCCCGGTACTCGACCCGCGCGGAGTTGCTCTTGCCCGGCTTGTACATCGGCACCCGCACCAGCGCGGACCGGTTGTTGTGCCCCCAGCAGCGGTAGTTCGGCGCCTCCTGCCCGCCCCACAGTCGCTTGTTGGAGTTCACGAAATGGTTGGTCACAGCGGTGATCTCGTCAGCGTGCACCAGCAGCCCGGCCATGAACGCCCGCGCAGTGGCCGACAGCGGGTTGCGGG
>CAYQFJ010000073.1:0-13746 GCA_964416715.1 uncultured Actinotalea sp. | reverse complement strand
GGTCCTACCAGCTCGTGGCCTGCTTCTCGGTGGACCGTACGAAGTACTTTATGTTGTCGAAGTCGATCCCCGACAGGTCCGAGCCCCAGTTCGGCATCGGCTTCTTGTCGAACAGGCGCAGCGACTTCAGGCGCAGCTTGAGCATCCACTCCGGCTCGTCCTTGAGTGCCGAGATGTTCCGGACGACGTCCTCGTCCAGGCCGCGGCGCGCGGACTGGCCCGCCGCGTCGCTGTCGCGCCAGCCGTACCCGTAGGCACCGATCGAGGCGATGATCTCCTCATCGGTGGTCAGCGGTTCGGTGGGTGCGCTCATGGTGATACCTCCAGGTTCCCGCCGGTGCGGGACGCTCGGTGCTCTGTCGTGTGTCGTGCTCAGTGGGTCGGTCGTTCGTCGTCGTCGGTGGGTCGGACGGGGATGGTGCTGATCGGGGTCGTGGGTACGTGGGTGGTGCAGACGTGGGCCCCGGCCGCGAGGGTCGACAGCCGCTGGACGTGCACGCCCAGCAGGCGGGCGAAGAGCTGCGTCTCCGCCTCGCACAGCTGCGGGAAGCGCGTGGCCACGTCCTGGACCGGGCAGTGGCCCTGGCAGATCTGGACCGCCCGCCCCTCGAGCGCCGGACGGGACGACGCCGCGTAACCCTCCGCCGCCAGCCCGTCCGCGAGCGCCGCGGTACGGGCGACGAGGTCCGGGCCCGCCGCCTCGACCTGGCCGGCCAACCGGCTCTCCAGCTCGCGGACACGCCGCTCGGCGAACTCCTGGATCGCCTCCTCGCCGACCAAGGTGCTCAGGTAGTGCAGCGCCTCCGTGGCGAGGTCCGCGTAGGCACTGGTCAGACCCGCCTGGGCGCGGTCGGTCGCCACGTACCGGCGCGCCGGGCGCCCACGGCGCGGGACGCCGCCGGTGGGGGCGTGGTGGACCGCGATCTGGCCGGCCGCCTCCAGCGCGGCGACGTGACGTCGTACACCGGCGGAGGTCAGGTCCAGCACGGTGGCGAGCTCGACGACGGACACCGGTCCGTCCTCGATCACGAGCCGGAGGATGCGCTCACGGGTGCTGCTCTCGGTCGGCGCGTGCGGGGGGACGACGCCGGGTGCGCGGTCGGCCCGCACTGCGCTCTGCGTCATGTCCACCTCCTCGCCCGGTCCCACACCGATGCTCGTCCGATATAGCCAACATCCTCGTTGCTGAAATGCTTCCTCGCAACGAAGGTAGGCCTCACCTGGGCCGAGCGCCCCACGACGACGTCTCCACGTGGCCGACGTGAACGCTCCAAGCAACCGACCGCGCCGCTCCACGCAACCGACCGCGCCGCTCCGCGCACCGCGACCCCACGTAGACTGCGACGTCGTGCCCGACCAGCCTGCTCCCGTCCCCGACCGGACGGCGGTCGCCGTCGTCGGGCTGGTCAAGCGCTACGGCACCCACGAGGCGGTCTCCGGGCTCGACCTGACGGCCGACCACGGCGAGATCACCGCGCTGCTCGGGCCCAACGGCGCCGGGAAGACCAGCACGGTCGAGTGCTGCGAGGGCCTGCGGCGACCGGACGGCGGGTCGGTCCGCGTGCTCGGACTGGACCCCGCACGCGACGCACGCGCCCTGCGACCACGGGTCGGCGTCATGCTCCAGGACGGCGGGCTGCCCAGCACGGTTCCCGCCGCCGAGGCGCTCGCGCACGTCGCCGCGATGTACGCCGCGCCGCGCGACCTGGCCGAGCTGACCGACCGGCTCGGGCTCGCGGCGTTCGCGCGGACCCAGGTCCGCCGGCTCTCCGGCGGGCAGCGACAGCGCCTTGCGCTGGCCACCGCCGTCGTCGGGCGCCCCGAGGTGGTCTTCCTCGACGAGCCGAGCGCCGGGATGGACCCGCAGGCCCGGTTGGCCGTGTGGGACCTGGTGCGTGAGCTGCGTGCGGCGGGCACCGCCATCGTCCTGACCACCCACCAGATGACCGAGGCCGAGGAGCTCGCCGACCGGGTGGTCGTGGTCGACCACGGGCGGGCGGTGGCGTCCGGCACCGTGGCGGAGGTGATCGGTGACAGCGGTGTGGTGAAGGTCACCCTCCGGCCGATGGACCACCGCACACCGACGCCGTCGACGGAGGCACTGGCGGAGGGCCTCACGCGGGCCCTGGGGGCACGCGCACCGGGGGCGCAGGTGTCGGGGACGCAGGCATCGGGTGCACAGGTGTCTGGCGTGCGGGTGTCGGGTGCAGCGAGATCGGACGCCACGCCGCGCGCCTTCCCCGCCACGGAGGCGGACACCCTCGAGATCCGGGTCCCCGCGACGCCGGCGCTGTTGCACGAGATCACCGGCTGGGCCGCCGCGTCCGGGCTGCTGGTCACGTCGATGACCTCCGGCCGCCGAACCCTGGAGGACGTGTTCCTCGACCTCACCGGACGGGAGCTGCGATGACCACGCCGCCGGCCACCGCGCCCCACGCACAGGACCGCACCGGACCGACCGACCCGCCCCGGGCCGCCGCTCCCCCGCTGCGCCGGGTGCGCGCACAGGCGCTGTTCGAGATCCGGACGGTGCTGCGCAACGGGGAGCAGCTGGTCATCACGCTCGTGCTGCCGATGCTGCTGCTGGTCGTGCTGACCCGGACCACGCTCATCGACCTGGGTACGGACGACCGGATCGGCATGGTCGCCCCCGGCGTGCTGGCGCTGGCCGTGATGTCGACCGCCTTCACCTCGCAGGCGATCGCCACCGGGTTCGACCGGCGCAACGGTGTGCTGCGGCTGCTGGCGACGACACCCCTGGGCAAGCGCGGGCTCGTGGCCGGGAAGATCGTCGCCGTCCTGGTGATCGAGGCCGGGCAGGTCCTCGTTCTCGGCGGGACGGCGATGATCCTCGGTTGGCGGCCCGACCCGGCGGGCCTGCCCGCGGCCCTGCTCGTGGGCCTGCTGGGCACGGCGGCGTTCACGTCGTTCGCGCTGCTGCTCGCGGGTCTGCTGCGCGCCGAGGCCGTGCTCGCCGTGGCGAACCTGGTCTGGGTGCTGCTGCTGGCCGGTGGTGGCGTGCTGCTCCCGGTCGAGCTGCTCCCGGGGCCGCTGGGTGCCGTCGCCGTCGCACTGCCCTCCGGTGCACTCGGCGAGGGGCTGCGCAGCGCCCTGACCGGGGACGGGCTGCCGGTGCTCGCCGTCGCCGTGCTGTCCGGCTGGACCGCCGTCCTCGGCGCGGCGGCGGTCCGCTTCTTCCGCTGGGACTGAACCGTCGCGCACCCGGTGGGCGCACCGGTCCGGTGCACGCGGGCGCACGACTACGGTGGTACTCGTGAGCAGCACCACCGCCCCGGCCCTGACTCCCGGCACCCCGGACGGGGAGCCCTCGGCACCGCACCGCTCGGCCGGGCGCACGCGGGACAGGGTCCGGGCGATCCTGGTCGCCAACCTCGTCGGACAGGTCGTGCTCGTGGTCACCGGCGGTGCGGTACGGCTCACCGGGTCCGGCCTGGGCTGCTCGACCTGGCCCGAGTGCGAGCCCGGCCAGTTCACCCCCGTGCTGCACGAGGCCACGAGCTGGCACCCGTACGTCGAGTTCGGCAACCGCACCCTGGCCGCCCTCCTGGTGGTCGTCTCGCTGCTCACCGCGTGGGTGGTGTGGCGTCGTCGCGACCGAGCACTGCCGTTCCGGCTGCTGGGTCTGGTGCCGGTGACCGGCGTGGTGGTCCAGGCCGTCGTCGGCGGTCTGACCGTGCTGGTCGCCCTGCACCCGGCGGTCGTGGGCAGCCACTTCCTGCTGTCGATGGTGCTGGTCGCGGCCTCCACGCTGCTGGTGATCCGGTACGACGAGGGTGACGGCGCGCCGCGGCCCCTGGTCAGCGGACGTGTGGTGAGCCTGTCCCGGGCCCTGGCGCTGCTGACGGTGGTGGTGCTCGGTCTGGGGGTCGTGGTCACCGGGTCCGGGCCACACTCGGGTGACGAGGACGCCGCCTACCGGTTCGCGCTCGACCCGGTGCTCTTCGCCCGCATCCACGCCGCGGCGGTGTGGGTCTTCCTGGTGGGCGTCGTCGCGCTGGTCACCGTGCTGCACCGGCGCCCGGCGCCTGCCGGGTCACGCCGAGCCGCACGGGCCCTGCTGGGGGTCACCGTGCTGCAGGGACTGATCGGCTACGTCCAGTACTTCACGGGCCTGCCGGAGGTCCTGGTGGGCGCGCATATGCTCGGGGCGTCACTGCTGGTCCTGGTCCAGGTCCGTCAGCTCGCCTCGGTGCGGAGCCGCCCCGTCGCGCACGCTTGACGCGGTACATCTCGGCGTCGGCGCTGGCCACCAGGTCCGCCACGGTCGCCTCGGGCTCGTCCGGAGAGGAAACGACCCGACCGCTGGAGAAGCTGATCGGCGACACGGCGTGCAGCCCGGCAACCACCCGGTCGGCCCCCTTGGACCCGGTCCCCGGTAGCAGGACGACGAACTCGTCCCCGCCCAGACGACCCACGAGGTCACCGCGCCGGAGCCGGGCCTCCCAGGCCCGCACCGTGTCGACCAGGACGCCGTCACCGGCCGCGTGACCGAGGTTGTCGTTGACCTCCTTGAAGTTGTCCAGGTCGATGAGGACCAGGCTGGTCGGAACCTCGCGTCGCCGGTCACCACCGAGCGCGGCCGAGGCGGCGACCTCGAAGGCGCGACGGGTGAGCACCCCGGTGAGGCCGTCGGTCCCCGCACTGCGGCGCAGCTCCCGGACGACATACCCCAGCAACGAGCCCGCCAGCACCACCGCGCCGATCGTGGTCACCCACTCCAGCAGGTGCAGCGGCGGAGTGGCGAGCACCCAGCCGACGAACGAGGCGACCACGATGAGCCCCAGCACCGCGTTGAGCCGCCACCGTCCGAAGTCGAAGGCCGCGCAGAGGGCGGCGTACACGAACGTGATCGAGGCGTGGACCACCCCGGCGAGGCTGACCGAGGTGGCCAGCAGCACCGTGTTCACGAGGACCGCCAGCAGCAGCAGTGCCCAGCGCACGTTCTCCGAGCGCCGCCCCACGTAGGCAGCCAGCGCGAGCAGGAGCAGGACGATGCCGCAGGCGGTCAGCACGTCGGTGTGAGCCCCGGGGCTGAGCGGCTGGCGACTGCCCGCGAGGCACATCACACCGCCCAGCCCGAGCACGAGGACGAGCAGCGTCCCCGGAGCGGGAGCGGCAGCGGCGAGGGAGATCCGTCGCGACGTCGCAGCGGTCATCGCGCCAGCCTACGGCCCCGCCGTCTGGCCGCCGCGCAGGAACGCCGGAGCCGACCGCGTGCTCAGGTGCCGAGCGCGAAGGTCTGGATGGCGAGGACGGCGGCCCCGCGGCACCAGTCGGCGTCGTCCCCCGCCATGGTCACCAACGGGATCTGTCGCGCCCGCGGGTCCCGGTCCGCACGCATACCCTCCTCCACGGCGTCCCCGGCGACGGCCACGAGCCTGACACCTTCCCCACCGATGACCACGAGCTCGGGCAGGGTGAGGTTGGCGATCGCCGCGAGCAGCCGCCCCAGGCCCCGCCCGGCGTCGTCGACGACGCGACGAGCGGCCGGGTGACCGGCCTCGGCCGCGTCGAGCGCCACGTCGTAGCTCACCTCGGTACCCAGGACCCCGGAGACCGCGTCGATGATCGCCGAGCGTGTCAACACGCTCCGGGCACAGCCGCGGTGGCCTGCGGGGCACAGCGGACCCAACGGGTCGAGCGGCCAGTGGCCGACCAGCCCGATCCCGGTGTCCTCGTCGACCACGATCCCCCCGTTGATGACCGCCCCGTAGCCGACACCGGCGCCGAGGGTCACCACGGCGAAGCGGTCCAGCCCCCGCCCCGCCCCGAACCAGTGCTCGCCCTCGGTCAGCGCGACCACGTCGTTGTCGACCACGGTCGGGATCCCGGTGCGTTCCTCGACCAGCCGCTTCAACGGCACGTCCTCCCACCCGAGGAACGGTGCACCGAGAACCACGCCGCCCCTGGTGAGGGCACCGACGCCGATGCCCAGCGCCGTGACCGCGTAGCCGGCGCCGGCGAGCTCCTCGACGAGAGCACCGATCCGGCCCACGACGGACTCCGGGTCACGGGAGGGGAGCGTGAGCTCCGCCCGGTGGACCACGTTGGCGCGCAGGTCGGTCACCACGCCGAGGACCTGGTCGCCGGTGAGCTTCATCCCGATGAAGTGCCGGGACCGCGGCCTGACGTCGAGCAGTCGCTTCGGCCGGCCCGCGCCACCTTGGGCACGTTCCCCGATCTCCTCGAGCAGACCTGCCTCGACCAGTGGCCCGACCAGCCGCGTCAACGTCGCCGCGGAGAGGTTGAGCCGCCTGGCGACGTCACTGCGGGCCAGCGGCCCGTGACGGAGGATCTCGAGGGCGACGGCGTGCGGGGTGCCGCGTTCCGGGATCCACGTCGACTGCGGGGACTGCATGCGGCCACCGGCCTCTCTGCGCACGAATGACGGCATCTTTGTTGTGCGTCGGAAGCAAATATAGCGGAATCTGGTTCTGGATCGGGGGTTGACGCGCCTATTACTTCTGCACTAGAACTAATTCAGCCGGATCGCCGATCCGCGCGTCCACACCGGACCGACTGGAGCAACGCAATGAAGCGCTCACCGCGACCCGCACTCGCCCTCGCAGCGGTCATGACCCTGTCACTCGCCGTCGCCGGATGCACCGCCACCGCCGCCGGCGACGACGATCCCGGTACCCCCTCGGACGGCGACTCCGCCGAACCGGTGACCCTGACCTTCTGGGGCTCCTACGGCAACGGCGGCAACTCCGCGCAGCAGGAGGTGCTCAACTCCACCCTCATCCCCGCCTTCGAGGCCGCGCACGAGGGCATCACCGTGGAGTACGTCGACGTGCCCTATGACGACCTGCTGCAGAAGCTCACCACGAGCGCCGCCGGCGACGAGCTCCCCGACCTCGTGCGGGCGGACCTCGGCTGGGTGCCCCGGTTCGCCGACCTTGGCGTGCTCGTCCCGCTCTCGGAAGTCATGGACGACTTCGAGGAGCTCGCCGAGGCCACGTACCCCGGGGTGCTCGCGACGAACCTGTACGAAGGCAAGTACTACGGGCTGCCGCTCGACACCAACACGCGTGTGCTGATCTCCAACCCCGACGTCCTCGCCGCAGCCGGGTTCGACGCGCCGCCGTCGACGTTCGAGGAGTTCGAGGCGCTCGGCGAGGCACTTGCCGGAACCGACGCCATGCTGTTCGCCGACGGCGGTCTCGGCGCGTGGAACATCATGCCGTGGATCTGGTCCGGCGGCGGCGACATCGCCGACGAGGAGCTGACCACCTCGACCGGCGTGCTCGACAGCGACGCGAACGTTGCCACCGTCCAGATGCTCGTCGACCTCTACCGGGCCCAGCAGGTCTCCAGCGGCATCATCGGCAACGAGGGGGCGATCTCGACGAGCGAAGGCCTGCCCGGCGCGAACTACGCCACAATCCTCGACGGACCCTGGATGTCCGGGATCTGGGCCGATCAGTTCGCCGACTTCGAACCGGTCTACTCCCCCGTACCGGCCGGCCCCGGCGGCTCGGTCAGCGTGGTCGGCGGCGAGGACATCGTGCTGACGGCGTCGTCCGAGCACAAGGAAGCCGCACTGGAGTTCATCCGGTTCACCCAGTCCGAGGAGTTCCAGCTGGCCCTCGTGCCGACGGGCCAGCTCACGGTGATCAAGGCACTGGGTGAGCAGCAGGTGGAGCTCGTGCCGGAGCTGGCCGTCTTCACCGAACAGCTCGAGACCGCGAAGAACCGGCTCGCCATCACCCAGGGTGCCGAGGTCGACGCGATCCTGAACGCAGAGCTCACGCCCGTGTTCGAGGGCACCGTCCCGGTACGCGAGGGACTGCAGAACGCGGCGGCACAGATCGACGCGCTGCTCGGGTCCTGATGAGCCGAACATCGCCCGCGGTCGGCCCGGGGCTCGTGGACCGTGAGTCCACCCCCCGGGCCGTCCGGCCGGCCCCAGGCGCCACGCGCCGACGGCGGCGGGTGCGGGCGACGCCCTACCTCTTCCTGGCACCGGGCGTAGTGCTCTTCTCCGTGGCCGTGCTCTACCCGATCACGCAGGCCGTGCGGATGAGCTTCTACGACTGGAAGATCGTCGCGAGCGCGACCAGCGACTTCCTCGGCCTGGACAACTACGCGCGCGCGATCGAGGACCCGCAGTTCTGGGTCGCGCTGGGGAACACCGGCTTCTACGCGGTCGCGACGATCGTCCCGCAGATCCTCCTCGGGCTGGCGGTCGCACTGCTGCTGCACCGGCGCAGCCCGGTCCAGCCCCTGCTCCGGGTCCTGTACTACCTACCGGTGGTCACGAGCTGGGTCGTGGTCTCCCTGCTCTTCCGGTTCCTGTTCGCCGATGCCGGCCTGATCAACTTCACCCTCGGCGAGTTGCTGCACGTCACGAGCGGTACGACATCGTGGCTCGCCGACCGCTGGACCGGGATGGTCGCGATCAGCGCCCTGGGCATCTGGAAGGGCATCGGCTGGTCGATGATGATCTTCCTCGCGGCGCTGCAGGGGGTGCCCCGGGCCCTCGTCGAGGCAGCGACGGTCGACGGCGCCGGGCCCTGGCAGCGGTTCCGCGCGGTGACGCTCCCGGCCATCTGGGCCGCCCTCGGCTTCGTCACGATCATGCTCGTCATCGGCAGCTTCAACGTCTTCATCTCGGTCTACCTGATGACCGGGGGCGGACCGGCCGGGAGGACCGACGTGCTGCTGACGTACATGTACCACCAGGCGTTCGGGAACCTCGACTTCGGCTACGGCGCAGCCATCGCGGTCATCCTCACCGGGCTCGTGCTCGTGATGTCGCTCGTCCAGCTCCGGTTCTTCCGCAACCAGGAGGGGGCGTACGCCGAATGAGCAACACGCAGCGCAGCCCTCGCACACTCGTGGTCGCGAAGTACGTCGTCCTGGTGGCCGGTGCGTTCGTCATGGTCGCGCCGTTCGGGTACATGCTCTCGATCTCCTTCACCGAGCAGAGCTACGTCCTGACCACCCCGCCGCAGTTCATCCCGGACCCACCGACGACCGCGAACTACGGCAAGGTGCTCACCACCGGCCTGATCCCGCGGGCGTTCGTGAACTCGCTGTACGTCGCGACGCTCTCGACCGCGCTCTCCCTGCTGGTGAGCTCGATGATGGCGTACGCGTTCGCCCGCTTCTCGTTCCCGGGCCGCGAGCTCGTCTTCCGGGTCCTGCTGGTCGGGCTGATGATCCCGGCGATCATGCTGCTCATACCCCAGTTCATCCTCGCGAAGTACCTCGGGGTGCTGGACAGCCACGTGGGGCTGATCCTGTTCTACGTCGCCGGGTCGCTCGCGCTGAACACGTTCCTGCTGCGCGGATTCTTCGAGACCGTCCCCGGTGAGCTCGACCAGGCGATGCAGGTGGACGGCGCCAACGCCTGGACGCGGTACTGGCGGCTCGCCATCCCGCTGGCCCGCCCGGGGCTGGCCACCGCGACGATCTTCACCTTCTTCGGTGCGTGGGACGAGTTCGCCTGGGCGCTGACCATCATCAACACTCCCGAGCGGCAGACGCTGCCGATCGCCATCCGGCTGCTGGCCGGCCAGGGCAACAACGCCGTGCAGTGGGGACTCGTGTTCGCGGCGTCCGTCATCGCGATCGTCCCCGTCGTCGTCGTCTTCCTCGTCTTCCAGCGCCACTTCGTACAGGGCCTCACCTCCGGTGCGGTGAAAGGGTGACCATGCAGTCCGACGTCGAACTCCTCCCCGAGCTCGGAACCGTTCCTGCCGGGCAGGAGGTGCGGATCGAGGTCCGCGGTCCCGCTGTGCCGGGACGGCTCGTGGTACGGCGGCTCGGCGATCCGGTCGTGCGGCTCGAGCACGACGGCGGCCCGGAGGTCTCGCTCGGCGTCCTCGACCCCGGCGGCTACGGCGTCGAGCTGCACCGCCGCGGGCAGGTCTGGCGTACCGCCGTCGACGTGCAGGGCGACACGCGCGCCCGGCTCCGCTACGGGTTCGTCGCCGACTACGCCCCCGAGCGCGACCCGCGGGGCATCACCGACCTCGTGCGACGCCTGCACCTGACCGGCGTCCAGCTCTACGACTGGGCGTACCGGCACGCGAACCTGCTCGGCGGCGGCGAGCTGTACGACGACCCGCTGGGCCGGCCCGTCTCGCTCGAGACCGTCCGCCGCATCGTCGGCGCGGTGCACAGGCACGGCGCAGACGCCCTGGGCTACGCGGCGGTCTACGCCGTCGGCAACGAGGAGTGGGAGACGTGGCGGCACGACGCACTGCTCCAGGCCGGGGGTGACCCCTACGGTCTGGGCGACTTCCTGCGGCTCGTCGACCCCGCCGCGGGCGACTGGCTCGAGCACCTCGGCGACGACCTGGCCGCGAGCGTCGAGCAGGTGGGGTTCCGCGGCTTCCACCTCGACCAGTACGGCTACCCGAAGCGGGCGGTCCGACCAGACGGGAGCCGCGTCGAGCTCACGGACTCCTTCGCCGGCGCGCTCGACGGGCTCCGACGCCGGCTGGGGTCGAGCCGGCTCGTGTTCAACCAGGTCAACGACTTCCCGACGTGGCGGACCGCGCAGGGCCCGCAGGACGCGGTCTACATCGAGCCCTGGCACCCGCACGACACCCTGGACGACCTCGCCCGGACCGTGACGCGAGCCCGCTCGCTCGCCGGACGCCGTCCGGTCGTGATTGCTGCCTACCAGGAGGTCTACCGGCGCGCCGAGGCCGAGACCGCCGACCGGTCCGCTGCGTTGACCATGGCGACGCTGTTCTCGCACGGGGCGACCCAGCTCCTCGCGGGGGAGGCCGACCGCGTGCTGGTCGACCCGTACTACGTGCGCAACCACGTGGCCGAGGCCTCGACGAAGCAGCTGCTCAAGCGGTGGTACGACTTCTTGGTCGAGCACGACGAGCTGCTGATGGCGCCGGCCGCGACGGACGTCACGTACTCCTACGCGGGTGAGTACAACGACGAGTGCGACGTCCGCTACCACGCCACGACGGTCGACGTCCGCGCCACCGCCGGGACCGTGTGGCGGCGCGTGCTCGAGGTCGGTGACCGCCTCGTCGTCCACCTGATCAACCTCGTGGGCCAGCCTGACACCCGCTGGGACGCGCCCCGGCGCGCCGTCCCGCAGGTGACCGGGGGCGAGCTGCGCGTACGCCGGACGGGCGACGCGGTGCCGCGGGTCCGGGTCGCGGACCCCGACGGGCCAGGCCATCTCGTCGATGTGGCCGTGCACGCCGAGGGCGAGCACGCCGTCGCGCAGCTCCCGGCGCTGGGCGTGTGGCAGCTGGTGGTCGTGGAGCAGGCCGTCGCGGGTTCCGAGGGCGCTGCGGATGCTGAGGGCACTGAGGGCACTGAGGGCACCGACCGTGTCGGCTGAGGTCGGGCCGCAGGAGAGGTCGGTCGTCGACCTCGCTCCGGACTGGTGGAAGCGGTCGGTGGTGTACCAGATCTACCCACGCAGCTTCGCCGACTCGGACGGGGACGGGGTCGGTGACCTGCGCGGCATCATCGACCACCTGGACCATCTGGAGGCGCTCGGCGTCGACGTGGTGTGGCTCTCCCCCATCAACGTCTCGCCGCACGCGGACAACGGCTACGACATCAGCGACTACTACGCGATCGACCCCGTGTTCGGCACCCTGGACGACTTCGACGACCTGGTGGCCGCGCTGCACGCACGGGGCATGAGGCTCGTCATGGACCTGGTCGTCAACCACACCTCCGACGAGCACCCGTGGTTCCGTGAGTCGGCGCTGGGACCCGACAGCCCCAAGCGCGACTGGTACTGGTGGCGCCCGGCGCGGCCGGGCGCGGCGCCCGGTACTCCCGGTGCCGAGCCGACCAACTGGGAGTCCTTCTTCTCCGGACCGACCTGGACCTACGACGAACGCTCCGGGGAGTACTACCTGCACCTCTTCGCCCGCAAGCAGCCCGACCTCAACTGGGAGAACCCCGAGGTCCGCCAGGCCGTGTACACGATGATGCGCTGGTGGCTCGACCGCGGCGTGGACGGCTTCCGGATGGACGTGATCAACCTCATCTCCAAGGACCCCGCCCTGCCCGACGGCACACCGCTCCCGAGCGGCCTCGGCGACGGCTTCCCGTACTTCAACTGCGGGCCGCGACTGCACGAGTTCCTGCGCGAGATGCACGAGGAGGTCTTCGCGGGTCGGTCGGCGCACGTGCTCACCATCGGCGAGATGCCCGGAGTGGACCTGGCGAACGCCAGGACCGCGACGGACCCGGCCAACCGCGAGCTGGACATGGTCTTCCAGTTCGAGCACGTCGGGCTGGACCACGGTCCACGCGGCAAGTGGTGGCCCCGACGGGTCGACGTCGCCGAGCTCACCGCGACCCTCACCCGCTGGCAGGAGGGGCTCGCCGAGCACGGCTGGAACAGCCTGTACTGGAACAACCACGACCAGCCACGGGTCGTCTCCCGGTTCGGCGACGACACACGTCACCGGGAGGCGTCCGCCACCGCACTGGCCACGGTGCTGCACCTGCAGAAGGGAACCCCGTTCGTCTACCAGGGCGAGGAGCTCGGGATGACGAACATGCCGTTCGGCTCGATCGAGGACTTCCGCGACATCGAGAGCCTCAACCACTACGCCGAGGCCACCGGTCGCGGCGTGGCCCCGGCGGAGGTCGTGACCGGGATGCGCTCGGCGAGCCGGGACAACGCGCGGACGCCGATGCAGTGGTCCGCGGCCCCGCACGCGGGGTTCACCAGCGGTACCCCGTGGATCGCGGTCAACCCGAACCACGTGCAGATCAACGCCTCGGCGCAGCGCGGCGCCGACGGCTCGGTCTTCGAGCACTACCGACGGCTCGTCGCGCTGCGTCGGGAGGACGACGTCGTCGTCCACGGGGACTTCACGCGCCTGGACGTGGCCGACCCGTTCGTCTTCGCCTTCGTGCGGCGCCTGGGCCGGAGGTGGCTGACCGTCGTGGCCAACCTGTCGAGCGGGGACCGCCGGATCGCCCTGGCCACCGGCTGCGCCGCCGCCGGGGACGTGCTCCTGCGCAACGCGGGGGATGACACCGGTCCGCAGTTCAGCCCCTGGGAGGTACGCGTCTACGCCGGCGTCGGGACCGCACCGTCGAGCGGATCCCGCGTCGTCGGCCGGTAGGGGCTCATGAACGGCCGGGGACGCCCCTGGCGGCAGCGGTGAGCACCCCGACGACGGTGGTCGGGGAGTGCAGGCGGCCCTCGAGGACCGCGGTGACGGCGTCGTCCAGCGGTATCCACGCGGGCTCGAGGTCCGCCTCCTCCTCGGTCCGCTCGTGCCGCTCGTCCTCGGGCACCTGACGCAGCCCGCGCGCGAGGTAGATCGCGATGGTCTCGGTCGACCCGCCCGGCGTCGTGCAGAAGGTGATCAGGTGCTGCCAGGTGTCGGCGACGAGGTCGGCCTCCTCGGCGAGCTCACGACGCGCCGCCTCGAGGGGTTCCTCCCCCGCGACGTCGAGCAGCCCGGCCGGCGGTTCCCACAGGTAGCCGCGCGCGGGGTGGCGGTACTGCTTGAGCAGGAGCACCCGGTCGTCGGGGTCGAGGGCGACGATCGCGACCGCGCCGGGGTGGACGACGACCTCGCGGCGTACCACCGAGTGGCCCAGGTCGACCTCCTCGGCGACCACGTCCCACACCCGTCCGGAGAAGAGCTCCTCGCGCGCCAGGACGGGTCGGGCCCGGAAGTCGTCCGCGACCTCGCCGCTCACGCGTCCGCCGTGACGCCCCGGTGCACCAGCGCCGCCTCGACCAGCCCCGCGAACAACGGG
>CAYQFJ010000072.1:0-13769 GCA_964416715.1 uncultured Actinotalea sp. | reverse complement strand
CCGCGGCAGTCAGCCGGCGGACACCGCGCCGGGGCCGCCCCCGAAGTCGACCTGCGGGGCGGCGCGCACGGCGGGGTCCTCGGCCTCGAAGTACTCGGCGCGCCCGATCGAGAACATGTTCGCGACGATGTTCGGCGGGAACGTCTCGACCTTGGTGTTCAGCTCCCGCACGTTGGCGTTGTAGAAGCGACGCCCGGCGGCGATCCGGTCCTCGGTGTTGGTCAGCTCGGTCTGCAGCTGCATGAAGTTCTCGCTGGCCCGGAGCTGCGGGTACGCCTCGGCCACGGCGAACAACCGGCCCAGCGCCGCGGTGAGCTGGTTCTCCTTGACCGCTTGGTCCGCAGGCCCGGCCGAGGTTCCGGCGGCGGCCGCACGAGCCTGGGTCACCTCGTCGAACACCGCGCGCTCGTGCGCGGCGTAGCCCTTGACCGACTCCACGAGGTTCGGGATCAGGTCGTGCCGCCGGTGCAGCTCGACGTCGATCTGCCGCCAGGACTCCTGCACCAGGTTCCGCAGTCGGACGAACCCGTTGTAGGTGGCCACCCCCCACAGCAGTGCGATGACCACGATCGCGACGATCACGAGCAGGACGATCGATACGACGTCCATGCGGGTTCCTCCCTGGTGCCGGTCGGTGGCGGGCTCTTCAGGCCTTCGTCGGATCGTAGCCGTGGTCCTGCCACACGAACGGCGGGATCGCGTCGCAGAGCGCCTTCATCACCCCGATGCGCGGCGCGACGGCGTCGAGCCGCGGCAACCCCGGCGTCCAGCAGAGAATGTCCGAGCCCTCGATCCGGATCGACATCCCCGACGCGTCGGACCACAGCAACCGCTCCATGGTCCGCGGGTGGAGCACGTCGGAGGCGAACTTCGCGTCCGGTGCCTCGACCCGCCACGCCTTGTTGAACGCCGCAGACTCGAACCGCAGGTCCTGCCCGCCGAACACCTTTGCCACCTTGGCGCCGATCCCGTCCGGGGTGAGCTCGAGCGTCGGCAGGTAGGCGGGCAGCGCCATCGCGACCACGTGGTAGTTGACCGTCGACCGGTTCTTCCCGGACCCCGTGGTGTACCGGTAGCGGAAGGACATCGCGCGGTAACCGTGGAACGGCCCGACGACGAGCTCGGAGACCCGCCGTGAGCTACCGACCCCGAAGGGGCGGCCCCGCCACCGTCTGGTCAGCGACCGGTCGGTCCCCACGTACGCCCACCCGACCCGAGCGGCCCACGCGCGGATCTTCTTGACCCGCTGCGCGCCGTACCAGATCCCGCCGACGACGACGAGCAGCCCGAACCCCAGGAACAGCAGGAAGAACCACGACGACGGATCGCGCACCGCGGATCAGCCCACCGGGGCCAGACCGAGGTCCGCGAGGGAGTACACGTACAGGTACGGCACCCCGGCGGCCTCGACCTTCTCCCGCGCCCCGGTGTCCCGGTCCACGATCACGGCGACCGCGGCGACGTCGGCCCCCGCCTCGCGCAGCGCCTCGACCGCGGTCAGAACCGAACCACCGGTGGTGGACGTGTCCTCGACCGCGACCACCCGGCGGCCGGCGACGTCGGGACCCTCGATCCGCCGCTGCAGACCGTGCGCCTTGCCCTCCTTGCGCACCACGAAGGCGTCCAGGTCCTGCCCGCGCGACGCCGCGGCGTGCAGCAGGGCGGTCGCGACCGGATCCGCACCCAGGGTCAAGCCACCGACGGCGTCGACCTCCGCGGTCCCGAACCCGGCCTCCTCGAGCACGTCCAGCAGCACGTGCCCGACCAGCGGTGCCGCACGATGGTGCAACGTGATCCGGCGAAGATCGACGTAGTAGTCGGCCTCCTTGCCCGAGGACAGCGTCACGCGCCCGTGCACGACGGCGAGCTCGGCGATCAGCGCGCGGAGCTGCTCGCGCGGCGTCGGGCGGGGGGTGGCGTCCGCTGACTGGGTCACGGCGGACAGGCTAGCGCCCGACGCCGACGCCGCTACCGTCCGCTCGGGCCGCTCGAACTACCCTCGGCCGCCGCCCTTGCTGCTGTCCCCGGTTCCGTTGCCCGCGCTGCCCTCGTTGCCGTCCGCCGCCGACGCCGCCGGCGCGAGACGCGACCGGTAGTCACCCAGCGCGCGCACCGCCGATCGCGGCGCCGCGTGCAAGACGCCGGCCGCGAGCCGGTACCGCAGCGACGGGGTGGAGATGACCGCCCCCCGACGGACGTCCGCGAGGGCGGCGGCGACCACCGTGTCCGAGTTCAGCCACGCGATGTCGGGCAGCGCAGACGTGTCGATGTCACCGCGCTCGTGGAACTCGGTGTGCACGAAGCCGGGCTGGAGCGCGGTCGCCGTGACGCCGGTCCCCTGCAACTCGACCGCGAGCGCCTCGGTGAACGTCCGGACCCAGGCCTTGTGCGCCGAGTACGGGCCGGACGCCAGGAGGCTCGCCATCGAGGACACGTTGAGGATCGCTCCGCGCCCGCGCTCGACCATCGCGTTCGCGGCGGCGTGCGAGAGCACGAGCACCGCCCGGACCATGAGGTCGAGGGCCGCCTCCTCCCGGGCGACGTCGTTCCGGAGGAACCCGCCCTTGAGGCCGATGCCCGCGTTGTTCACCAGCAGGCCGACGGGCCGGTCCCGCTCCCTCAGCCGCTCCGCGACAGGTTCGACCTGCGCACGGTCCGTCAGGTCGGCAGGCAGGACCTCCGCGCGCACCCCGGCGGCGGCGTGGAGCTGGCCGGCAAGCCGCTCCAGACGTTCGGCGTCCCGCGCCACCAGGACGACGTCGTGCCGTGCCGTGGCGAGCTGCCAGGCGAACTCCAGTCCGAGCCCGGCGCTGGCGCCGGTGATCAGTGCTGTCCCCATGGGGTCAAGACTAAGCGCGATCCGTCCACCGTGACCTGGGTCCGCGTCACCGGCCGCCGGTAGCGTGCAGCCCATGCGGATCGCCACCTGGAACATCAACTCGGTCCGCGCCCGCGCCGACCGCGCCGTGGCCTGGCTCGAGCGCACCGGTACGGACGTCCTGGCGCTGCAGGAGACCAAGTGCTCGGACGCCCAGTTCCCGCACGCCGTGTTCGAGGCGGCCGGGTACGAGGTGGCGCACGTCGGGCTCGACCAGTGGAACGGCGTCGCGGTCGTGTCCCGGGTGGGGCTGGACGACGTCGAGGTGGGCTTCCCCGGTCAGCCCACCTTCGGGGCCGAGACGCCGGTGGTCGAGGCGCGCGCGATCGGCGCGACCTGCGCGGGGGTGCGGGTGTGGAGCCTGTACGTGCCGCACGGCCGGGCCGTGGGCGACCCGCACTTCACGTACAAGCTGCAGTGGCTGGACCGGCTGCGCGCCGCGGCGGCCGGCTGGCTCGACCCGGACACGGGCGACCCGTCGGCGCGGATCGCCCTGATGGGCGACTGGAACGTGATCCCGTTGGACTCCGACGTGTGGGACGTGACGAGGTTCGACGGACACACCCACGTCACCCCCGCGGAACGGGCCGCGTTCTTCGCCATGGCCGACGTCGGCCTCACCGAGGTGACCCGGGTCCACCTGCCCGATGAGCACGTCTACACCTACTGGGACTACCAGCAGCTCGCCTTCCCGAAGAACCGCGGCATGCGGATCGACTTCGCGTACACCTCCCCGGTGCTGACCGCGGAGGTGACCGGCGTCCTCGTGGACCGGGAGGAGCGAAAGGGAAAGGGGGCCTCCGACCACGTCCCCGTGGTCCTCGACGTGGCCGACGACGTCGCGGGAGTCACGCTGTGAGCACGCCACCACCGGATCCCGCCTGGCGCCCCCCGCCGACGTCGGCCGGCTACCCGGACGAGCCCTACTACGCGCCGGGCTGGGGCCCGCCCCCGCCGCCGACCCGACGTCGGCGCCGTCCCATGGTCGTGCTGGCCGTCGTCGCCGGCGTGGTGCTCCTCGCGCTGGTGGCGGCGGCCGTGGTCCGCGTGAACCTCTGGCTGCAGACCCGCCCGGTGGAGGTGGCGATCGACGCACCGCGCGAGGTGAACGCGCAGCAGGTCGACGTCGGGCACTGCATCGGGACGTTGCCCGACGACGGTGACGTGGGCCGGGTGCGGCTGGTCCCCTGCGACACGCCGCACGACGCCGAGGTGGTGAGCGCCGTCGAGCTCACGGCACCGTGGCCGGGGCAGGAGCAGGTCGACGAGCGCGTGGCGGCGGCGTGCCGGCTGAGCACCGCGGAGCGCGAGGCCGGCTTGGTGCCGATGACGTGGAGTCCCACGCAGCAGAGCTGGCGGCAGGGTGACCGGGTCGGCCTGTGCCTCGCGGTGGAGGCAGCCCTAACCGAGCGGCGGTGAAGCAGAGCCGGCGTGAAGGCGTACCGGATTCACCCCGGCCGGTACCCCCGCCGGGCCCGACGATGTGGAAGGCTACGCGCCATGAAGACTCGAAGACTTGCCACCTCCGCCGCCGTCGCGTCCGTCCTGGCGCTCGGCCTCGCCGGGTGCATCAAGATGGACATGCAGCTGGAGCTGCAGCCCGACGACACGGTCGACGGAAGCATGGTGTTCGCCGTCTCCTCCGCCCTGGTCGAGATGAGCGGCCAGGACCCGCAGGACATGGTCGACGAGATGCAGCAGGACATCCTCGACTCCGACCAGGACATGCGCACCGAGCCGTACGACGACGGTGAGTTCGTCGGGACCACCACGTACTTCGACGGGGCGGCCCTCGACACGTTCGGTGCCGGCGACGAGGAGAGCATGCAGATCGTCCGGGAGGGCGACGAGTTCGTGGTCACCGGTGTCATGGACATGACCGAGGCCGCAGGCGGGGAAGACCTGGGCATGGCCGCCGGGATGATGGAGGGGATGGACATCCGGATCGCGGTGACCTTCCCCGGTGCCGTCGCCGACCACAACGGCACGCTCGAGGGCAACACCGTGAGCTGGGAGCCGACCGTCGGTGAGCGTCTCGAGATGAACGCCCGGGGCTCGGCCGTGGCCGGTGGCGGGAGCAGCTCGCTGCCGCTGCCGCTGCTGATCGGTGGCGGGGTCCTCGCGCTGCTCGTCATCGGCGGCGTGCTGTTCGCCGTGCTGCGGAACCGTTCGAGCGAGCCTGCACCGGCCGCCGCGGTCCCCAGCGACTCGCCGGCGCCGGAGTTCATCCCGCAGCCCGACGCCGCACAGCCCGCGCCGCCTGCACCACCGGCCGCGCCGCCTGCACCGCCGGCGCCTCAGGCGGACGCGCCGCCTCCTCCGCCCGCTCCCGGTGGCGAGGAGAAGCCGCCGACGGCATGAGTCGCCGAGCACGCGCATGACCACCGCCGACCACCCCGGCCCCTGGCAGCCCGACGTCCTCGGGCCGGGGTGGGAGGCACGCACGATCGAGCTGCGGCCGGACGCCCAGGGTGAGGCAGTCGCCACGCTCGTCCGGCGCGCGGAACCGCCCGGCGGACGCCACGAGCGAGCCGTGCTGTACGTGCACGGGTTCGTCGACTACTTCTTCCAGACGCACCTGGCCGAGGCCTGGGACGAGCTCGGCTACGAGCTGTACGCACTCGACCTGCGCGGCTACGGCCGGTCGCTGCTGCCGCACCAGCTCCCCAACTACTGCACCGACCTGGCCGTCTACGCCGAGGAGCTGGACCGCGCGGCCCGGATGCTGCGCGAGGACCTGGGTCACACCGTCGTCGTCGGGCACGGGCACTCCACGGGCGGGTTGCTGCTGTCGTTGTGGGCGCACGCCCGGCGCGGGCGGGCCGGCGGTCCCGTGGTCGATGCGCTGGTGCTCAACAGCCCGTGGCTCGACCTCAACCGCTCGTGGTTCGACCGGGTGGTGACCACGCGCCTGGTGGACGTGCTGGGCCGGGTGGCGCCGCGCGTCGTCGTCGGCAGGCTCGACCCGAGCTACGGGCAGTACCTGTCCGACCCCGACCGCGGAGGGTGGCAGTACGACCTGGACTGGAAGCCCGTCGACGGGTTCCCGGTGCGGGCCGGCTGGCTGCGGACCATCCGGCGCGGCCACCGCGCGGTGGCCGGCGGGCTGGACGTCGACGTGCCGGTGCTGGTCTGCGCGAGCGACGCGACCGGCCCGCACGACCGCCCGCACGACGCCCTGGACCGTACCGACAGCGTGCTGCGCGTCGAGCACATGGTGGAACGCGCACCACTGCTGGGCCCGGACGTCACCGTGGTGCAGATCCCGGGTGGCATCCACGACCTCGCGCTGTCCCGGCCCGAGCCCCGGGCGGCCTACTTCGAGGCGATCGGCGACTGGCTGGCACGGACGCTGCCTGGGAACCCGGCCGGTGTCTACCGCTTCCGGCACGCGCCCACCGTGCCGCACTCGACGATCCGGACCTTCCAGCCGCGACGCACCCCGATCGGCCCCGAACGGCGTCGCGCCCTGCGGACGCTCTGGCCTCGGCTCGGCTTCTCCGTGCACGACCCGACCTCCCCGCCGCCGCTGCGCCCCGACGGGACGCTCGACGCCCCGGCGCTGTTCGGCCGGGACGCGCCGCTGGTGCTGGAGATCGGCTCCGGGATGGGAGAGGGCATCGCGGCGATGGCAGCGGCGGACCCGGACCGCAGCTACCTCGCCGTCGAGGCGCACCAGCCCGGCATCGCCGCGCTGCTGCTGCGCATCGAGCAGGCCGGGCTGACGAACGTCCGCGTCGCGCACGGTGACGCCCTGGCACTGGTCCGCGAGCGCTTGGCCCCCGGGTCGCTGGCCGCGGTGCACGTGTTCTTCCCCGACCCGTGGCCCAAGGCCCGGCACCACAAGCGCCGGATCATCGCCCCGGACCACGTGGCGCTGCTGCGCTCACGGCTGGAGCCCGACGGGGTGCTGCACTGCGCGACGGACTGGGCCCCGTACGCCACGGTGATGCTCGAGGTCCTCACCGCCGACCCCGGGCTGGTCAACGCCCACGACGGCTTCGCGCCCCGTCCGGAGGACAGACCGGTGACCAAGTTCGAGCGGCGCGGCCTGGCGCTCGGGCACGAGATCTTCGACCTGGTGTTCCGGCGCCGCCCGGACGACGACGCGTCCCCGGCCCGGCACGGGGAAGGTGCCGCTCAGGGGCGCTGATCCTCCCGGAGGTCGGCCCGCAGCAGGGTCCTCCCCTGGGCCCCGTGCAGCGTGATCCCGGCGATCCGCTCCCGGGGCACCGACGTCGCCGCCGGGATGCTCATCCGCGTACCGGGGGCGGCGGACCAGGTGGCCACCTGCTCGTGACGGCCGTCGACGTCCGTCACGACCAGGGAGTAGTCGCTCCGCGCGGGGACGACGCCGTACGTCGGGTTCGGGTAGTCGCCCGGGGGCGGGGGGCCGGGCTCACCGGCGGGCTCTGTGTCTTCCGGGGTACCCGTTGCCTCCGCGGTGCGGTAGTGGCAGTCGAGGTCGATCCGGGTGCCCCAGTCGACGCTGCGCAGGCTCACCTCGGCGGTCATCGGGCTGTCCATCACGGCGGAGAGCTCGACGCGTTCCGGTGTGGCGCGGTCGGCGCTCCACGGCAGACCGGGCAGGACGCCCAGCACGACCGCGACGGCGGCGGCAGCAGCCGTCATCACCGCGGCTGCGCGGACCCGTGAGCGTCGCCGGCGGCGCAGGTCGTCGCGCGCCGCGGCCCGCAGGTGCTCCAGCAGGTGCTCCGGTGGCCCCGGGCTGCGACGCCCGGCGAGGTCGTCGACCAGGCGACGCGGGACGTCCTCGGCGGAGGGGCGGTCTGGTCCGGTGACCGCGGGGGCGCCCGGGTCGTCGAGGGAGAGCAGTGGGCCCTGGTCCGTCTCCGCCCCCAGCCGGCGAACGGCCTCGACCGGGACCAGGTCGAGCAGCGCGGGCAGTGCCGCGACCTCGTCGACCGCCGCCCAGCAGTCGGCGCACCGCCGCACGTGCTGCTCGAAGGCGATGCGCTGCTCCGCCGGCAGGGCATCGAGGACGTACGGGGCGACGTCGGGCCGGAAGGGGTCGAGGTCGGGCCGGAAGGGGTCGGTGGTCACCGGCTCACCCCCATCTCCTGGAGGACCAGACGCAGCGAGCGCAGCGCGTAGTGCGTACGCGACTTCACCGTGCCCTCGGGGATCTGCAGGTGGCGCGCGGCCTCGGCGACGGTGCGTCCGCGGAAGTAGCACAGCCAGATGACCTCACGGTGCTCGGGCGAGAGCCGCTCCAGTGCGTCGGCGACGAGCCATGCCTCGACCGCCTCGTCGGCCTCGTCGGCACGTGGGTCCCGCGGCTCGGGCAGCTCGTCGGCCAGCACCTCGTGCCGCCCGCGGGCGGACCGCCACTCGTCGATCACGAGGTTCCGCGCGACGGTGAACAGCCAGGCGCGGGTGGCCCCGGTCGTCGAACCGAGCAGCCGGGGCGAGCGCCAGGCCCGTAGCAACGTCTCCTGCACCACGTCCTCCGCGCGTGCCCGGTCGCCGCCGGTCAGCCGCAGCGCGTAGCCCCACAGCGGACGCGCGTGGGCGCCGTGGAGCTCGACCATGAGGTCGGAGCGGCTCACCGGCATCACGCGCCTCTGGCTCACGGGCACCACGCCCCTCTCCTGTAGGAGGAACGATGCCGACGGCGGCTTGGTTCAGCGCGGGTCAGCGGGTCGGGTCAGCGGTCGGTGCAGTGGGTCGGGTCAGCGGATTGATCCAACGGGGGCCGATCTCGGAGGGTGCAACACCGGTGAACCATCATCGCGCGTCGTTCGTCGTCCAGGTATGAGCTCACGACCAGCAGCCGGACCCGACAGCTCCTCCGCACCCGCCCGCACCGTCGCGGACCCCCGCGTGGTGGCGACCGTGCTGCGCGGCCTGCTCGCCGCGGCCGTGCTCCTGTCGGCTGTGGTCCACCTGGAGCTGTGGGCGAACGGGATGAACGCCGTCGCCGTGATCGGTCCGGCGTTCCTGGTCAACGCCGTCGGCGGCGTGGTCGTCGCGATCGCCCTGCTGCTGTGGCGGCACTGGCTCCCGCCCGCGGCCGCCCTGGCCTTCGGCGCCGCGACCCTCGGTGCCTTCGTGATCTCGACCACCGACGCCGGACTCCTCGGCGTCCACGAGACGTGGAACGGCGTGCCACAGATGCTCGCCGCGATCTCCGAGGCCGCCGCCATCGGCCTCGCCGCCGCCGTCCTCCTGACCGAACGCCGCCCCTAGCCCGCCCGCCGCACCCCACGTGTGGAGCACTCCACCCCTCGAGTGGAGCGTTCCATCTCTGAAGTGGAGCACTCCGACCCCGTGTGGAGCATTCCACTCCTCAAGTGGAGCGTTCGGTCGGACTGTGGAGCGTTCGGTCGCGACACGCCGGCGTGTCGCAGCTCGAACGCTCCACACTGGGGTGGGAACGCTCAGACCTCAAGGGGGGCTCCGGCCCCGACGGGACGCTCAGACCTCCAGGGCGCTCCGGCCCCGACGAGACGCTCAGGCCTCGACGACCAGGCCGTCGCGGACCTCGACCGGGATCTGGTCGAGCGGGCGCGGGGCCGGTCCGGCGACGTTGTCACCGGACGCCAGGTCGTAGACCGAACCGTGGCACGGGCAGTGGAGCTCCGCGCCGTCGGGCATCACCGTGCAGCCCATGTGCGTGCAGACCGCGCTGAACGCGACCACCGTGCCCTCCTCGGGCTGCGCCACCAGCACCTTCGCCCCCGAGGAAGCCGTCACCAGCAGGGAACCGCCGACCGGCACGTCCGCCACCTCGGCCAACGCACCGTCCTCGCGCGCCGGTTCCGGTGACGCAGTGGGCGACGGCTCGCCGGGGCCACAGGCCGCGAGCACGCCGACGCCGGTCGCCGCGGCGGCACCGGCCAGGAACGTTCGACGGGTGGTCCCGCGCGGGGCGGATGAAGGCAGCGGTGTCATGGTGTCTCCAGGCTGGCATGCTTGGCGCGGGCTCGGGCGATGTCCCACCCTGTGACACGTCCGACGGCCACGCACGGTTCACCGCACAGCCCGACACGCAGCCCGGCACCCAGCCGGCACCCGGCTCGCCGCACCGCCAACGCACCGCGCAGCACGGGCCACCACACACGCCGGGCCGCGCCGACGCCCCACGTCGTGCGGACCGGGCCCCCCGGTGTCATCGTTGATGGTCCCGACCTCGTCGAAGGACCACGATGCGCGCTCTGACCTGGCAGGCCCGCCGGGACGTCCGGGTCATGGACGTGCCCGACCCCCGCGTGGAGGAGCCCGGGGACGCCGTCGTGCGCATCACCTCGACCGCGATCTGCGGCTCCGACCTGCACCTGTACTCGGTGCTCGGCCCCTTCCTGCAGCCCGGCGACGTCCTCGGGCACGAGGCGATGGGCGTCGTCGAGGAGGTCGGCCCGGACGTGCGGAACCTCGAGCCGGGCGACCGCGTCGTCGTGCCGTTCGTCATCGCCTGCGGCACCTGCGGGATGTGCGCGCGCGGCCTGCAGACCCAGTGCGAGACCACGCAGGTCCGCGAGCACGGCAAGGGGGCAGCGCTCTTCGGGTACACGTCCCTGTACGGTCGGGTCCCCGGTGGCCAGGCGGAGTACCTGCGGGTGCCCTACGCCGACGTCGGCCCGGTGGTCGTGCCCGACGACGGCGAGCCGGACGAGCGGTACCTGTACCTCTCGGACGTCGTGCCCACGGCATGGCAGGCCGTCGAGTACGCGAACGTGCCGCCCGGTGGGTCGGTCGTCGTCCTGGGGCTGGGCCCGATCGGCCAGCTCGCCAGCCGGGTCGCCCGGCTGCGGGGTGCGGAGCAGGTGATCGGCATCGACCTGGTGCCGGAGCGGCTCGCCATGGCCGCGCGCCACGAGATCACCGTCCTCGACCTCGGCGAGACCCAGGACCTGCGCACCGCGGTGGAGGACCTCACGTTCGGGCGCGGCCCGGACTCGGTGATCGACGCCGTCGGTATGGAGGCGCACGGCTCACCGATCACCCAGGCTCTGCACACGGGCGTCGGGCTGCTCCCGGACACCGTGGCGCGCCCGCTGTTCACGCACGCGGGCGTCGACCGGCTCGCCGCCCTGCACAGCGCGATCGACCTGGTGCGCCGCGGCGGGACCGTCTCGCTGTCCGGCGTGTACGGAGGGATGCAGGACCCGATGCCGATGATGGACCTTTTCGACAAGCAGGTGACCCTGCGCATGGGGCAGGCGAACGTCCATGCCTGGGTGCCGACGATCCTGCCGCTGGTCTCCGACCCGGACGACCCGCTCGGGGTGCTCGACCTGCGCACCCACCGCCTCGCCCTGGAGGACGCCCCGCACGGGTACGACATCTTCCAGCGCAAGGACGACGGCGCGATCAAGGTCGTGCTCGACCCCGCACTTCCCGCCCGTCACGGCGGGGCACCGGGAGCCACCCACGACGAAGGGACGGTCCGATGAAGGTCGCCGTGGTAGGAGCCACCGGGAACGCGGGTACGGCGCTGCTGGGTGCGCTGCGGGCCGAGGACCGGATCGAGCAGGTCGTCGGCATCGCCCGGCGCCTCCCGGACACCGCGGCCGCCCCGTACGACGCCGCGCGGTGGGAGCAGGTGGACATCGGCGCCCCGCTGCCGGACGTGGATCACGACCCGGTGACCGACCGACTGGCCGCGGTGCTGGAGGGTGTCGACGCCGTGGTCCACCTGGCCTGGCTCATCCAGCCGAACCGCCGTCGCGACGTCATGCGCCGGACCAACGTCGAGGGCACCCGTCGGGTCGTCCAGGCCTGCCTTCGCGCCGGCGTCGGGCACCTGGTGTGCGCATCCTCGGTCGGTGCGTACTCCGCGGTCGACGACGACCGGCCCCGCGACGAGTCGTGGCCCACCGATGGCATCCCCACCTCGCACTACGCGGTGGACAAGGCGGCCCAGGAGCGCGTGCTGGACGAGGCCGAGAGCTCCGGGCTGGCGGTGGCGCGGCTGCGCCCGGCGCTGGTGTTCGACGCCGAGGCCGGGGCACAGATCACCCGGCTCTTCCTCGGGGGCCTGATCCCGCCGGCGCTGCTGCGCCCCGGGGCGATGCCGGCGCTTCCGCTGCCCGCCGGGCTGCGGCTGCAGGTGGTGCACGGGGAGGACCTCGCCGACGCCTACCTGCGCGCCCTGCTGCGTCGGGCCACCGGGGCGTTCAACGTCGCCGCCGATCCCGTGCTGCGCGGCCAGGACCTCGCCGACGTGGTGGACCACGGGCGGGTCCTGCCGATACCCGCCGCCGCGCTGCGCCCCATGGTGGCGCTCGCGTGGAGGGCGCGCGCGGTCGCCGCCGACCCGGGCTGGCTGGACATGGGCATGTCCGTGCCGATCATGGACACGACCCGGGCCCGCACCGAGCTGAGCTGGCAGCCGAGGCACGACGCGCGGTCCACCCTTCGGGAGCTGCTCGACGCCATGGCCGACGGCGAGGGCACCGCGAGCCCGCCGATGCGTCCGCGTGAGAACTGGCCACGCGACCAGGTGCCACCCGGCCAGGTGAAGCCCGGCGGCGTCGTGCAACCGGGCCGAGCGCACGTCCACCGGCTGCCGGCCGGCCTGGAGCGCGACGTCGTCGGCCTGTACCTGACCGACCACCTCTCCGGGGCCACCGCCGGCGCGGAACGTTGCGAGCGGATGGCGCAGGCCTACGCGGACACCGAGATGGGGCCCGAGCTCGACGAGCTCGCGGTCGAGATCCGCGCCGAGCGGGAGTTCCTCCGCGAGCTCGTCGACTCGCTGGTGGTGCGCCGGCGCCCCTACCGGCGGGCGGCGGCCTGGACCGCCGAGCGGATCGGACGGCTGAAGACGAACGACCGTCCGCTCGGGTCACCCATGACACCGGTGCTCGAGCTGGAGGTGATGCGCGGTGCCGTCGCCGGCAAGCTCGCCGGCTGGCAGACCCTCGGCGAGCTCGCTCCGGATCTCGGGCTGCCACCCGAGCTGTTCCACGGGCTCGCCGACAGGGCGCGGGAGCAGGCGCTGACCCTCGAACGGCTGCACAGACAGGTCGTGGGGGAGTCGTTCCGCGCCTGAGAGCCGAGTTCGCGGCACGAGGCGGGCGCGGCAGGCGTCAGAGTCTCACCCGTGATACGGTCGATCTCATGAGTGTCGAGCCGATGCGCAAGGCGCACGAGGTCAGCGTGCGCGATCTGCGTAATCACGGGGGACGGGTGCTGGACCGGGTGGTACGCGGCGAGACGCTCACGGTGACCAAGGACGGCACCCCGGTGGCCGAGCTCAGACCCGTCCCGCGACGCAGCCTTCCTGCCGCGGAGCTGATCGCCCGGGCCAGGCGGACGCCCAATGTCGATCCTGATCGGCTGCGTGGAGACATCGACTCGATACTGGATCAGTCGCTGTGAGGCACCCGACGGCTGTGCTCGACACCTCGACCGTCCTACGGATGAATGAGCTCGAGGTCGACGATCTGCCGGTCGACGCAGTGATCACCTCGATCACCCTTGCGGAGCTCTCGGTCGGCCCCTTGGTGGCCACCGACGAGGACGAGAGAGCCGCACGTCTCGCTCAAGTCCAACGGACGGAGGCGGACTTCGGCGAACCGATGCCCTTCGGCGTCGAAGCCGCGAGGGCTTTCGCCCAGGTCGCCGCAGACATCCGTCGCACCGGGCGCAAGACTCGTGCACGCGCCCTTGACGCACTGATCGCTGCCACCGCCAAGTCGGCCGGCCTACCTCTGTACACCTTCAACGCCGACGATCTCCGCGGCGTCAGCGGCCTGGAAGTCGTCTCTCTACCGAGACGGCGCAGCGAGCCCTGATTCCGGGCGGCCAGCAGCGCTCCGACCGTGGGCGCCCGGGCCGCTCGGCAGCCGTGGAGGGGCCTGTTCTGTGGTGCGCCCGGAGGGATTCGAACCCCCAACCTTCTGATCCGTAGTCAGATGCTCTA
>CAYQFJ010000071.1:0-13840 GCA_964416715.1 uncultured Actinotalea sp. | reverse complement strand
GGGTTGGGGGTTTTCCGGGGGGGTGGGGGGGGTTGTGGTAGGCAGGGGGGGGGGGTGGCGAGGGCCTCGAGGGCGAGGCGGTCCGAGTCGAGGCCGAAGCCCGCGACCGTGCCCGTCGCGACCGCTCCGATCACGCTGGTGTGCCGGAACGTCTCGCGCGCGGCCGGGTTGGACAGGTGCACCTCGACCAGCACCAGCCCGGCGCCGGTGACCTGCGCGGCCGCGTCGCGGAGCGCGTACGAGTAGTGGGTGAAGGCGGCCGGGTTGAGCACCACGTGCGCGCCGGAGTCGACCGCCTCGTGCAGCCACCCGACCAGCTCCGACTCGTCGTCGCTCTGCCGGACGTCGACGTCCAGGCCCAGGCGCTCCGCCCAACCGCGAACCGCGGCGGCCAGGTCCGCGAGGGTCGCCGACCCGTAGACCTCGGGCTCGCGCACGCCCAGCCGGCCGAGGTTGGGACCGTTCAGCACCAGGACGCGCGTCATGAGTGGCAAGGGTAGGCGATCACCGGTCGCCCGCGGTGCCCGGCTCGCGGCTGACCCTCGCGTACGCCGCCTCGAGCAGCGCCGGGTCCGGGCCCTCGAGCCTCGTCGGACGGCCCACGCCCTCGAGGACCACGAACCGCAACAGGTCTCCGCGCGCCTTCTTGTCCCGCCTCATCCCCGCGAGGAGCTGCTCCCAGCGGTCCGGGCGGTACGACACCGGCAGCCCCACGGCGGCCAGCACGTCACGGTGCCGCCTCACGACGTCCCGGTCCAGCCGGCCGGCGAGGTGGGCGAGCTCGGCGGCGAACACCATGCCGACGGACACCGCCGCACCGTGCCGCCACGCGAACTGCTCGGCCAGCTCGACCGCGTGGCCGAGGGTGTGCCCGTAGTTCAGGATCTCCCGCAGGCCCGACTCGCGCAGGTCCTCCCCGACGACCCGTGCCTTGACCGCGACCGACCGCTCGACCAGCTCACGCAGCACCGCGGACCCCGTGGCGTCGAGAACCGGGGTGGTCAACGACGATGCATGCGCCTCGATCAGTTCCAGGATCCGTTCGTCGGAGATGAAACCCGTCTTGACCACCTCGGCGAGCCCGGCGGTCCGGTCGTCCACCGGGAGCGAGACCAGCGTCTCCAGGTCGCACAGCACACCGGCCGGCGGGTGGAACGCCCCGACGAGGTTCTTGCCCTCGGCCGTGTTGATGCCGGTCTTGCCGCCCACGGCGGCGTCGACCATCCCCAGCAGGGTCGTGGGCACCAGGACGACCTTCGTCCCGCGCAGCCAGGTGGCGGCCACGAAGCCGGCCAGGTCGGTCGTCGCACCCCCGCCGAGGCCGACGATCGCGTCCGACCGCGTGAAGTCCGCCCGGCCCAGCACCTGCCAGCAGGCTGCCGCGACCTGGGCGGTCTTGGCCTCCTCGGCGTCGGGCACCTCGGTCAGGAACACCTCGTAGCCGGCGGCGACCAGGTTCGCCCGGATCGTCCCGGCCGACGACGCGAGCGTTGCCGGGTGGATCACCAGCACCCGGCGCACCGCGGGGCCGAGCATGCGGGGAAGCTCCCCGAGCAGGTCGTGGCCGATCAGGACGTCGTACGGCTGCTCGCCGGAGACCCGGACGGTGGTCGGGTCGCCGTGCGCCGGGCTACTGCTCATCGGTGCCCTCCGGGACCGAGCCGGCGAGCAGCTCGACGATCTGCTCGGCCACCTGCTCCGGGGCGAGCGAGTCGGTGAGCACGTGCGCGGTGCACACCGCGCTGTACACCGGTCGCCGAGCCTCCATCAGCGCCTGCCACTGGGCGCGCGGCTGGCCCATCAACAACGGCCGGGAGGCGTTCAGCCCGACGCGCGGGATCGCCTGGGCGAGGGACACGTCCAGGAACACCACCGTCCCGCCGTCGGCCGCGTAGTCCGCCAGCGCCCGCTGGGTGTCCGGGTCGACCGGTGCCCCACCCCCGAGGGCGAGCACGCCGTCGTGCTCGGACAGCGCGGCCGCGACCGCCGCACGCTCGAGCTCGCGGAAGTGCGGCTCGCCGTCATCGACGAAGATCTCCTGGATCGGCTTGCCCGCGCGCTGCTCGACGTCGTGGTCCGTGTCCCGCCCGGTCAGCCCGAGCAGCCCGGACAGCTCGCGCATGACGGTGGACTTGCCCGACCCGGGCGGACCGACGAGGACGACGCGCGGCGCCGGACGATCACTCACCCTCCGACCGTACCGGTCAGCGCTGCAGCTCCGGGATCGCGTCCAGGTAGGCGGCGTAGTTGCGGGCGACCTCGGCCACGCTGTCCCCGCCGAACTTCTCGAGCACGGCCTGGGCGAGCACCAGGGAGACCATCGCCTCCGCCACGACGGCGGCCGGTGGCACCGCGCACACGTCCGAACGCTGGTGGATGGCACGGGCCGCCTCGCCTGTGGTCACGTCGACGGTGTCCAGAGAGCGCGGCACGGTGGAGATGGGCTTCATGGCGGCGCGGACCTTGAGCACCTCGCCGTTCGCCATGCCGCCCTCGACCCCACCGGCCCGGTTGGTCCGGCGCCGGATCTGGCCGGTCGCCGGGTCCCGCTCGATCTCGTCGTGCGCGACCGACCCGCGCCGGGCGGCGGTGCGGAATCCGTCGCCCACCTCGACGCCCTTGATCGCCTGGATGCCCAGCAGCGCCTGGCCCAGCCGTCCGTCGAGCCGTCGGTCCCAGTGCGTGTAGCTACCGATCCCGGTGGGCACGTCGTAGGCGAGCACCTCGACCACGCCACCGAGCGTGTCACCGGCCTTCTGACACTCGTCGATCTCGGCGACCATCGCCTCGGAGCTCTGGGCGTGGAAGCACCGGACCGGATCGGCGTCCAGCGCCGCGACGTCGTCGGGCGTGGGCAGCACGGCGTCCTCGGGCGTGGAGACCGGGCCGATGGCGACCACGTGGGCGACCAGGCGCGTGCCGACGGCCTGCTCGAGGAAACGGGCCGCGACGTGGCCGAGCGCGACCCTGGTCGCCGTCTCCCGCGCCGACGCCCGCTCCAGCACCGGACGCGCGTCGGGGAACCCGAACTTGCGCATCCCCACCAGGTCGGCGTGGCCCGGTCGAGGCCGGGACAGCGGCCTGTTGCGCGCGATCTCCCGCTCGTCACCGGTGCCCGCGTCGATCAGCAGGCGTTCCGGGTCCACCGGGTCCGCCGACATGACGTCGACCCACTTGGGCCACTCGGAGTTGCCGATCTCGATCGCCAGCGGGCCGCCCTGGCTCAGGCCGTGCCGCAGCCCACCCAGGATGCGCACGTCGTCCTGCTCGAACTTCATCCGCGCACCACGACCGTAGCCGAGCCGGCGCCGGGCCAACGCGTCCTGGACGTCCGAGGTGGTCACCTCGACACCGGCCGGTAACCCCTCCAGGATCCCCACCAGGGCGGGGCCGTGCGACTCTCCGGAGGTCAACCAACGCAGCATGGCCCCCATCCTTCCACGTCCGGCTCACACGCCTCGGCCCACGCCACCGAGGTGGGGCGTGGGCCGAGGGCGCGGGCGCCGGGTCAGGAACCGGCTACCGGAGCGAAGGGGTTGCGTTCGGTGCTCGGCAGCGGTGCGAGCGTGCCCTGCTCGTCCCCCGCCTCGTTGACTGCCTGGTCGTCCGCCGGGTCGTCCGGGTCGGCGCCCGGGGTCGCGTCCTTGGGCGGGAGGACGTAGATCATGCCGTCGATGGTGAGCTCAAGGTCACCGGCGGCCGTGGCCGGCCGCCCGCCGGTCCCCTCCGAGACGGACTGCGACACGGCGGTCATCGACGTCACCAGGAGCAGGCGGGGTACGGCGGTCTGCAGCGCGTCCATGAACGCGGTGGCGCCGGCGTAGGTACCGACGACGGTGAACGACACCGGGACGGCTACCAGCGGTGACGCCGGGGGCGCGGCTTGCGCCGGAGCGTCCTCGTCGTCCGCCTCGTCGTTCGCTTCGCCGTCCGCCTCGTCGGCCTCCGGGTCGTCCGTGACGTCCCCGGCCGGCTCCGGCTGGACCACCACGGGCGGCTGGACGGCCATCGGGACGCCCGGCGTCATGCCCACGATCGTGATCCCGCTCTCGGCCGCGACGGTCTGGGCCTCCCGCACGTACTCGGCGAGCTCCGCCGTCGTCGGGATCTGGTCCTCCAGCTCCTCCAGCTCGGCCTTGTACTCGTCGAGGTCCTCGAACTGCGCCTGCAGCGTGGCCAGCCGCGCACGCAGGATGTCCCCGCGGGCGAGCTCGTCCTCGGTGGCCTGGTTGGTCTCGACCGCGCTGGCGAGCTGCGGCGAGACCACCAGGAACCAGACGCCGACCAGGATCAGGAGCGCGAGCACGGCGGTGCCGAGGGTCCAGCTGCGCGCCTTGCTACCGCCCATGTCAGTTCTCCTCCTGCTCGGCGGCCCCGGCGGACGGTCCCGCGTCGACCGTGAACCGCTGCGTGTACGCCTCGGGCGTGAGCTGCACCGTCCCGGCCACCTGGTAGTAGACGCTGCCGTCCTCCTCGGCGACCTGCGCGGAGGTGAACCAGGGGTCGGAGAGACCGTCCACGTCGGCCAGCCCGTCCATCCAGGTCGCGGTGTCCGGCAGGGTCAGCGACCGTGCGGTGAACGTCAGGGTGCCGATGTTCGGTGCCAGCAACGGGTTGGTCGTGACCGCCGGTGCCGGGGTGATCGGCGTCGCGGCGGTCACCGAAACCGTGTCGAAGCTGACTCCGGCGGGGGCGGTCGCCGCGACGGCCGCCAGGTACGGCCGCCACATCACCTCGGTGGACATGGCCAGGGCTCGCGACTCCTTGAACTCGTCGAGCCGGTTGAGCACCTGGGGCACCTCGGCGTACTTCGCCTGGTCCGCCACCAGCTGCTGGTTCTGGTCCTGCACCTCGGCGAGCTCGGCCTCGGCGTTGTTCACGGTCCACATCGACCACACGATCAGCAACCCGGCGACCAGGACGGTCACCAGCAGCACGACCCCGAGCCACGACTTGACCCGCCCCAGGTGCCTGCCCGCCCGGACCTCCGGAGGGAGCAGGTTGACCTGCGGCAGCGCCGGGGCACCGGGGACCGACGCCGCCCGGTAGGTGGGTGGAGGCATGACTCCGGTACTCATGCTGCGACTCCGTACGCGAGACCGACGGGCAGCGCTGCGAGCGAGCCCGACTGAGGAAGCTGAGCGGCCGCGGACGACGCGACCTTCACGGTGGCGAGCGGGTCCCCGAAGGAGACCGCGAGCCTGCTTGCGGTCGACAGGTACTGGCCGAACCCGGGGAGGTGGGAACCCCCACCGGTGAGCAGCGCGACCTCGATCCCCGCTCCCGGGTTGTTGCTCGAGTAGTAGACGAACGTGTTCCGGATCGCCTCCACGAGCCCGCGCACCACCTCGGCGACGGCGGCGGAACCGGCGGTCAGCTCCGGCGGCACGGTGAAGCCGACCCCGATCTCACGCTTGAGGCTCTCCGCCTCGGGAGCGGCGATCTGCATGTGACCGGCCAGCGCGTCGGTGACGTCCTGGCCGCCGGACGGCAGCGTCCGCGCGAACCGGGGGACGCCGTGCGCCGCGATGATCACGTTGGTCACCCGGGCGCCGACGTCGACCAGGGCCACGACCTTCTCCGCCAGGTCGCCCCGCGCGAGCCCGCGCAGCAACGCGAACGCGTTGAGGTCCACCATCTGCGGCTTGAGACCGGCGCTCTCCGCCGCCATCACGTTCGACCGGACCGTCTCGCGCGAGGCCGCCACCAGGATGCCCCGGAGCGTCCGGCCGGTGGGGCCGTCATACTCGCCGGCGGGGTAGTAGTCCAGCAGCGCGTCCTCGATCGGCATCGGCAGCAGCTCCTGCACCTGGAACGGCAACGACGCCTGGAGCTGTGACATCGGCAGCCAGGGCAGGTCCAGCTCACGGACGATGACCCGAGGGTTGCCCACCCCCATCACGACGTCGGTGGTGCTGAACTTCACCTGGCGCCACAGACCGCGCAGCGCCGTCGCCACCGTCTCCGGCTCGGCGACCTCGGCGTCCTGGACCGCGCCCGCGGGCAGCGCCGCCGCGCCGTAGCGCAGCAAGGTGGGCTGGCCGGTGCCGTGCGGCCCTCCGCTGCCGAACTCGAGCTCGGCGGCGCGGACCGCCGTCGACCCGATGTCGAGCCCGACGACCCGAGACTTCGCCATGGCGTCTCCGCTTCTCTTGACGGCTTCACTGGACAGCACAGAAACCCTGCTGGATGAACTATCGGATGGTTCGCCCGCCGTCTTGAGGCTTCCCGCGCGCGAATGGACCCCCGTCCGGCCTCAGGTCAGGAGACCCAGGTAGCCCGTCCACAGCCGCTCCCCCCACCCGATGCCGATCGCGGCGCCCAGGATCATCCACGGTCCGAACGGGATCCCCGAGCGGCGTCCCGCCCGCCGCGCGATCAACAGCCCGATCGCGAACACTCCGCCGACGAGGAACGCGGCGAAGGCCCCGACGACGAGCGCTCCCCACCCGAGCCAGCCCAGGTACAGCCCGAGGACCCCGGCCAGCTTCGCGTCGCCGAAGCCCATGCCCGCCGGGTAGACCACCAGCAGAAGGAAGTAGAACGCGAAGAGGACGGCCCCACCGATCAGCCCACGCAGCGCCGCGCCCCAGTCCCCCGCCCCCGCGGAGGCGAGGGCCAGCAGCGCTGCCGCGACGACGTAGGACGGCAGCACGATCGCGTCCGGCAGGCGGTGCGTGTCGAGGTCGATCCAGGTCAGGGCGACGCCGATCGCGGCCAGGTACCCGAACGCCGGGATGGCCCAGACGCCCGGGTGCTCGACGCCGAACCGTGCGACCACCGCCACGAAGCAGGCTGCGGTCAGCACCTCGACGAGCGGGTAGCGGGCCGAGATGGGCGCCGAGCAGTCCCGGCAGCGGCCGCGCAGCACCAGCCAGGAGAGCACCGGGACGTTGTCACGTGCCCTGATCCGCCGCCCGCAGCCGGGGCAGGCGCTCGGCGGGCGCCGGACCGACTCGCCGCGTGGGACCCGCCAGATCACCACGTTCAGGAACGAGCCGATCAGCAGGCCGAGGACTCCGGCCAGCACGTAGGCGATCGGGGTCATGGCCGACGTCGCGCTCAGGGGATCTCCTGGTAGCCGCCCAGGGAGGCGGACATCGTGTTCGGTGGGGCGTTCCACTTCTGGCCGAGGCCGGAGTTGCAGGTGGTCGTGGTGATCTTCGACCACGCGCTGTCGTACTTGTCACCGAGGGCCGCGCAGCGTCCCTGGTAGTCGACGAACCTCCAGGACGACGCGTAGCTGCCGGTGTTGGCCTGCCGGGTCCAGCGCTGGTTGGCCGCCGACGAGCTGCACGAGCTCGTCAGGTACACGTAGCCACCTTCCGTTCCCGGCGAGACCAGGCAGTACTTCTTGCCCGGGTCGTTGTGCTGCAGCACGTAGATCTGCTGGGGACCCTGTTCGCCGACCTTGCTCGGTGGTTCGGTGTAGTACCACTTGTGGTTCCAGAACAGGTTGGGGTCACCGGGGATCGGGTCCTGCTTGCACGGGTAGACGATCATGAAGGAGTAACCGACGTTCTCGTTGGTGACGTCGAAGCAGCGACCGAACTCCAGGTAGTTGACGATCTGGTTGGTGTCCTTGCCGGCCGCCCCCGCGCCGACGCGCGGGTCGGGGTTGAAGGAGCCCCACTCGTTGTTGTTCGCCCCGTGCGGTCCGACCCACAGGTCCCGGCCGGTCAGGTCCTGACCCGGGGGGGCACCGCTCGTGGAACCGGAGTACAGGTACAGGTCCGAGTAGCCGCCGGTGATGGAGGACTTCTGTCCGCGCCACTTCGCCCCGCCCCACCAGCTCCACAGCTGGTTCCAGCGGTCGGGGTCCGAGTCCGCCTTGCAGGGCTGGAGCGTCGCGCGCTCGTTGCTGGACCCCCCGGTCGGTCCGGTGATGCACAGAGGATCGACGCTCAAGGTCGGGAGAGTCGTGCTGGCGAGCTTGATCTGGTAGTCGGTGTCGTAGATCCAGAGCTGGTGGACGTCGTTCGTCCCGCACTCCTCGGCCGGCACGTACTTCACGTGCGACCCCACGGTCGCCGAGTACGCCTCCAGGCAGTTGCGGTCCGGCACGTGCGCAGGGTCGAAGCTGTAGATGAGGCCGCCGGGGATGTTGTTGTTGGTGACCTGGAACTCGTAGATCACCGAGACGGTGCGGTCTCCCGCTTCGGCGGGGAGCCCTGCCACCACGGTGTCCTCCCCGGTCGAGGTGATCATCGCGTATCCCGGATCCTGCGCCGGGCCTGAGCCTGGCGTGCAGGGGATCTTGTGCGCCGCGAGCCAGCTCGCGCTCTGGCCGGTCGGGTCGGTGATGAAGTAGTCGACCGTGGCCGAGTACGTGACGCTCGTGCTCGTCCCGTCAACCGGGCCCTGCGCCGTACACGGGAGCTTCGCGTTGTCCCCGTACACCGTCCCAGTGGCGTCCGGCGGTGCACCCGCGTTGCGGATCTGACCGATGACGGCGTTGATGCCGGCCTCGGCACCGAAGACCGTCTTGCTGCTGGTCCGCAGGAAGACCGTGGGCATCATCTGCGACATGAGGATCCCCAGCAGGAGGATGCTCAGCATCGCGGTGACCATGATCGCGATCAGTGCGGTGATCATGGCCACGCCGTCGTCACCCCGCGCAGCACGGCTCCCGTGGGCACGGCGCAGTCCGGACGGGGTGAGGTTCAGCAAGCGCTTCATGGTCGCTCCAGGCCACTGGTACAGACGGGCGTGTCGCTGGCTCCGTCGCCGTCGAGGTCGTCGTTGCTCGGCGAGAGGTAGGAGCTGTTGCGCGCCACGAACGTCGTGGAGACGTCCGCGCCCACGGTCTCGTCCGGACCGGCGTCACCACGTCCCACGTCGAAGCTGACGACGAGCTGCTGCCGGGTGTACGTCCCGCCGGCCGTCTTGAGGACGAAGGGCAGCTCCGGCGACGACCCGGTCAGGTCGTTCCGTACGTCGGTCGCGACGACGCGCCACCCGCTGCGAACCGGGTGCGGGACGTCCCTCCAGGTGCGGAAGTCGAGCGTCCGAGCGTCCGGGTCGAAGCGCCACTGGGTGCACAGCGGGTCCTGGCCGTCGGGGAGGTCGGTGGTGATGAACTCCACGTAGTGCGCCCCACCGGCTCCGGTCCCGGGCCGATTGATGGACGACGCGTAGCGGATCTGCTTGTCCATCGTCTGGAAAGCCTTGCGCACCGCGTCCCCGGCGTCGGTGACGTCCTGGGCTCGCACGGTGCTACGGGTCATGACCAGCAGACCACTCATGAACACCGCGAGCACGATGGTGAAGATCCCCATCGAGACCAGCAGCTCGGTGAGGGTGAGGCCGGCGTCCCGGCGGTCCCGACTGACACGAAGGCGGTCCATCGTCAGCGCTCGAACCGGTAGGTCGCGGTGACGGTCTCCGACCGGTTGCCCGACGAGTCCTCCAGCGTGTACTGGAACGTGCAGGTGCGCCTGCCGCCAGACCGGTTGATGTTGGGCAGCCGGATCCGCAGCTCACCGTCGTCGAGATCGCCCTGGTCCCATCGGAGGTCAGCGTAGGAGCCACAGCCCCACGGCAGCGGCCCCAGCTCGAGCGTCACACCGGCCGCACCGGAGAGGTCGGTCGGGTCGTCGTTCGCCCCGATGGGCAGGTTGATCGTCCGGTTGGCGTCGAAGACGTGGCTGAAGTCGTCGGCGACGGCGACAGGCCCCGCCGTCGGCGTCCCGGTGATGGTCAACGTCACGTTCCGGGTCAGCGAGGTGAGGCCCTCGTCGTTGGTGAGCGAGTAGGAGAACGTGTACTCGCCGATGCGGTTCCGCGGCGGGTTGTAGCTCACGGTCGGCCCGGACGCCACCGAGCCCGTGTAGGTCGACGACCCGACCCGCAGCGTGCCGAGGTCCGGTCCGGGCGCAGCGCCGGAGACGTTGATCGTCCAGCCCGAAGTGTCGGTGTTGCCGGTGAGCAGCAGCGACGTGAGGTCGACCCAGGTCGCGCTGCTGGACGTGCGCATCGGCACGCTCCGGGAGTGGTCCTGCACGTTGATGTGGTCGATCACGATGTTGACCTGCGCGGGAAGGCTCTCCTGGCCCCACGCGTCCGTGTAGGTGTAGGTGAAGCCGTCACCGCCGCTGGTCACACCCGCACCCGGCTGGTAGGTCACGTTCACACCGGACACGGTCACCGACCCGCGCGAGGGAGGGCCGGTGATCGTGATCGTCTGCGCGGAGAGACTTCCCCTGTCGTTCGCCAGCACGTCGACCGGGTTGGGCTGGCCACTGAGCACCCTTGCCGTGTCGTTCGCGGACTCCGGGAACAGCGTCACCTCGACGTCTGCGGGGAGCGAGACGGCGCCGCGGGCGTCCTTGATCCGATAGCTGAAGGTGAACTTGCCTGATGCGTTGGCCGGGGCCCGGTAGTTGACCAGACCGTTCGAGGACAGCCCGAGCACCTCGCCCTGGCCGGCCGGCGGGTCGGCGACCATCAGGACCGGGTTGGACGTCACCGGCCCGATCAGGTCGTTGGCCAGCACGTTGATCGTCCGGGTCTCGCCGTAGTCGAAGCTCTCGAAGTCGTCCACGGCGACCGGCTCGATGATCTGGTTCCACTCGAGGTCCTCGGACCGGTCCACCAGACCGCTGAGGTGATAGCTGCAGACGCTCGCCCCGCACTCGTCGGCGAGCGGCTCCCAGGTGACGACAGCGATGACGCGCAGCATCCGCACGGCGTTCGAGGGCGTACCGGCAGAACCCGGGTCGTCCGTCACGCCGGCGAGCTTCCCGCAGGCCTGGTCCGTGCTGATCACGCTGCTGCCCCGGAAGCAGGAGCCGACGAGCGTGGTGACGGAGTACTCCTGGCCGGAGTGCGCCGAGGTGTAGCTCAGTGGCAGGACCGGGGTGCTGCCCGTGGACGCCGTGCCGTCCCAGAGCGGGTAGGTCGCGGAGAGCCCGTCGATCCCCAGGCCGGAGACGGAGGCCCACGCGGCCTCGACGTCTGCCTTCGCACGACCGACCACCAGGCCTCCGACGCCGGTTCCCGGGTTGTCCTGGGGGTTGACCGCGTAGGCCCGCTCCATCGCCTGGTTCGCGATGGCGACCGCGTTCTGGGAGCGCTGGAGGCTGCTGGTGGTCCGGGTGCCCTGGAGGAAGAAGTAGAGCGCCGCCGTGGCGACGATGCCGAGCAGGACGAGCGCGACGATGACCTCGATCAGCGAGAAGCCTGCGTCGGCGTCGCGCCGAGGCTTGCCCTTCGCATGAGGTGCCTTCACGGTGGTCCGTCCTCGTCGGGTGGAAACGGAGACTCATGTGTGATGGGCCGGGGCCATCAACCCCGGCCCATCACAGGTCAGACCGTCAGGAGCAGGTCTCGACCGAGGAGTCCTGGAGACCGCCTGCGTTGCTGTCGTAGACCCAGTCCTGCGAGGCGCCGTCCTTGGTGCCCACCATGCAGTAGGCATCGCCGCCGTCGGTGACGGTGTAGGTGATGGAGCTGTTCGGCGAGAGTTCGACGGGCAGATCCTCGAAGGCCTCGTCGTCCGCGGGGTAGGCCTGGTCCTGGACGTAGGCCGTCTCGACCTCAGTGGCCGCGCTCCGCAGGTCCGACTTGACCGCGGAGTCGTTCGCGCTCTGGCGCTGGTTGAGGAAGACCGGGATGGCGATGGCGGCGAGGATGCCGATGATGATCATCACGACAAGGAGCTCGATCAGGGTGAAGCCCTGGTCCTTCTTGCCGAGAGACTTGCTGATGCGAGCGATCACTGGATGCTCTCCTTCGATGTCAGGTCGAGATGCGTTGACTGACGGCCGCGCCGCCTGGATCGTGCACCACCTTCATCGGGCCGACGACGAGTCACCTTGAGCTGTGATGGGGGTCACCGGGCATTTTCACCCGTTCGCCGCAGCCCGGGTCCGATCGGCGTCACTCGATCAGCTCAAAGATGTTGAAGATCGGCATGTACAGGGCGATGATCATCGTCCCCACGATGCCGCCGAGCACCGCGATCATCAGCGGCTCGATCAGCGACGTCAGCTGCTCGGTGGTCGCCTCGACCTCCTGGTCGTAGAAGTCCGCGATCTTCGCCAACATCGCGTCCAGCGCGCCGGTGTCCTCACCGACGGCCATCATCTGGACGACCATCGGTGGGAACACCGGGTGCTTCGACAGCGGGCCCGTGAGCGACTCGCCCTTGCGCACCGAGTCGGCGATGTCGTGGGTGGCCCGCTCGATCACCATGTTTCCGCTGGTGGCACCGACGATGTTGAGAGCCTGGAGGATGGGCACGCCCGCGTGGATCATCGTCCCGAAGTTGCGCGAGAAACGTGCCACGGCGATCTTCTGGAAGAGTTTTCCGAAGATCGGCATTCGCAGCTTCCACGGGTCGACCCGGGACCGCACGGACTCCTTGTGCTTGTTCTTCCCCCACCACACCGCGAAGACGATCAGCACGACCAGAAGAACCGGTCCACCGATCTTCATCCAGTCGGACAACGTCACCAGGATCTGCGTCGGCAGCGGGAGCTCCCCACCGAGGTTGGCGAACATGTTCGCGAAGATCGGCACGATGAACAGCAGCATCCCGACCACGGCCAGGATCGCGATCACGAAGACGACGACCGGGTAGGTCATCGCGGCCTTCACCTTGCCGCGGAGCTTGACCTCCGCCTCGAAGTTCTCCGCCACGGACACGAGCACCTGGTCGAGGAACCCGCCGACCTCTCCGGCCCGGATCATGTTGATCATCAGCGGTGGGAACACGGCCGGATGCTTGGCGAGGGCGACCGAGAGCGCGGAGCCGGTCTCCACGTCGCTGCGCACCTGCCCGACGATCTTGGCCAGCGCCTGGTTCTCCGTCTGCTCGGCAAGGATGGACAGCGCGCGCAGGATCGACAGGCCCGAGTTGATCATCGTCGCGAGCTGTCTCGCAAGGACGGCCAGGTCCTTCAGGCCGATCCGGTCGGACAGCCCCGGGATCCGGATCTCGGTCTGCAGCCCGCTCGTGCTGACCTCGTTGATCGAGACCGGCGCCACACCCATGGACTTGAGCCGGCCCACCACGGCCGCCTGCGAGCCGGCCTCGATCCGGCCCTTGACCAGCTTGCCCCCGGCGTCCCGTACGGCGTACTCGTAGACCTTCGTCGCGGTCGCCACGTTCAGCTCCCCGCCGCGTAGTCGGGACCGAGTGGATCGGCCTGCAGCGCCGCCGTCATGCCCTGGCTCACGCTGGAGGTCCGGCCGACGAGGCGGTTGAAGTCCTCGACGTTGTGGCACTTCTCGAGCCCGGACTCGTACGTGATCCGGTTGGCCCGCACGAGGTCGGCGATGTGCTGGTCCATCGTGTGCATGCCCTGCTTGGCGCCGGCCTGCATCGCCGAGTAGATCTGGTGCGTCTTGCCCTCGCGGATCAGGTTGCGGATCGCCGGTGTGGCGAGCATGACCTCGGTCGCCACCACGCGTCCGCCGCCGACGCGACGGCACAACGTCTGGCAGACCACACCCTGGATCGCACTGGCGAGCTGGGTGCGCACCTGGGCCTGCTGGTGCGACGGGAAGACGTCGATGATCCGGTCGATCGTCTGGGCCGAGTCCTGCGTGTGCAGGGTCGCGAACACGAGGTGCCCGGTCTCCGCCGCGGTCAGTGCCACGGAGATCGTCTCCAGGTCCCGCATCTCGCCGACCATGATGATGTCCGGGTCCTGACGCAGCACGTGCTTGAGCGCGCTGGCGAAGGAGTGCGTGTCCGCACCGACCTCGCGCTGGTTGATCAGCGACTTCTTGTGCCGGTGGAGGAACTCGATCGGGTCCTCCACGGTCATGATGTGGTCGTTGCGGGTGCGGTTCGCCAGGTCGACGATCGAGGCGAGCGTCGTCGACTTGCCCG
>CAYQFJ010000070.1:0-13859 GCA_964416715.1 uncultured Actinotalea sp. | reverse complement strand
CGCACTACGCTGTCCGTGCACGGTGACGCACGGCCGAACCCTCGGCGGCGCTCCCGGGCCGGCCGGGTCGATCACGTCCGGTGCGCAAGCCTTCTGAACGGAGATACCTCATGGCCGAGACCTACAAGGGCGAGTTCTACTGCGTGAAGTGCAAGGAGAAGCGCGAGGCCGAGGGTGACGTGGTCGTCGCCAACGGTCGCCGGATGGCCAAGGGTGTGTGCCCGGTCTGCGGCACCAAGCTGAACCGGATCCTCGGCAAGGCCTGAGCCGCCGTACCCATACCGTTCGAGAGGCGGCCCGCGCGACGCGGGCCGCCTCTCGCGCGTCCCGGCGTCCTGGACCTGTGGACAACCCCGGGTGAGTGCCGTGCGTCGGGCACAGTGGCCGACGCACGTGGCACGACGTCGCGGCACGGACGGCCGCGTGTACCGGCCGGGGGGCGGGGTGGACATGCGACTACGGACGGGGCTGCCGATCCTGTGGCGCGCCACCACGCAGGTCCAGCTGGGCACCGACCCGCGCTGGGCCGCCGTGCTGGCCGACCTGAGCCCGGCGGCCTGCCGCGCCCTGTGCACCGTGCCGCACGGGTCCGACCGGGACACGGTGCGCTCGGCCCTGCGCCGTGAGGGTGCTCCCGACGCCGAGGTGGGAGCGTTGCTCGAGCACCTGCGGTCGGCGCGCCTGCTGGTGGGCGCTCCGGCGCACGACGACGCACCCGATGTCTCGGCATGGTCCACCGTGGCCGAGGACGGGCACGGTGCCGCCGTCCTGGCGCACCGCGGGACTTCCGTGGTCCGGATCGAAGGGCTCGGGCGGGTCGGGGCGATGCTCGCCGGGCTGGTCGCCACCGCCGGCATCGGCACCGTCGAGCTCGACGACCCGCAGGTCGTGGGACCGCGCGACATCGGCCTCGGTGGGATCGGGGTGCGTGACGTGGGCACCGCGCGGACGGGCGCGGTGGCACGCGCCATGCACGACGTCGCCCCGCAGGTCCGCACGATCACCTCACCGGCCGGCCACAACGGCCTGACCGGCTCCGCGAGCCCGCGCGGGCCCCGACCGACCCTGACGGTCCTCGTCGAGCAGCACGTGGCCGACCCGACACGCTACGCGGCGTTGACCCAGGACGACCAGCCGCACCTGTCCGTCGTCGTCCGGGAGGCCTCCGTGCTGGTCGGGCCCCTGGTCCGACCGGGGGAGACCGCCTGCCTGCGCTGCCTGGACCTGCACCGCACCGAGCGCGACCCGGCATGGCCGCAGATCGCGACCCAGCTCCTCACGGCGCGGCACGGGCCGACCCACGCCCGCGCGGGGAGTCCGAGCCCGGGCGGCGCCGAGACCGTCACGGCGGCGACGGCGTCCGCCCTCGCCGCCGCAGCGGTCCTCGCGATGGTCGACGGGCGCCCGACGGAGCTCACCGACGCCTCCTTCGAGATCGCCCTGCCCGGTGCGACCCCTCGACGCCGGCGGTGGACCGTCCACCCCGACTGCGGGTGCAACCCGCCCTCCGGCAGCGGACGGTCGGGCGAGTAGCCGCCCGTGCTCCGGCGCCGACGTCAGGCGGCGGCCTCGTCCTTGCGGGGTCGGCCCCGACCGCGCTTGCGCGGGACGACGACACCGTCGACGAAGACCTCACCGCCCCAGACGCCCCACGGCTCGCGACGCTGCACGGCCCCGTCGAGGCATCCCTGGCGCAGCGGGCACTGCCGGCACAACGCCTTCGCCTGCTCGACCTCGGCCGACCGCTCGGCGAACCACAGCTCGGGGTCGTTCTGGCGGCACGGCACCATCGTGGCGACGAGGCTGTCGAAGGCGGCGGCGGCAGCACGGCGGGTCTGGGCGGACCGGTCCGTCGCCTGGTCGGGCTTGGTCGGGGCCGGGGGCGGTCCGGCCGGCCAGGTGCGGGATGAGACCTGGCTCGGGCTCTCGAGCAGCGTGGTGGGCCGCACGATGTCCTCCTGAGTTCCGTTCTGGACGATGAAGCGGTGCCGGAGTCCGGTGCCTTCGTTCGTCGCCCGCTCGGGGAGAACACGAAGGCCGCGGATCCGAGAGGACTCCGCGGCCTGGTCGACGCCGGTCTGTCAGACCGGGACGACTCCTACGGAGTCTCGCTGGATGGTGCCGCTGAGGCTGACGCCCTCGGCGATGCGCCACGCCGCACGGGGACGGGCGACACCCGTCCCGGACACGCCGCGCCCTCCGGAGCGATCGATGAGGAGGACGCCACGCAGCGCAACGCCCGCCGCGGCAGCAGCGAGCATGATGATGGTCTTCATCGGTGGTCTCCCCCCTCTCTCGATCGGGGCCGGGTCTCGCGACCGGGCCGCTCCTGCTCAGGACGTGAAAGACGTTAGACCGCTCGCGTCCCGGGCACAACCGAATTAACGGCCGAGTTCTCGCGCCGCGCTCAAGCACCCGCGACGACCGCGAGGATCGACGCTCCGAACCGGTCCAGCTTCGCCGGCCCGATCCCACGGATCCGTGCCAGCTCGGCGATCGTCGTCGGCCGCGCGGCGGCGATCTGGGTGAGCGTCGCGTCGACCAGCACCGTGTAGGCGGGCCGGTCGCTCTCCACCGCGACCTGGGTCCGCCACTGACGCAGCGCGTCGAGCAGCACCGGGTCGTGGTCACCGTCCTCGACCGGTCGGGTGCTGCGGCTGCCGCCCGTGCCACGGGCACCCCCGCGACCCGGACCGGCGTCGTTCGCGGGCCAGATGCCGTCGAGGAACCGGGTCCGTCGCCTGCTGCTCCGGCTGCCCGGGTTCCGGGAACGGGCGAAGCTCAGCTCGAGGTGCTCCCGTGCGCGGGTGATCCCCACGTACAACAGTCGCCGCTCCTCCGCGACGGCGGCGTCTGCCTCCGCGAGCGAGATCGGCATCAGCCCCTCGCTCAGCCCGACCAGGAAGACCGCGTCCCACTCCAGACCCTTGGCGGCGTGCAGGGATGCGAGGGTCACGCCGTCGACCGCCGGTGCGTGCTGGGCCGCCATCCGCTCGTCGAGCTCGGCGACCAGGTCGACCAGGGTGGGCGTCGCGTCGGCGCCGGCCGAGCCCGACGCGTCGGGATCCGGGCCCGGTGCCGCCCCGTCCCCCGACGCCGCCGGGGCCGGTCGCGCCGCGAGCTCGTCGGCCAGCGCCACCAGCGCCTGGAGGGAGTCCCACCTCTCGCGCACCGCACCGCGCGCCGCGGGTGGCTCGGGACTCCAGCCCGCCGAGGCCAGCACGTCGCGGACCGCTTCCGACAGCGGGAGCTCGCCCATCGAGCGGGCCGCACCACGCAGCAGCACGATGGCGTCCCGCACCTCCTTGCGGGCGAAGAACCGTTCCCCACCGCGCACCAGATAGCCGATGCCGGCGTCGGACAGCGCCTGCTCGTACGCCTCGGACTGGGCGTTGGTCCGGTAGAGCACGGCGATCTCGGAGGCCGGCGTGCCGGCGGCGATCAGCCGGCCGATCCGGGCCGCGACCCCGGCGGCCTCGGCCTCGTCGTCGTCGTACGTGGTGAAGCCCACCGGGGGACCGGACGGGCGCTGCGCGACCAGCTCCAGCTCCGCGGGCCGACGTCGCTGCCCGGGCACCCGCCGCAGCAGCCGGTTGGCCAGGTCGACCACCTGGGGGGTGGAGCGGTAGTCGCGGACCAGCCGCACCGTCGTCGCCCCGGGGTGCTTCTCGGCGAAGGTGGTCAGGTGGTGCGGGGTGGCTCCGGTGAACGAGTAGATCGTCTGGCTCGGGTCGCCGACCACGCACAGCTCGTGCCGGCCGCCGAGCCACTGGTCGAGCAGGTACTGCTGGGCCGGGGACACGTCCTGGTACTCGTCGACCACGAAGTGCCGGTACTGCGAGCGCACCGTCTCGGCCACGTCGCGCCGGCTCTCCAGCATGTGGCCCAGCAGGACCAGCACGTCCTCGAAGTCGATGACGCCGCGGGTGTCCTTGACGTCCTCGTACGCAGAGATCATCCGGGCGACCGTCGAGCGGTCGTAACCCGCCGGTGGCGGGCGGTCGGTCGCCGCCGCAGCACGCACGTAGTCGTCCGCGGCGACCAGGCTCACCTTGGACCACTCGATCTCCGAGGCGAGGTCCCGGATCGTCAGCCGGTCGACGGACAGTGCGAGGCGTTGCGCCGCCTCGGCCACCACCGGCGCCTTGTGCTCGAGGATGCGCGGTGGGCTGCCGCCCACCACCTGCGGCCAGAAGTAGGAGAGCTGGCGCAGCGCGGCGGCGTGGAAGGTACGGGCCTGGACGCCCGCCACGCCGAGGTCGCGCAGCCGGGTGCGCATCTCGCCGGCAGCGCGGGCGGTGAACGTGACCGCGAGCACGCTGGTCGGCGAGTACGTGCCGGTACGCACGCCGTAGGCGATCCGGTGCGTGATGGCACGCGTCTTGCCGGTACCCGCCCCCGCGAGCACGCACACGGGACCGGTCAGCGCGAGCGCGACCTCACGCTGGTCCGGGTCGAGGGCCTCGAGAAGAGCATCGGCAGACATCGCTTCCCATCCTCCCAGCCCCCGGTGACACGCCGGCCCGGGAAGGAAGTGCGAGCGGGGATGGTTGGCACCGTCGAGAGACCATCGACCAACCTGACGAACGTAAGGACTGATGAGCGACGTGACCACCGCAGCGCCCGAGGCCGGCACCGTGAAGATGTACTCGACCACCTGGTGCGGCTACTGCCGCCGGCTCAAGTCGCAGATGGACTCCGCCGGGGTCCCGTACACCGAGGTGAACATCGAGGAGCACCCCGAGGCGGCCGCGTTCGTCGAGCAGGTCAACGGCGGTAACCAGACCGTCCCCACCGTGCTGTTCCCGGACGGCAGCGCCGCGACGAACCCGTCACTGGCCGAGGTCCAGCAGCGCCTGTCCTGACCCCGCTCCGCCCGGACCCCCGTGCCCGGCCAAGGTGCGCGGTCTCACGGGCCGGGTGTGGGCAGCTCCTCGCCGTACCAGTCCTCGATGAGCGCCCGGGCGACTGAGGCGCGCATCGGCAGCAGCACGTCACCCCCGGCGACCGCCGTGGCGAGCTCCGCCCGGGTGAACCACCGGACGTCGGTCAGCTCGACGCCGTCGGGCACGGCGTCCGTGGTGATCGCGCCCGCGACGAACGCGAGCATCAGTGAGGCGGGGAACGGCCACGGCTGGCTGCCGCGGTAGACCACCTCGCCGACGACGATGCCCGCCTCCTCGGCGACCTCGCGTCGCACCGCGTCCTCGATGGACTCCCCGGGTTCGACGTAGCCCGCGAGCGTCGAGTACCGGCGCTCGGGCCAGTGCGCGGCGTGGCCGAGCAGCAGCCGGTCGTCGACGTCGACCACGGCCATGATCACCGCCGGGTCGGTGCGCGGGTACTGCTCGGAGCGCTCGACCGAGCACCGCCGCAGCCACCCACCCTGCGCGACGACGGTGATCGCGCCGCACCGCGGGCACCGCGGGTTGCGCAGGTGCCACGCGGCCAGGCCGAGCGCGGTCGCCGCCAGGCCGGCGTCGGCGTCGTCCAGCCCGTGCCCGACGTCGCGCAGCGTCGACCACCGGAAGGGCATGCCCGAGGCGTCGCTCAGGTCCGGCACGCCCTCGATCCCCACCCCGGTGCCGGACGGCGAGGGGCGGTCCGGCAGGACGAGCGCGAGGTAGGCGCCCGGGTCGTCGCCGGCGTCCGTCGGGTCCGTGCCGTTCCCGCGAGTGCGGCTCTCGACCCCGCTCCCCACGGCCCTGTTCTCCTCGACCTCGCCGAGGAACAGCAGGAGCGGCGGCCCACCGCTGCCGTCCGTGCCCGGACCGCCCGGCAGGAGGTGGGACAACGACGACGGCGGGTACAGGTCGAGTCGCACGCCGTTCGTGCCCGCGTCGCCCGTACCTTCGGTCCCGGCGGCGGCCCGGGTGGCGACCCGTCCGTCGGCCACCAGGACCACCCGGGTGCGCTCCGACCGCCACGAACGGGTGAGCACGTCGGGTTCGAGCCGGCGGTGCGCCGCGCGTCCGACGCTCCCCCGGGCCAGCGGCAGCCGGGTCCAGTCCACGGCGACACACTACGTCCCGGCCCCCGGCCCACCGACACGCCCGGACGACGCCGCGCCGCGGCACGCCCGTGCGCCTACCGTGGGCAGATGCCCCGTTCACCGCTCGCCCTGGCTGCCCTGGCGACCGTCGCCATCCCCGGGTTGGACGCCTACGACGTGCGCCGCGTCGGGCCGCAGGGACCATCGGTCGACGCAACGGTGGTGGTCGACGCGGAGGGTCGGCGATGGATGGTCCGTGCACCGCAGGACTCCGCCGCCGGTGCGGCCCTGGAGGCGGAGGTCGCCCTGCTGGAGGCACTGACCGCGCACGTGGACTCCGGCCGGCTGCCGTTCGACGTACCCCGGCCGGCGGGTTTCGCGGACCTGCCCGAGGGCGGGCGTGCCGTCGTGCACCCGCAGCTGCCCGGACGGCCGTTGCGGCTGGAGCAGCTCGGCCCCGGGCCCGGTCTGGCGGCGGCACTCGGCCGGGCGATCGCTGCCCTGCACGAGTTGCCGTCCTCCACCATCGAGGACGCTGGTCTGCCGGTGTACGACGCCGAGTCCTATCGGAAGCGTCGGCTGTCCGAGGTGGACGAGGCCGCGCGCACCGGGTACGTGCCGACGGTCCTGCTGCAACGCTGGGAGCGCGCGCTGGAGGACGTGGCCGTGTGGCGGTTCCAGCCGACGGTCGTGCACGGTGACCTCTCGGCCGACCACGTGCTGTGCACCGGTGCCGAGCCGACGGCGGTCCTCGGCTGGTCGGAGGCGAAGGTCGCCGACCCCGCCGACGACCTGGCCTGGCTGCTGGTCGCTGCTCCGCAGGAGGCCGTCGACCCCATCCTCGAGGCGTACAGCCTGCGCCGTACCGAGCTCAGCGACCACCACCTCGCCGAGCGCGCGCTGCTCGCCGGGGAGCTGGCCCTCGCCAGGTGGCTGCTGTACGGCGTCCGGACCGGCGACCAGGCGGTGATCGACGACGCTCGCGGGATGCTGGCCGAGCTGGAGGAGCACGCGACCGCCGAACAGGCGGCGCAACAGGTCGCGGCCGCCGCCGAGCGAGCGGCAGCGGAGGAGAAGGCGGCGCGCGCGGCCGCAACCGAGGGCACGGCGGGCTCGGAGAGTGATCAGCTGGACGAACCGTCCGAGGGCGGCTCCACACCGGCGGCGCCGTCCGCCTGACCGGTTCCGGCGGTCAGCACGGCCTCGATCTCCCCGGCGCCGAGCAGCCGCTGCGGCCACACCGTCTCACCGGTCGCGACGTAGAAGAACGCGGCACGCACCCGTTCGATCGGCACCCCGCGGCTGCGGGACCACGCCAGCCGGTAGACCGCGAGCTGGAGCTCACGAGCCCGGATCGCCTCCGGGTCGGTGGGCGGCCGGCCGGTCTTCCAGTCGACGACCACCGCACCCGCCCCGGCGGTCGTGGCCCCGTCGTCGGCGAAGACGGCGTCGATCCGCGAGCGCAGCACCACCTCGCCGACGGGCGTCTCGATGTCGACCTCGACGGCGATCGGGGTCCGGTCGGCCCAGGGTGAGGCGAGGAAGTTCGCCCGCAGCCGTGCCAGGTCGGTGTCGTCGGACACCGCGCCGTCATCGGCACCCGGCATGGCGTCCACGTCGACCAGCGCGGCGGCACCGAAGTACTCCTCCACCCAGGCGTGGAACTCCGTCCCGCGTCGGGCGGCGGTCGAGGGCGCCAACGGGACGGGGCGGCGGAGCTGGACGGCGAACTGCTGCGGGTCGGCCGCCAGCCGGACCAGCGCGGAGGCCGAGAGGTGTCCCGGCAGCGCGACGGTCGAACGGTCGCTGCGCCCTCGACGTCGCTCGGCGAGCAACAGCTCGGCCAGCCGGAACAGCTCGTCGGCGGGGCCGTCGTCGTCGGGTGGCCCGACGGAGCCGTCGTCGTCGGGTGGCCCGACGGGGCCGCCCCCCGAGTGGGCGTCCAGCGCCCCACGAACCGCCGCGGCCGCCCGAGACCTCGCGGCATGGACGGTGCCGTCCGACGTCGGTTCCGGAGCCGGCCACACGGGCGGGTCCGCGGCCGGCGGCTCCGGTTTGGCCGGCCGCGGGTTCCGGGCGACGCCCTGCTCATCGGGGTCGGCCGGATCCGGCGCCCACCCGGATCGTCCCTCGGGCCCCGCGGCATCGGCCAGCTCGATCAGGAACTCCGACGGTGCCGTCGGCCTCTTCCCGTCCCGCCACCACGAACCGGACAGCAGCAGATGACGGCGCGCCCGGGTCACCGCGACGTAGGCGAGGCGCCGCTCCTCGGCGAGCGCATGGGCCGCGTGCGCGTCGCGGTACCCGGTCAACCGCTGGACCAGCTCGGCCGTGTCCGAGGCGCCCGCGAGCGACACATCGGGCACGTCGGCGCGGTCCCCGCGCAGGGCGGCCGGGAGGGCACCATGGTCCTTGATCCACCCGGTCGTCCTCGGCTCGCTGGGGAAGCTGCGCTCGACCATCCCCGGAACCGCCACGACGTCCCACTCCAGTCCCTTCGCGGCGTGCACGGTGAGGAGCTGGACCGCCGCGGGATCCATCCCGCTCACCGGCACGTCGAGCCCGCGTTCCTCCTGCTGGGCGGCGTCCAGCCAGGCGAGGAACGCCCCCAGGGTCCCGCGGTCGTTGGTGTCGTCGAAGGCGGCGGCGACCGACCGGAAGGCGTCGAGGTTGGCCCGGGCGACCGCCGGGTCCACCGAGCGCGCGCCGACCTCGATGTCCAGCCCGAGCAACCGCTCGGCCTCGCCGACCAGGTCGACCACCGGCAGGAACGTCTGGCCGCGCAGGATCCGCAGAAGCTCGCCGAGGTCGGCCAACCGTTCCCGGCCCGGCTCGGACAGCGAGCGGCCGCGGCGACTGACCCAGCCGGGCCTCGGCAGCTCGTCGAGCGCGTCGACGATGCTGCGCTCGTCCACGACGTCCGGCTCGCGGGACTGCTCCTGGTCCTCGGCCGGTGCGGCCGGACGCGGACCGGCCAGCTCGGCCGACCAGTCGGCCAGCGCGTGCAGGTCGGCCAGCCCGAGCCGTGCCCGCGGTCCGGTGAGCAACCGCATCAGTGCATCGCCGCGGGACGGGTCGTGCGCGGCCTGGAGCGCGGCGACGAGGTCGACCACCTCGGGGGTGTCCAGCAACCCACCGAGGCCGACGACCTCCACCGGCAGCCCCGCGGCGAGCAGCGCTGCGTGCAACGCGGGGAACTGCGCCCGCTTGCGGCACAGCACCGCCGCCGTCACGGGAGCCGCTCCGTCCGTACCAGCGCCCGTGCCGCCGTCTGGGCCGCCGTCGGTGCCGCCGTCTGGGCCGCCGTTGGTGGCGGCGATCTCCCCGCCGAGCTCCGCGCGTCGGGAGGAGATGAACTCCGCCACCGCCCGCGCCTCGTCGTCGGCGGTCTCCAGGTACGCGGTACCGACCTCGCCCGGGCCGGCTCCGGGCCGCGGGCTCAGCTCCGGGAGGTCGAGCACGGCCGCGGATCGCAACGGTCCGGACACGAGGTTGGCGGCGGCGAGGACCGCCCGGTCGTTCCGCCACGAGGTGGACAGCGCCAGCACCGCGGCGGGGTCGGTACCCCCGTCGTCGGTACGCCGGGGGAACCGCTCGGGGAACCGCTCGAGTCCTCCGGCGCTCGCGCCGCGCCACCCGTAGATCGACTGGTGCGGATCCCCGACGGCCGTGACCGGGTGCCCGGCTCCCGCGCCGTCCCCGCCGAACAGGTGGCCGAGCAGCCGGAGCTGAGCCACGGAGGTGTCCTGGTACTCGTCCAGGAGGACGACGTCGAAGCGCGCCCTCTCCAGGACCCCGACGTCGGGCACCTCCATCGCGATCCGAGCGGCCAGCGCGACCTGGTCGGGGAAGTCGATCTGGTCCGACTCCCGCTTGCGCGCGGTGAACTCCTCGACCAGGTCGGCCAGCAGGCCACGCAGCCGTACCGAGCGGCGCACGTCGCGCAGCAGCTTGTTCCCGTCCGACTTGACCGGGTCACGCTCCGGTGTGCGGTCCAGCGCGTCCAGCATCGAGGCCGTGACGGAACGCAGCTCCGCCGGCGACACCAGGTGCTCGGCGAGCTCCTCCGCCAGACCGAGCAGCGCCGTGGTGACGGTCGACGGTGCGTAGTCGACCCCGAGGTCGGTGCCCCACCGCTCCACCACCTCGTGGGCGAGCTGCCACCGCCCCGCCTCACCGAGGAGCCGTGACGACGGCTCCAGACCCAGCCGCAGGGCGTGGTCACCGACGAGCGCCGCTGCGTACGAGTGGTACGTGGCGACGGTCGGGGCCACCAGCATCGACGTCTGCCCCGCACCCCCGGCGCGGAGGCGTCGCAGCGCGCGCAGCCGTCGGCGCACCCGCTCGGACAGCTCACCGGCCGCCTTCCGGGTGAACGTCAGTCCGAGCACCCGGTCGGCCTCGACCAGGCCGTTGGCCACGAGGTACACCACCCGGGCCGCCATCGTCTCGGTCTTGCCGGAGCCGGCCCCGGCCACGACCAGGAACGGTTCGAGCGGGGCCTCGATGACCCGTCGCTGCTCGTCGGTCGGCCGCGGGCGACCGAGCAGGTCGGCGATCCGGACCGCGTCGAGCCGTGCGCCCGGCGCGCCGGCGCGCTCCGCCCGGCCGGTGCCCACGTCCCCGTCCACCACGACCCCGCTCACTGGCCCACCACTCGTCCCTGCGGCTGCGCCGGGCAGGACCGGGCGACCGGGCAGGTCCAGCAGCGGTCGTTGAGCGTCGCGGCCATCGCCGACCGGCTCACCGTGTCCGCAACCTCGTCGATCAGCTCACGGGCCCAGCCCGGATCGGTGTCCTCCTGCAACGCGGGCTGCTCGCGCGTGGTCCAGGACTTCGCGCCCGTCCCGACGTAGACCAGCGAGGCGCCCCCGCCGACCGTTCCGTCCGGACCCACGACGTCCGGCCCCAACGCCTCGTCGAAGGCGCCCGCGTCCAGCGCCGCCTGGTACGCCCCGAGCTGCGGATGACGAAGAGCGTCCTCGGTCCGCGCCGCCGTGCGGCCGGTCTTGAGGTCCACGACACGGATCCGGGTCCGCCCCTCGGCGTCGGTGAACCGCTCGAGCCGGTCGACGGTGCCGCGCAGCACGACGCGTCCCAGCCGGGCGACGAAGCCCTGCTCGACCGCGACCGGCTCGTCGGCCTGCGCCAGGTAGCCGGCCAGCCGGCGGATCATCTCGCGGGCCCGCCGGCGCTGGGCGAGGCCGACCCACCCGTCGGTCAGGCCGAGCTCGCCCCACCGGGCGTCCAGCCTCTCGGCGAGCTCGTCCTCGGAGCCCCGGGGCAGCTCCGCGGCGATGGCGTGCACGAGCGTCCCCAACGACTGCTCGCGCGAGTCCGCCGCCGTCCCGCCGGCCGCTTCCAGCGCCCACCGCAGCGCACAGGTGGACGCTGTCTCGAGCTTGGACGGACTGAACGGGACCTCACCGTCCTGAGTCCACAGCGGCTGCGCGGTCGACAGCTCCGGTGCGCCGTACCACCGGTCGGGGTGCGCGCCCGGCACCCCTTCGGCGGCCAGGCGAGCCAGCAGGACGGCAGTCGGGTGCTCCGCCGTCGCGTCCGGCGATGCCATCAGCTCCGCGCGGCACCGGGCCACCAGACCCCGCAGGTCCAGCGCGGACGGCACCGAGGTCACCCGGTGGTCGACGGGCTCGGCCTCACCGGGCGCGGCGTCCTGCGGTCCGGGGTCGATCAGGTCGACCAGGCCGGACGGCTCGTGGTCCGCGTCGCGCACGGCGGTCACGACCAGCCGGCTGCGCGCGCGAGAGACGGACACGGCGAAGGCGCGCAGCTCGTCGTCGAGCACCGCGGCGCGGGCCTGGCCGAAGGCGGAGGCGCGTGCGGCCGGGTCCGTCGCTGCCCGCGTCGCCGCACCGGCCGGGGCGGCCCCGCGTCCGGCCAGCAGCTCGACCAACGTCTGTGCGCCCAGGACGGAGTCACGCAGCCGCAGGTCCGGCCAGACGCCTTCCTGGACCCCCGCGACGACGACGAGGTCCCACTCGCCCCCGGCGGCCCCGGCCGCGGTCAGCAACGCCACGGACTCGGCGCGGTCGCCCCGGGCGGCCAGAGAGTCCGCGGGCAGGTCCTGGGACGCGAGGTGGTCCAGGAACGACGCGAGGGGCGCCTGCGGGAACCGGTCGGTGAACTGCTCCGCGGCGGCGAACAACGAGAGGACGGCGTCCAGGTCACGGTCCGCCCGCGCCCCTCCCGGACCACCCGCCACCGCCTGTCGGCGCCACGGCTCGGCCAACCCGGCCGCGGACCACAACGCCCAGAGCACGTCCGGCGCCGCGCTGCCCGGTGCGACGAGCGCGTCCCGGGTCGCGGCCAGCACCCTCGCCAGCCGGGTGACCGGTCGGCGCACCGCGGCGGGCAGCGTCGCCGCGCGCACCGGCTCGGCCAGCACCTCCAACAGCAGTGCGTCGCTCGCCCGTCCTCCTCCTGCGGCGAGCTCCTCGGCGCGCAGCGCCCGGCGCAGCCGCCGCAGTCCCACGGCGTCCATCCCACCCAGCGGCGAGGTCAACAGCTCGCCGGCGCCGGCCGCGTCGAGCCCGTCCGGGTCGAGCGCCCAGGCCAGTGCGCGCAGCAGCGGGCGCACCGCCGGCTCGGAACGCAGCGGAACGTCGCTGCCCTGCACCGCGACGGGCACCTGAGCAAGCAGCAGCGCCCGTCGCAGCTCGGTGACCTGCGAGCCGGAACGCACGACGACGGCCATCCGGTGCCACGGGACGTCGTCGTGCAGCCGGGCCGAGCGCAGCACGTGCGCGACGTAGGCGGCCTCCTGCGCGGGGGACCTCAGCAGGTGTACCGACACCGGGCGCCCGGCTTCGCCCTCAGGCGCCACGGCGGACTCGGCGGCCCGGTGGGCGCGCCCCGGACCGCGGATCTCGGCGGTGACCGCCTGCACCGCCGCACGCATCGCCGGACCGTGCCGCCACACCCGGTCCAGCACGATCTCCTCCGCGTCGAACGCCCCGAGCTCGCTGCCCGCGGGCCCGACGGAGGCGCGCTCGACCAGCGCGGGCGCAGCACCCCGGAAGGTCTGCACGGCGGAGTCCGGGTCCGCCACCAGCACCAGGTCCGCACCGTCGTCTGCGAGCTGGTGCAGCAGCCGCGCGGTGGCGGCGGTCGCCTCCTGGTAGTCGTCGACCACCACCAGGGACCACCGTGGGCGGTCGGCACCCGGCACCTCGTCGTCCCAGGCCCGCAGGGCCTCTGCGGCCTCGTCGACCACGACCGCCGGGTCGAGGCGAGCCCCGAGGTCCGGCGTACCCGAGCGCAGCCGGGTGACGTCCAGGTACTCGGCGTACACCGCGGCCGCCGCGACCCACTCCGGCCTCCCCTGCCGCTCTCCGAGCCCGCGCAGGTCCTCGGGCCGCAGGCCACGCTCGGCGGCCCGCATCAGGAGGTCACGCAGCTCGTCGCGGAACGCCCGCAGGCCGAGCGCCTCCGCCGGCACGTTCGGCGGCCAGGTCACCGCCGTCCCCTCGCCCGCCGCGTGGCCGGCGAGCAGCTCGGCCAGCACCTGGTCCTGCTCCGGGCCACTGATCAGGATCGGCGCCGGTTCGCCGAGCAGTGCGGCCCGGGCCCGCAGCACGGAGAACGCCGCCGAGGCCGCGGTCCGCACGATCGGCCGTCCCACCGTGCGCCGCAGCCGCGCGGACAGCTCGTCGCGCAGCCGGGCGGCGCCCCGGCGGGTCGGAGCGAGCAACAGCACCTCGTCCGCGCCGTCGCGACGACCGTTCCGGCCGCTGCGAGCCGGTTGGTGGTGCCGACTCGCCCCGTCAGCGTCACGCCGGTCCGCGACCTCCCCTGCACGAGCCCCGTTGCGCTGATGGTCACGTCGAAGAGGCCGGAGAGGTTCGCG
>CAYQFJ010000069.1:0-14033 GCA_964416715.1 uncultured Actinotalea sp. | reverse complement strand
TGAACGAGGCGTAGATGCCCTGCTCGAGGGCGACCTCCTTGACCACGGTCCGGAACGTCATGATGTTGTCCGCGGTGGTCAGCGCGTCGGCGTAGCGTAGGTCGATCTCGTTCTGGCCGGGCCCGGCCTCGTGGTGGGAGAACTCCACCGAGATCCCCATCGACTCGAGCATCGTGATGGTCGCGCGCCGGAAGTCGTGCCCGGTACCGCGCGGCACGTGGTCGAAGTAGCCGCCGGAGTCGACGGGCCGCAGCGGAGCGGTCGGGTCGGCCTGGTCCTCGAACAGGTAGAACTCGACCTCGGGGTGCGTGTAGAAGGTGAAGCCCTGCTCACCGGCCCGGGACAGCGCGCGGCGCAGCACGTACCGGGAGTCGGCCAGGGAGGGCTCGCCGTCGGGGGTCTGGATGTCGCAGAACATCCGCGCCGTCCCGTGGGTGTCCCCGCGCCACGGCAGCACCTGGAACGTCGACGGGTCGGGCTTGGCGAGCATGTCCGCCTCGTAGACCCGGGTCAGCCCCTCGATCGCGCTGCCGTCGAAGCCGATGCCCTCGGTGAAGGCCGCCTCGAGCTCGGCCGGGGCCACGGCCACCGACTTGAGCTGACCCAGGACGTCGGTGAACCAGAGCCGGATGAAGCGGATGTCCCGCTCCTCGACGGTGCGGAGGACGAACTCCTGCTGTCTGTCCATGACCACATCCTGCCGCACCCGTGTGTCCGGGATGTGTCCTGGCGTACCGTTGCCGCCCCGAGGGACGAACGGAGGGACCACGGTGGAAGAAGGCGGCCCGACGGGTCCGGTGGTGGTCCAGCGGATCGAGAACGGCATCATGGCGGCACTCGCGATGGTGGGGACGATCGCCATCGCCCCGGACCGGTGGTGGTTGCCGTTGGCCCTGTTCCTGGCGTTCGACCTGTCTGCGCTCGGATACCTGCGGTCCCCCGCGGTCGGGGCAGCCTGGTACAACGCCGTCCACACGTACGCCTGGCCGGCCGCGCTGGCCCTCGTCGCGACCGTGGTCAGCGGCTCGGCACCCGACGTGTCGACCTGGTTCGGCCTCGTCGCCCTGGCCTGGGCGTTCCACGTGGCAGTCGACCGCGCCCTGGGGTACGGGCTGAAGCTTCCGGACGCCTTCACGCACACCCACTTGGGCGGGATCGGCAGGGACCGGGCGAACCACTCCTGACGGCGGTCCGCGGTCCGCCGTCGGCCAGGAAGGGGCGCGCTGCGGACCCCGCCGGCGTCGGTACGCTCGTGGGATGGCTTCTCTGCGGATCGCACTGGCGCAGATCGACACCTGTGTCGGCGACGTCGGGGGCAACGCCGACCGGGTCCTGGCCTGGGCCGCCCGGGCCGCCGAGGCCGGCGCGTCGCTCGTCGTCTTCCCGGAGATGACGCTGACCGGCTACCCGATCGAGGACCTCGCGCTGCGTGACTCGTTCGCCCGCGCGGCCGAGCACGCCGTGCAGGACGTCGCGACCCGCCTCGAGCAGCGGGGTCTGGGTGAGCTGACGGTCGTCCTGGGCTCGCTGGGACGCACCTCGACCGGACGGGCCACCAACCAGGCGGTCGTCCTGCACCGCGGGGCGGTCGTCGACCGGTACGACAAGCACCACCTGCCCAACTACGGCGTCTTCGACGAGTACCGGATCTTCGCGCCCGGTGACCGGCCGTGCGTGGTCGACGTCGCCGGACGCCGGGTGGGCCTGGTGATCTGCGAGGACATCTGGCAGGACGACGGTCCGGTCGTCGCGCTCGCCGAGGCCGGGCTCGACCTGCTGCTGGTCCTCAACGGCTCCCCGTACGAGGAGGGCAAGGGCCACCTGCGCGCCGAGCTCGCCGCCCGCCGGGCCCGCGAGGTGGATGCTCCCGTGGCCTACGTCAACCTCGTGGGAGGCCAGGACGACCTGGTCTTCGACGGTGGCTCCTTCGTCGTCGGGCCCGATGCCGCTCCCCTGGCCGGGGCACCACGGTTCACCGAGCACCTGCTGGTCTGGGACCTGCCCGATGCCGGCCCTCCGGCGCCCGGCGAGATCGCCGAACCGATGGACCCGGACGCCGAGATGTACGCGGCCGTGGTCACCGGGCTACGGGGCTACGCCACCAAGAACGGATTCCGGTCGGTGGTGCTGGGGCTGTCCGGCGGGATCGACTCCTCCCTGGTCGCCGCGATGGCGGCCGACGCCCTGGGCGGGGCGAACGTCGTCGGGGTCTCGATGCCGTCCGCCCACTCCTCGCAGCACTCCCGTGACGACGCGGCGGACCTCGCCGAGCGGCTCGGCGCCGACTACAGGGTGATCACGATCGCCCCGATCGCCGACGCCTTCCAGGGCCGCCTCGAGCTGCCCGGGATCGCCGGGGAGAACATCCAGGCACGCATCCGCGGGATGCTCCTGATGGGAATCTCGAACGTCGAGGGGCACCTGGTGCTGGCACCGGGGAACAAGTCCGAGCTCGCCGTGGGCTACTCGACCATCTACGGCGACGCCGTCGGCGGGTTCGCCCCGCTCAAGGACGTCGACAAGTCGCAGGTGTGGGCACTGGCGCGCTGGCGCAACCAGGCCGCGCTCGACGCCGGGCAGGTCCCGCCGATCCCGGAGAGCTCGATCACCAAGCCGCCGTCGGCCGAGCTCAGCCCCGGCCAGCTCGACACCGACTCCCTGCCGCCGTACCACCTGCTCGACGAGGTGCTCGACGCCTACGTGGAGCACGCGGAGGGTCGGGTGGAGCTGCTGGCCCGCGGGTTCGATCCGTCGGTGGTGGACCGGGTGCTGGCGCTGGTGGACCGCGCCGAGTGGAAGCGGCGGCAGTACCCGCTGGGACCCAAGGTGACCGCGTTGGCGTTCGGCCGGGACCGTAGGCTTCCGGTGACCAACCGCTGGCGTGAGCCGAAGGGAACCACCGATGAGTGAGGCGAACGCCCCCAAGCGGGTGCGGGTGCACCACCTGCGCGAGGCCAAGGAACGCGGAGAGCCGATCACCATGCTCACCGCCTACGACGCGCTGATCGCCCAGGTGCTCGACGAGGCCGGGACGGACGTGCTGCTCGTCGGTGACTCGGTGGCCGACAACTTCTCCGGCTACCCGACCACGCTGCCCATCACTCTGGACGAGATGATCTACCACGCCCGCGCGGTGGCCGGGGCGGTCCGCCGGTCCCTGGTGGTGGTGGACCTGCCGTTCGGCTCGTACGAGGCATCCCCCCAGCAGGCGCTGGCGTCCGCGGTGCGCGTGATGAAGGAGGCCCGGGCGCACGCGGTGAAGCTCGAGGGCGGGAGCCGGGTGGCCGCGCAGGTCGAGCTGATCACCGGCAGCGGGGTCCCGGTCATGGGGCACCTGGGATTCACCCCGCAGTCCGAGCACGCACTGGGCGGCAAACGGGTCCAGGGCCGCCAGGAGGGTGCCGTCGAGCACCTGGTCTCCGAGGCGCGCGCGCTGCAGGACGCCGGCGTGTTCTCGATCGTCCTGGAGATGGTGCCCGCGCCGGTCGCCGAGCGGGTCACCCAGGAGCTGGACGTGCCCACCATCGGCATCGGGGCGGGCGCAGGCTGCGACGGGCAGGTGCTGGTCTGGCCGGACATGGCCGGCCTCAGCTCGTGGTCACCCCGGTTCGCCAAGGCGTACGGGTCGCTGCGCTCCGCGCTGGCCGATGCCGCACGCGCCTACAACGACGAGGTGCGGTCGCGGAAGTTCCCGGCACCGGAGCACGGCTTCGACAAGTAGGCCCCGAAGCGGGCCCGGCATCTGCGGACCAGGCCGGGCGACGCCGTCGGCGTCACCCGCCGTCCCGCCAGCGCCGGTCCTCCTCCTCCCAGGCTTCGGTGCGCCGTGCGGCCTTCTCCAGGGCCTCCTGCGCGGCCTCACGCGTCGGGTACGGGCCCATCCGCGAGACCCAGGAGCTCTGCCGCCCCTGCTCGACCTCGCCGGTCTCGGTGTTGTACCAGTACTCCTCGCGGGGAGCGTCGCCGTCCATGTGTCCTCCGCAGTCCGTGGGTGAGCCCGTCATCCGTAGACTGCCAGGTATGACGACCTCGCACGCGCCCGTGGGCACACTGGTCCCGGGTACGGTGAGCCCGCTGCGCTCCGTCCCGGACCACATCGAGCGCCCGGAGTACGTCGGCAAGAACCGCGAGCTGCCGTTCACCGGCTCCGAGGTCAAGGACGCCGGGACGATCGAGCGCATCCGCGCGGCCGGACGCATCGCGGCCCAGGCGATCGCCGAGGTCGGCAGGCACGTCGTGCCCGGCGTGACCACCGACGAGCTGGACCGGATCGGCCACGAGTTCGTCGTCGACCACGGCGCCTACCCGTCCGCGCTGCGGTACCAGCCGCACCCGGGCTCGACCCCGTTCCCCAAGTCCATCTGCACCTCGGTCAACGAGGTCATCTGCCACGGGATTCCGGACTCGACGGTGATCGCCGAGGGCGACCTGGTGAAGGTCGACATCACCGCGTACCGGGACGGAGTGCACGGCGACTCCTGCGTGACCTTCATGGCCGGGGAGGTCGACGACGAGTCACGGCAGCTCGTCGAGGTCACCCGCGAGGCGCTGGCCCGCGGCCTGAAGGCGGTGCGTCCGGGACGGGAGATCAACGTCATCGGCCGGGTGATCGAGAAGTACGCCAAGCGCTTCGGTTACGGCGTGGTCCGCGAGTTCACCGGGCACGGCGTGGGCGAGGCGTTCCACTCCGGGCTGATCGTGCCGCACTACGACGCCGCGCCGCACCACTCGACGGTGATGGAGGTCGGGATGGTGTTCACGATCGAGCCGATGCTCAACCTGGGCACGCACGAGTGGGAGATGTGGGACGACGGCTGGACGGTGGTCACCAAGGACCGGCGGCGCAGCGCGCAGTTCGAGCACACGCTCGTGGTGACCGAGACCGGAGCGGAGATCCTGACCCTGCCATGACCCCCGCCTACCACGGTTCCGGACGCGCCTTCGGCATCGACATCGGCGGCAGCGGGATCAAGGGTGCACCGGTGGACCTCGCGGCCGGCGAGCTCGCGGCCGAGCGGGTCCGGATCGACACCCCGGAGAAGTCCACGCCCGAGGCCGTCGCCTCCGTGGTCCGTGAGCTCGTGGACTCGTTCCACCTGCCGCCGGAACTACCGGTGGGCGTGACGTTCCCCGCCCCGATCCAGCACGGGGTGGCCAAGTCCGCCGCGAACGTGGACGACTCGTGGATCGGGACGGACGTGACCGCCGTCGTCGGCGAGGTGACCGGGCGCCAGGTGCTGGCCGTCAACGACGCCGACGCCGCCGGCTACGCCGAGGTGCTGTACGGAGCCGCCCGCGATCACGACGGCGTCGTGCTCGTGATCACCCTGGGGACCGGCATCGGCTCCTGCCTGGTGGTGGACGGCACGCTCGTCCCGAACACCGAGCTCGGTCACCTCGAGCTCGACGGGCACGACGCCGAGACGCGTGCGTCGGCCGCGGCCCGTGAACGGGAGGATCTCGACTGGGAGCAGTGGGCCGAACGGCTGCAGCGGTACTTCCGCGCGGTCGAGGACCTGTTCTGGCCGGACCTCTTCGTCGTCGGAGGCGGCGTCAGCAAGAAGCACGAGGAGTTCCTGCCGCTGCTCGACCTGCGGACCCGGATCGTGCCGGCCGCCCTGCGCAACGACGCCGGCATCGTCGGCGCCGCAGCCCTGGCCGCGCGGGGCACGGTTCTGGACTGACGCGGCCCCGAGGTGGGCAGCACCACGGCACACCCCCAGCGAACGACCCCCACACACCCCAAGTTGATCATGCAATTCCCCGTGATCATGCAATTCGCCGTGGCGACACGGGTGAGGCCTCGACAACAGAGCGCGCACAGCGGTCCGTCCGGAGAACATCGGATGGACGCAACACGCGGACGGTCGTTCGCTTCCCGAAACAGCGATCCGTGGTGCTGGGCACGGGGGTCCCCCGGTGGGCGCGGGGAGCTCGCACGATCACGCTGAGTTGCATGATCACGGGGGATTGCATGATCAACTTTGGGGGTGGGGGGTGGGGATGAGTCGGCCGGTACGCCGGGTTCTGTGTCCGCGTGCGGTTGCCCGCTCGCGGGTGGCGGCCATCCATCTACGACGTACGTTGCCGCACGCCTCCAGCGGCCTACCCGGGAGCTCGGGCGAGCAGCCCTCGGACGCTCCCTGTCTGGCCTTGCTCCAGGTGGGGTTTACCTAGCCGCGCCGGTCGCCCGGCACGCTGGTGGTCTCTTACACCACCGTTTCACCCTTACCCCGCCTGCCGGAGCAGACGCGGCGGTCTGATTTCTGTGGCACTTTCCCGCGGGTCGCCCCGGGTGGGCGTTACCCACCACCTTGCTCTGCGGAGCCCGGACGTTCCTCGGCGCCGGCGCCGAGGCACCGACGACGCGACCGCCTGGCCGACTCATCCACATCCAGGGTACCCGCAGTGCACCTGCGGCAGCGCTGCGGCCTGCTCAGACGTCCACCCGGTAGTCGAGCGCGAGCTCGTCGCCGGCCGTGCCGCGGATCGCCCAGTGCGTGGGTGGGCTCTCGATGACGACGGCCTCCAGGTCCGCAACGGGCAGACCGAGCCGCGGCGCGACGTCGTCGGTCAGTCGCCGGATGAGCTCGCGCACGGCCGCCGGGCTGCGCCCGGTGAAGCAGACCACCTCGATGACGAGGTAGCCCGGCCCGCGCTGCGGTGCCACCAGCCCCTCGTCGTCGAGCAGGAGGAACCGGTGGAACCGCTTGTCCTCCGGGAGCCCCCACGCCGCCACGAGTGCGTCCTGCACCGCGTCGGAGACCTCAGCCGTGCGGCCGCCCCAGTAGGACCGGCGTCCGTAGACCTTGATCTGAGCCATCCGCTCACGGTAGCCGGACACCGCGACGCCCGTCCGGCACGGCGCACTAGCCTGCGACCGTGCTCGTCCTGCTGCCCCCCTCGGAGGGAAAGTCCGCCCCGGACGGCGGGAGCCCGGTCGACCTGGACACGCTGGCACCCGTGAGCCTGGCCCGCCCCCGCCGCCGTGTGCTCGGCGCCCTGGTACGCGCGAGCCGTCGCCGCGACCGTCTGGAGGTGCTCAGGGTCGGTCCGTCGCTGGCCGCGGAGGTCGCGCGCAACCGCGACCTGCTCACCGCTCCCACCGCCCCGGCACGAACGGTCTACACCGGTGTCCTGTACGAGGCGGCGGGCCTGGACCGCCTGCCCGACGACGTCGCCCGGGACCGCGCGGAACGCACCGTCCGCACGGTCTCGGCCCTGTGGGGCGTCGTCGGCCCGGCGCAGTCGATCCCCGCCTACCGGCTGTCCATGGGGGTGGACCTGCCCGGCGTCGGACCGCTTGCCAGGTTCTGGCGCGAACCACTGCGCCGCGAGCTCGACCCGTGGGCCGCGGAGCACCTGGTTGTGGACTGCCGGTCGTCGTCGTACGCGGCGGCGTGGCCGGTCCCCAGCACCGGCCCGGGGCACGTGGCCGTCCGGGTGCTCAGCGAGTCCGACGGGGTGCGCACCGTCGTGTCGCACTGGGCCAAGCACGCCCGCGGCCTGCTGACCCGGCACCTGGTGACCCGCCCCGGGGCCGAGCCGTCGACGCCGGCCGAGCTGCGGGACGCCGCCAGGGAGCTGGTGGGTGCGTCGCTGCTCGACGTCGAGCTCGCCGAACCGAAGCCCGGGCGCTGGGTGCTCAGCCTGGTGACGCCGGGGCTCGGTGGCTGACCGCCCACCGAGCGACTGACCGGCGAGCGACCGACCGGCTCTCAGCTCGCCGGAGCGTCCCGGACCAGGATCCGTCCGCACTCCTCGCAGCGGACGACCTCCTCCGGCGCGGCCGCGGTGATCCGCGCGACGTCGGAGGGGTTCAGCTCCAGCCGGCAGCCCTCGCAGCGCCTCCCGCGCAACGGCGCCACCGCGAGCCCGCCGAGGTGCTCGCGCAGCCGGTCGTACAGGGCGACCAGACCGGCGTCGAGACCCTCGGCCTTGGCGGCACGCTCGGTGGCGACCTGCGCGGCCTGCTCGTCCACGGCGGCGAGCTCACGGTCGAGCTCGGCGGCAGCGGTCTCCCGCTGGGCGAGGGTCTGGTCGCGGGCCTCGGTGACCTCGGCCAGGGCCTTCTCGTGCGCCTCCAGCCGTTCCATCACGTCGAGCTCGATCTCCTCCAGGTCCGACTGCCGCCGAGCCAGCGCCTCGAGCTCGCTGGTCAGCGCCTGGGCGTCCTTCGCGCCGACCGCCGCCGAGTCCAGCCGGGCCTGGTTGCGCTCGGCGCGGGTGCGCACCTGCTCGACGTCGCCCTCGGCCTTGGTCAGCTCGCGTCGAAGGTCACCGGCTGCGGTGCGCGAGGTGACCACAGCGGCCTCGAGGTCGGCGAGCCGCGCGTCGATCTCGGCCAGGGCGGCGTGCGCGGGGTGCGAGCTGCGCTGGTGGGCGAGCTGGGCGGCCCGGGTGTCGAGCGCCTGGACCTCCAGGAGCCGGAGCTGGTCGGCGACGGGGGCGGTGGTCACGGGCGGGTACCTCCGACTGTGGGCTGTGCGGGCGGTGTGTCTGGGGTGGCCGAGGCGATCCGAGTGGTCCACGGGTCCGTGCAGAACGTGCTGACCCGTGTGCTCACGGTAGTGCCCGCGTCCCGCGCGTCGCCCTCGAGCGTGGCGGCGGCCCGCGCCAGCCATGGCCACTCGCTGGCGAAGTGCGCGACATCGACCAGGAAGGGCCGGCTGCCGGCCGCCTCGAACACCGCCCGCTCGCGCGCCTCCGACGCCGGGTGGTGACGCAGGTCCGCGGTGAGGAAGGCGTCCACCTCGGCGGCGCGGACCTCGTCGAACATCGAGTCGCCGGAGCCTCCGACCACCGCGACTCTGGACACCGTCGCATCGAGATCCCCGGCCAGCCGCACCCCCTGCACGGTGGCGGGCAGCACCTCCGCAACACGCTGTCCGAACGCTCGCAATGTCATCGGCTCGGCCAAGCGTCCGACCCGGCCGAGCCCTGTCCCGACGGGCAGCGACGCGGTCTCCAGCACGTCGAACGCAGGCTCCTCGTACGGGTGCGCGTCCCGGACCGCCGCAACCACGCGGGCCCGCAGACGGCGGGGCGCCACCATCTCCACCCTCGTCTCGGTGACCAGCTCTGCGGCGCCGCGAGTGCCGATCGTGGGGTTGGCCTGCGCACCGGGGATGAACGTCCCGATGCCGGTCGTCGTCCAGGCGCACCTGCTGTAGTGCCCGAGGTCGCCGGCCCCCGCCGCGGACATCGCGTCGACCAGTGCGTCGGCGTCGACCTCGGGGACGAGCACCACGTGCTTGTCGAGCGGTTCGGAGCGCTGCGGCACCAGCGGCGTCAGGTCAACCAGACCGACGGTCTCGGCCAGCGCCTCGGCCACGCCTCCGCCCGCGGCGTCGGCGTTGGTGTGGGCGATGTGCAGCGCGACGCCAGCGCGGATCAACCGGTGAACCAACGCACCCTTGAAGGTGGTGGCCGCCACCGAGTGCACCGGCCGCAGCAGCAACGGGTGGTGGGTGACCAGCAGGTCCGCGCCCCACTCGATCGCCTCGCCGACGACGTCGGCCGTCGGGTCCACCGCGAAGAGCGCCTTGCGGACGGGCTGGGCCGGGTCACCGCACACGGTGCCGACGGCGTCCCAGGACTCCGCGGTCCCGGGCGGGTAGCGCCGGTCGAGCAGGGCGACGACCGCGGCGAGGGTCAGGATCGACGTCGGGGCGGGGCTCACCCCTCGAACGCTACCCGGCGCGGACGTGCTTCTGTTCCGCAGGTGAGCGACCCGTCCGTGTGAGTCGCATGTGAGCGAGCGCGGCTACGGTCCGGGAAACAGTCCGACGATCTTGGGGTTCTCGATGGAAGCACCAGCTGGCCAGGCCGGCAGAAGATTTCCCGCGGTGGCGATGTCGGTCGTGATCGCGCTGGCGCTCATGCTGACCGCATGCTCCGGCGACAACGGGCCCGACGCGTCGGACGCGCCGTCGAACAGCAGCACGGAGAGCGACCCGAGCACCGGCGCGGACGCGACGGCCGAGGGGGAACAGCCGTCCACGGTCGAGTCGGCGGACGCAGGGCTTCCCGGCGACCTGCCCGACTTCCCATTTCCGGACGACTACACCGTCGTCACAGCCGGTAGCAACAGCGGTGCCTGGACCGTCATGCTCAACGTCCCGGGCGGCTGGGAAGACATGAAGGCCTTCTACCAGGAGGAGCTGCCGCTCGCCGGCTGGACCATCCAGGGCGACCGTCCCTTCGTGACGAAGGACGGGACCGAGCTCGACGCGAGCAAGGACAACCTCGAAGTCACCGTCGGCATCTCCTTCGTGAGCGACGCGACCAGCCTCGTGATCAACCTCGTGCAGCAGTAGCCGCAGCGGTTGAGGAAGCCGGACGCCCGATGAGGACGTCCGGCACCTCTCGCTCGCCCGTCGCCCCAGACAGGTCCGTGTGAGCCGGATGTGAACGTGCTCCGACACGATGCATGTTCCTACGAAACCGGAGGTCATCCGTGGCACGCGCAACATTGGTCCGACGTAGCCGATCCGTTCGCCTGCGTCTGGCGATGGCGCTGTGCGCGCTGCTGGTCCTCGTCGTCGCCGGCTGCTCGTCCGCGGGAGAGGCGGACGAACCCGCGACGGACTCCCCCGGCGGGTCCGACATCGGGCCGGGAGCCGAGCCGGAGACCGCACCGGAGGCTGAGCAGGACGACCCCGTCGAGAGCGCGGCGCTCACCGCCGACGACATCGTCGCGGCCATCGAGCCTGACGGGTTCGCGTGCGAGGAGAAGGACCCGGTGCTCAAGGGACGCGAGCAGGTCATCCAGTGCAAGGGGGACGACTACGTCATCATCACGGCGACCCGGCTCACCAGCTCCGACCTCCTGCCGGGGCAGCTCACCCGGGCGAAGGAAGCCTTGTGCGAGTCGGGGACCGTCGACGCGCTGCGGGTCGCGACCTCGGACGTGTGGGTCGTGGTTCCGGGAGGCGACCGCGACAAGGACATCGCTGCGTTCGAGGCGGCGACGGGCAAGCTTGGGCTCGAGCCGACCGAAGACCCCTGCTGACCACCTACGCCCGCCCCTCGAGCGCGGCGCGGAACTGCGCGTAGCGGGGAGCCCCGATCCAGCGCCACACCAGACGGGCCGGCGCGGGCAGGTTGTTCTTCAGCCATGTCCTGCCGCCGTCGGGCTGTGCGGCGAGGATCGCGCCGAGCATGTTCCAGGCCTGCCCCTTCGGCGTGGACGCCCGGCCGTGCTTGGCGAACCAGTTCACCTCGCGCTCGGTGACGACGTGCTCCATGACCGGGACGATGTTCGCCTCCTCGTCGGGGAAGTGCTCGGCCAGGGCGGCGCTGACACCGAGGAGTGCTTCACGGACGGGCTCCGCCGCCGACGGCGCCGCGGTCCGCCGCCATGCGGGGACGGCCCGCTCGAGGTCCTCCAGGTGCACGAGCATGGCGGCGTGCTGCTTCTTCATCCGCTCCACGTGCAGCGCGCAGGCCGGCGCGCGGTCGTCGATCATGTCCCAGAGGCGGGAGTCCTCGCCCTCGTGGTGCGCGTGCAGCGCCGCGGAGATCAGGTGGAGCTGGGTCGAGACGTCCTCGGCGTGCTGGGTGTCACCCTCGGCGACGCCGTCGACGAGCCCGCTCGCCTCGTCGAAGGAGTGCCTGAGCATCCGGTGGATCTCGATCATGCCGGCGGCGTCGCAGGTCTTCGGACCCTCGAACGGCGGCCCGCCCGTGGGCGGCATCGGGGTGGCAGCCATGCGGTCAGCATATGACTGCTCGGTTCGGTTCGGTTCGGTTCGGTGGGCCCGGCCGGTCTCGAACCGACGACCTCCGCGGTGTAAGCGCGGCGCTCTGACCAACTGAGCTACAGGCCCGACGGCGGATCAGCCTACCGGTCGACCCCCCGGGGTGATCTCGGCCCCGGGCGGCCCGGGCGGCGCCGTCGAGCACCAGGTCAGAGCGCGCTCAGCGCCGCGCGGTAGTCGGCCACGTCGCGCGCCGCGCCGCGCGGGTTCACCACGCTCCAGCGCACGATCCCGTCGGCGTCGATCAGGAAGGTCCCGCGCCGGGCGACCCCCTCGGCGTCGTCGAGCACGCCGTAGGAGCGTGCCACGGCTCCGTGCGGCCAGAAGTCCGAGAGCAGGTCCAGGCCGAAGCCCTCCCGCTCGTCCCAGGCGCGCAGCGTGATCATCGAGTCGCACGCGACCACCAGCAGCCGGGCGTCCGCACGGACCAGCGCGGCGGTCAGCCCGGCGTCGTCGCGCAGCTCGGCCAGCTCGCCGGTGCACACGCCGGAGAACGCGAACGGCACGAAGACGAGCAGCACCGGGGCGCCCCGCAGCCCGCTCAGCGCGACCGGGGTGCCGTGGGCGTCCGGCAGCGTGAAGTCGGGGGCGACGTCACCTGGTCCGGGCACCGCGTCGCCGTAGCCGGCGACCTCCCTCACCGCCCGCTGGTACCGAGCTTCGTCGCGGACCAGTCGTCGGCGATCGACAGGGTGTTCGTGGCGTGCAGCCCGGCGGTCGTCGCGGCCTCGTCGATGTCGCTGTGGTCCACGTGGCCGTCGCGGCCCGCCTTGCGGGTCAGCAGCCAGATCTGCCCGCCCTCGTCGAGGGAGGTCCGCACGTCCACCAGTGCGTCGGTGAGGTCGCCGTCGCCCTCACGCCACCACAGCAGGACGCCGTCGGTGACGTCGTCGTAGTCCTCGTCGACGAGCTCGCCACCGACGATCTCCTGGACGTCCGTACGCAGCTGCTCGTCGACGTCGTCCCCGTAGCCGAACTCCTGGACCACCTGGCCGGCGGTGAAGCCGAGCCGCGCGGCTCCCGCTCCCGTGCGGCCGGCAGGCTCCGCGGTCGATCCCACTGGTGTGCCGTTCCCTTCGTCGTGAGCGGAGGGCGACCCCGCTCGTGCTCTGCACCGGGTGTGCGGGGCCACGTTAGCCCACAGCATCGCGCAGGGCCGAGGCAATCCGCCACACCGGTCCGGCGCACCGGCGGGGCGCCCGTCCTGCGCGTGTGCCTGCCCATGTCCCTGCCCATGTCATGGACATCACGTGACCCCGGTGTGACTTTCCCGCCCTCGACGCGGGACAATGGTCGGACGACCGAGGTCGGCGGACGCGATCCTGCGCCGGTCCCGGGACGACAAGCACCGCGGCGCGGGGCCCACCTGGCCCCGAACGGGTGCCCGAGAGGTGAGGTTGCTGGTGGCTGCACGCGAGACGACAGGCCCGCTGATCAACGGGATGCTCAGCCAGGTCCCGGACATCGATCCCGACGAGACCGGTGAGTGGATCGAGTCCTTCGACGGACTGGTGGACGAACGTGGTGGCCCCAGGGCCCGCTACGTGCTGCTCAACCTGCTCAAGCGGGCCCGCGAGCGCAACGTGTCGGTCCCGGCGATGCTCACCACCCCGTACATCAACACCATCAGCGTGCACGACGAGCCGTACTTCCCCGGCGACGAGGCGGTCGAGCGGCGATACCGGGCGTGGCTGCGGTGGAACTCCGCGGTCATGGTGACCCGTGCGCAGCGGCCGGACATCAGCGTCGGCGGCCACATCTCCTCCTACGCCTCGGTCGCCACGTTGTACGAGGTAGGGCTGAACCACTTCTTCCGGGGCAAGGACCACCCCGGCGGCGGCGACCAGATCTACTTCCAGGGCCACGCCGCACCGGGCGTCTACGCGCGGGCTTTCCTCGAGGGGCGCATGAGCGCGGAGCAGCTCGACGCGTTCCGCCAGGAGGTCTCGGTCCCCGGCGGCGGGCTCTCCTCCTACCCCCACCCCCGCCTGATGCCAGACCTGTGGGAGTTCCCGACGGTGTCGATGGGCCTGGGCCCGTCGTCGGCCATCTACCAGGCCTGGGTCAACCGCTACATCCACAACCGCGGCATCCGGGACACCAGCCAGCAGAACGTCTGGGCGTTCCTGGGCGACGGCGAGATGGACGAACCGGAGAGCCGCGGCATGCTGCAGATCGCGGCGCAGCAGGGTCTGGACAACCTGAAGTTCGTCATCAACTGCAACCTGCAGCGCCTGGACGGGCCGGTGCGCGGCAACGGCAAGATCATCC
>CAYQFJ010000068.1:0-14281 GCA_964416715.1 uncultured Actinotalea sp. | reverse complement strand
CGGGTCAGCGCCGGACTTCGACCGGCTTCCCCCGCTCGCGGACGTGTTCAGAGGTGCCACCGGCAGGTGGCATGCTCACCGTAGCCCGTCCCGGGGTGCGCGGGATGGGATCGTGGCCGTGACGTATGTCATGGAGGGAGACGACGGTGCGGATCTACACCACGCGGGGCGACGACGGGACGACCGGCCTCTTCCTGGGCGGCCGGGTCTCGAAGGGCGACGACGTGATCGACGTGTGCGGGCACGTGGACGAGGCGGTCGCGCAGCTCGGCGTCGCGCGAGCCGCCTGTGCGGCGGACGACCCCGCGCTGGCCGAGCTGCTCCTCGCCCGGCAGCGTGACCTGTTCGTGGTCGGCGCGGACCTGGCCACGAACCCTTCGCACCGCGACCGACGTCAACCGGGGATCTCGGCGGTGGAGCGCTCGATGGTGGAGGCCTTGGAGGCCGAGATCGACGCCGAGGTGGCCGTACGTCCGCTGCGACCGGTGTTCGTCGTCCCCGGTGCCACGGAGTCGTCGGCGGCGCTGGACCTCGCCCGTACCGTGGTGCGACGGGCCGAGCGGGCGGCCGTGCGGCTCGCGGGGTCGGGTCACGTGGTCGAGCCCGAGGTGCTGCGCTACCTCAACCGGCTGTCGGACCTGCTGTTCGTCCTGGCCCGGCGGGCAGCCGGTGACCAGGAGGAGCCCCCCAGCCACGACTGAGGTCGTATAGTCACGCGCGTCACGGCCCGAGCGGAGCGAGGGGAGGTGCGGTGGACCTCGAACCGGATGCCTGCCGCGTGTTCTCCAGGTCCGGGGCGCTGACCGCAGAGGGCTTCGTCCTGGAGCACGACGGCGCCCGGATGCTCGTGGAGATCGAGCGGCTGCACGGCGGGGGACTGGACCCCGGTTCCCCGGCGCAGGTCGAGGTGCTCAGCCCCGTGCGCGGCGCCGTGGTGCACGCCGGTGTCGTCGTGGTCAACGAGATGGCGCGGATGGAGCTCGCCGACGTCCAGGTGCGTGAGGTCGTCCAGCAGCGCTCGGCGGTGCGGGTCCCGACCGACATCCCGGTGCGCGTGACGCACGCGGTCGTCGACGGTGAGCAGGAGGAGCTCGAGGAGCCGCTCGACCTGGTCGTGCAGGACGTGAGCGCCCACGGCATGCGGTTGCGCGGGGACGTCGCGCTCGACCCGGGCAGGCGTCTGGTGGTGCCGTTCGACGCGACCGGGACGCTGCTGGAGCTGGTGGTCGAGGTCCTGCGCGCGGCGCCGACGGGAGAGCTGTTCGCGCACGGCTGTCAGTTCGTCGGGCTGGGCGAGCGCGAGACCGACGCGCTGTTCCGGTTCGTGCTGGACGAGCAGCGCCGTCAGCTCGCCGAACGGAGCGGGCGTCTCTGACCCGGGCGGCCGCTCCCGTCCGTGTGCCGGCCCGGCGCTCCGGCGCCCCTTCGGGCGGCGCGCTCGTCGGACCCCTGGCGGGCGGCGTCGCGACGGCGGTGGCCGCCAGGGCCGCGGTCGATCGTGATGCGCAACGCTCGCCCGGCCACCTTCGCGGTGCTGATCCGGTGCAGGACGTCGGGACCGAGCTCGGCGGTGATGTCGACCAGGCTGAAGCTCGCGAAGATGTCGATCTTGCCGACGTCCTTGCCGCGCAGCCCGCCCTCGCCGGTGATCGCACCCACGATCGCCTCCGGCCGGGCGCCGTGGGTGTGCCCGACGGCGATCCGGTAGCGGGTGCCGGCCGACGGGCGCGCGCGGCCGGGCCGGATGCGCGCACGGTCGTCGTCGGTGAACGAGACCCGTCCGGTCCCGTCGCGTCGTGCGCCCCGGGCCTGCTGCCCGGGTGCCGGGGCGAGGCTCTCGTCGCGCAGGGGCTCCTGGACGTCCCGGGCGCGCGGACCGGCGTCCCCGACGCACAGTGCGGCGAGGGCCGCGGCCAGCTCGGTGGCCGGTAGCCCGGTGCGTTCCAGGTACTCGGCGACCTTGCTGCGGTAGAGGTCGAGGCGGTCGGCGGCGAGCCGGTCCTCGACGCCGTCGAGGACCGCGGCCAGACGGTGCGCCGACACGTCCGCCGGGCTGGGGACGGTGACCTCCTCCAGCGGCTGTCGGGTGGCGCGCTCGATCGCCTTCAACCTGCCACGCTCGTTCGGGGTGAGGAACGTGAGGGCCCGTCCGGTGCGGCCGGCCCGACCGGTGCGACCGATCCGGTGCACGTACGCCTCGGGCTCGCCGGGGGCGTCGAGGTTCACCACGAGGCCGACCCGGTCGACGTCCAGGCCGCGGGCCGCCACGTCGGTGGCCACCAGCACGTCCAGGGTGCCCGCGCGCAGGCGTTCGACGATCTTCTCCCGGTCCTTCTGCGCGACGTCGCCGGAGATGGTCGCGGCCGACACACCCGCACGGACCAGGGCGGCGCCGACCTCGTCGGCGCGTTCCCGGGTGCGGGTGAAGACGATCGCGGCCTCGGCGTCGGACGTGGTGAGCACCCGGGTCAGGGCGCCGGTCTTGTGCCGGTGCGGGACCACGGCGTACGTCTGGCGGACGGTCGGCACGGTCGAGGCGGACCGGGTCACGGCGACGCGGACCGGGTCGGTCAGGTGCCGGTCCGCGACCCGGGCGATCGGCGGGGGCAAGGTCGCCGAGAAGAGTGCGACCTGTCGCTCGGCCGGAGCGTGCCCGACGATGGTGTCGACGTCCTCGGCGAAGCCCATCCGCAGCATCTCGTCGGCCTCGTCCAGGACCAGGAACCGCACCGCCTCGAGGCTGAGGCTGCGGCGCTCCAGGTGGTCGATGAGCCGGCCGGGGGTCCCGACGACGACCTGGGCACCGTCCGCGATGGCGCGCCGCTGCGGGAGGAACGGTGCTCCGCCGTAGACGGTGACCACGTCGATGTGTGGCAGGTGCACGGCGAAGGACCTCAGCGCGTCGGCGACCTGCATCGCGAGCTCACGGGTGGGGGTCAGGACGACGGCCTGGACGGCACGCCGCGCGGGGTCGACCGCCGCGAGCAGCGGCAGCCCGAACGCCGCCGTCTTGCCGGTGCCGGTGCGCGCCACCCCCGTGATGTCCCGGCCCGCGAGGAGCGCGGGCACGGCGGCCGCCTGGATCTGGGTGGGACGGACGTACCCGAGGTCGAGGACGGCCCGCACCAGCGGCTCGGGCAGCCCGAGGTCCACCAGGTCGGGTTCGCGGGTGGCCGACCCGTCCGGGTCGGCCACGTCCCCCTGTGCTGCAGGCGCACCGTCGGGGGCAGGCGTGGGGGAGGTGTCGATCGTGGGCATGCAGGGGTCCGTTGCTGGAGAAGGGGGCGGCGATGCGGGATCGGCACGCTCGGTGGGCCGACGTCCGGCCGGCCAACGACCCCTGCGACTCGCGGCACCGGGGCGCACGCCCCGGGTGACGACTCTGGGAGCAGTCTACGGGGTCCCGTGCCCCACTGGGCACCAGCGCAGAGCCTTGTGACCGAGTTCACCATGCTGTGGACTGGTGGGTGAGGAGGCCCTGGACCTGTCCTCGGGCTGCTCGGAGCGGTCCGACCGCCGACCGCTCAGCCGGACTTCGCGACCGTCCACAGGAAGACGCTGTCCTCCACCGCCGCGATCGACGACCGCGTGGTCGGGACGATGAGCATGTCGCCGGGGGCGCCGTCCCAGGACGTGGTGGGCCCGGCGAGCCGGATGCGACCGCTCAGGACGTGGACCGTGGCCTCACCGGGGCTCTCGTAGTCGTCCGTGCTGCGGCCCGCGCACAGCGCGACGACCGTCTGCCGCAGCACCTTCTCGTGGCCGCCGTACACGGTGCGGGCGCTGCGTCCGCTCGGCGCGCGGCGCGCCGACTCCAGCTCACCCCGCCCGATGGCGGTCAACGACGACTTCTCCATGGCCCACCCTCCGTCGCGTCGGCTAGAGGTGTCAGCATAGGCGTCCGCCTCAGGCCAGGAGCTCCGCGACGGTCCGCAGCGCCCGCGCGTCGCCCTGGACCAGGATCGACGTCACGACGGTGTCCTCCCACGCCGCGAGGCGGTCCCGGATCGCCGGCGGCGGGCCGACCAGCGCGATGTCCTGCACGAGCCGCGTGGGCACTGCGGCCGCGGCCTCGGCACGCCTGCCCTCGGCCCACAGAGCCGCCACCGTCCGGGACTCGTCGACGTACCCGAGCCGCTCGATCATCTCGCGGTGGAAGTTCGCGGTCGACGCGCCCATCCCGCCCACGTACAGGGCCACGAACGGGCGGACCCGGTCCGCGGCCCGGTCGACGTCGTCGTCCACGACCACCGGTACGGTCGCGGACACCTCGAACTCCGCTTGCGGCCCGAGCTCCGGCGCGCGTCGGCCGAACCCCTCGGCCAGGACCTCGCGGTAGTGCGCGTCGATGCTCGGCGCGTAGAACAGCGGGAGCCAGCCGTCGGCGATCTCGGCGGCGAGCGCGACGTTGCGGGGTCCTTCGGCCGCGAGGTGGATCGGCAGGTGGTCGCGCACGGGGTGCACCGTCGATCTCAGTGCCCGCCCCAGGCCGGTGCCTCCCTGGTACGGAAGTGGGTAGAGCTCGCCCTCGGACTCCACGGGTGCCCGCCGTGCCAGCACCTGCCGCACGATCCCCACGTACTCGCGCGTCCGGGCCAGCGGGCGTGAGTACTCCTGGCCGTACCAGCCCTCGACGACCTTCGGGCCGGAGACGCCGAGCCCCAGCACGAACCGCCCTTCCGAGAGGTGGTCGAGCGTCAGGGCGGCCATCGCGGTCGCCGTCGGGGCGCGGGCCGCCATCTGGCTGACCGCGGTGCCCAGCCGCAGGCGACGGGTGCGGCTGCCCCACCACGCCAGCGGCGTGAGCGCGTCGGAGCCGTAGGCCTCGGCGGTCCAGACCGAGTCGAAGCCGAGCGCCTCGGCCTCGAGGACGCTCTCCAGGGCTCCGGACGGCGGCCCCGCGCCCCAGTAACCGAGGTGGTACCCGAGCTTCATCGGACCTCCAGGTGCGTTCGTGGCTCGCCGCAACCGTCGCGGTGCTCGGTCGGCCGGGCCGTCGAACCACCGTACGGTGCCCGGGCCGCGTGCGGGCGGTGCGAGGCGGCCGGCTGCGCGGCGCGTGGCCGTCGGGTCACCGGCTGCCCGTAGGATCGACGGCGACGACCGGACCGGGGGGAGTGACGAGGTGGCCGATCACGGCGCGACGCCGCCTCCCGGCGGTGCCCCGGCCCGGGACCTCGCCGGCGCGCACGACGAGGTCCGCGACGAAGGCTCAGGTGGTGCGGGCGGCGTGGGCGGCTCCACCACGCTCACCGTGCCCAACGCGATCAGTGCCGCACGGCTGCTGCTCGTGCCGGTGTTCGCCCTCCTGCTCGTCAACGGTGAGGATCTCTGGGCGCTGATCGTCCTGGCGGTCGCCGGGGCGAGCGACTGGCTGGACGGGAAGCTCGCACGGGTGCTGGACCAGCGCTCGCGGCTCGGTGAGCTGCTCGACCCGGCGGCGGACCGTCTTTTCATCGCGGTGACGCTGGTGATGCTGGTCGTCCGGGACGTGGTGCCGCTGTGGCTGCTCGTCGCGATCGTGCTGCGCGACCTGCTCCTGTCGGTGGTGCTCGTGGTGCTGTCCCGGGCCGGCATCGGTCCGCTGCCCGTGCACCTGGTGGGCAAGGCGGGCACGTTCGCGCTGCTGTACGCGTTCCCGCTGCTGCTGCTCGGCGCCTGGTCCGGTCCGCTCGGGCTGGTCGCCGGCGTCGTGGGCTGGGCGTTCGCGTGCTGGGGTGTGGCGCTGTACTGGTTGGCCGGTGCGGTCTACGTCAAGCAGGCGGTCTCGGAGCTGGTGCGCTCCCGCCGGAGGGCCGTGGCGTGACGGCGCAGGGCCCTGCGCACCGCTTCGGCTCCCAGGCCCCCGTCCGGCGTCAGCCGGACGCGTCCATGGGGCTGCTCAACGACATCTTGCGGCAGCCGCTGGACCCGAGCTACGCCGAGGCCGCCGCGCGCGGGCCGCGCGAGTACGGGCCCGGGCAGCGGGTGGGGCGCACGTCCCTGCACCTGGCGGTCGCGGTCGTGCTGGGCGTCGGCACGGCGGCGGCCATCATCTCGCTGCGCGAACCCGAGCCGCAGGCCATCGAGGCGCGCACGGTCCTCGAGCAGGAGGTGACCCAGCGGTCCGAGGCCGTCGCCGAGCTGCAGTCCGCGAACGAGGAGCTCAGCGGGCAGATCTCCGCGCTGCAGGCCGAGGCGCTCAAGGCTGCCGACCCGGCGCTGTTCGAGGAGCTCAGCCGCCTCGAGGTGGTCTCCGGCGCGGTCGCCGTGCACGGCCCCGGCCTGGTGGTCGAGCTGGACGACGCCGACGTGGCCGACCCGTCCACCGTCGACCTCAAGTCCCGGGTCCAGGACATCGACCTGCAGATCCTCACGAACGCGCTGTGGGCCGCGGGGGCCGAGGCCATCGCGGTGAACGGTCACCGGCTCACCTCGCTCAGCGCGATCCGCGGTGCCGGGGCGGCGATCCTGGTCGACCTCGCACCGCTCAACGCGCCGTACCGGATCGAGGCGGTGGGCGACATCCAGGACATGCAGACCCGGTTCGCGCGGTCCCGCGCGGCCAACCACCTCGCCACCCTGTCCGCGACCTACGGGATCAAGACGCGGGTGCATGGTGAGCAGCAGCTGGAGCTGCCCGGTTCGGGTACCCGGACGCTGCGGTACGCGACGCCCCCGCAGACCGATGTGACATCGTCGGTCGGAGCCCATGAGGAAGGTCGACCATGATCGCGGTGATCGGACTGCTCGTCGGTGCGCTGATCGGGGTGCTCCTCGAACCGACCGTGCCGGCTGCGCTCCAGCCCTACCTGCCGATCGCCGTCGTGGCCGCGCTCGACGCCTTGTTCGGCGGTCTGCGCGCGCTGCTCGACGGGACGTTCAACGACCGGGTGTTCCTCGTCTCCTTCCTGTCCAACGTGGTGGTCGCGGCGCTGATCGTCTTCCTGGGCGACCAGCTCGGCGTGGGCAGCCAACTCTCCACGGCCGTCGTCGTGGTCCTGGGCATCCGGATCTTCGCCAACGCCGCCGCCATCCGGCGTCACCTGTTCCGGGCCTGAGCATGACCGATCGTCCCTCGACCTCGTGGCGCAAGATCGGCCGCGTGCTGGCGTTGCGCGGGACCAGGGCACAGATCCTGGCCGGGGTGCTGTGCGCCCTCGTCGGGTTCGCCCTCGTGGTGCAGGTGCAGCAGCAGCGCTCGGACGACCTCGCCAGCCTCAGCCAGGAGGAGCTGGTCCGCATCCTCGACGAGGTCACCCAGCGCACGGAGGACCTGGAGCAGCAGGCGTCCGACCTGCGCGCCCAGCGCACCGAGCTGGTCAGCGGCTCGGACACCCAGCGTGCGGCGCGGGAGGCGGCGCAGCAGCGCGCCCAGGTGCAGGGGATCCTGGCCGGGCAGCTCCCGGCAGTCGGTCCCGGCGTCGTGCTGACCATCCGTGAGCCGGAGGACCGGATCCCGGCGCACGCGTTGTTCAACGTCCTGGAGGAGCTGCGCAACGCCGGGGCGGAGGCGATCCAGCTCGACGACGTGCGGCTGATCGCGTCCAGCTACGTCGTCGACACCGAGGACGGCGTCGAGGTCGACGGCATCCGTCTGACAGCCCCGTACCGGTGGATCGCCATCGGCGACCCGGAGACGATCACACCCGCGCTGAACATGCCAGGCGGTGCGTTGGCGGCGATCCGCGGTGAGACCGGCACCACCGACCTGCGCTCACGCGACGAGGTGGAGGTCACGGCGGTCCGGGGCCTGGAGCCACCTCGCTACGCGACGCCCGTACCGCCCGTCGAGGAGGAGTGAGGGCTCCCGGAGCGGCTGTGGTCCGCATAGGCTGGGGGTGGACCGCGTCGGCGGTCGCCCCCGACCACTGCCGCGAGGAGGAACGATGACCGAGCACGACGCGTCCGAGCGGCGGAACGAGCCCGACACGACCATCAGCTTCGGGGAGGGGGTCGTCGAGTCGGAGGCGCCGAGCATCTCGCTCAGCGCCGAGGAGCAGGCTGCGGTCGCGGCACTGCCCAGGACGTCCGCCCTGCTGATCATGCAGCGCGGGCCGAGCGCGGGTGCCCGGTTCCTGCTGGACGCCGAGCGGACGACGGCGGGGCGGAGCCCGGGCGCCGACATCTTCCTGGACGACGTGACGGTCTCCCGCAAGCACGTCGAGTTCGTCCGGGAGCTGGACGGGTTCGTGGTCCGGGACGTGGGCTCGCTCAACGGGACCTACGTCAACCGGGTGCGCATCGAGCGCGTCCTGCTGCGCGCCGGGGACGAGGTGCAGATCGGCAAGTTCCGGATGACCTTCCATCCCAGCCCGGTACGGGGCGCGGCCGCCGAGCCGTCGGATCGCGAGTCGTGACACCGGTCGGCCCCGCGCCGTCCGGCCGCGTGACCGGCGAGCACGAGGAGCGCGACCCGGTCCCGGCGGCGAGGTCGTCGCAGAGCGGCCGGTCGCACCGCGGCGCGGACGACGTGGCGACCGGGCTCGGTCCGTGGCCGCACGGCGTCTCGCGCGAGCCGAGCATGCGCATCTCGGACGTGCTCGCCGACCTGGGGGCCGAGTTCCCGGCCGTGACCTCTTCGAAGCTGCGTTTCCTGGAGGAGCGTGGCCTGGTCGAGCCCCGCAGGACGGCGGGCGGGTACCGCCAGTACAGCCGGGCCGATGTCGAGCGACTGCGGTTCGTGCTGCGCCGGCAGCGCGACCGGTACCTGCCGCTGCGCGTGATCGGTGAGCAGCTCGCCGCCCTGGACGCGGGGGTCGCCGAGGAGCCGCTGACCCCGCGCCTGGTGGCCGAGGACGGCGAACGAACCGTGGACGACTCCGCCGGGCGGCTCACCGCCGAGGCGCTCGCCCAGGAGGCCGGGGTCCCCGCCGAGCTCGTGTCCGCGCTCGTCGAGGCCGGGGTGCTGCGACCGGACGGCCGCGGGCAGCTGGACGGCTGGGCGCGGCCGATCGTCGTCGCCGCCGCCGCCCTGGCCGAGCACGGGGTCGAGCCGCGGCACCTGCGCTCGTTCCGCACCGCGGCGGACCGCCAGGTAGCCCTCGTGGAGCAGATCGTCGCCCCGGTGCGCGAGCAGCGCGCGGTCTCGGCGCGCGAGCACGCGGCCAGCCTGGCGGGGGAGGTCGGTGAGCTCTGCGCGACGCTGCACTCGGCGCTGGTGCGTGACGGGGTCGCCGGCCTGACGCCTTGAGCGCGGGTGCCGCGTCCCACGGGGCCGGAGCGAGCGCGACCGGCCGGGTCGCACAACGGGACGGAGTGCCTTCGCCCAGACGGGGTCGTACGGTGGCGGTGTGAGCGAGGAGCTTGTGGAGCTGGAGGTCCTCGGGGTGCGTCGTCAGGCGCCCGCGGACCAGGTCGTCGTGCTGCTCCTGGACCTGGTCGGCCGCAGGCTGCTGCCGATCGTCGTCGGGCTCACCGAGGGATCGGCGATCGTGGCCGGGCAGTCCGGCATGATCCCGCCACGCCCGATGACGCACGACCTGTTGGTGGCGAGCCTCACCGGCGCGGGGGTCAAGGTCGAGCAGGTCGAGATCGTCGCCCTGATCGACGGGGTGTTCCACGCCGAGCTGGTGCTGGACAACGGGCAGCGGGTGGACTCGCGGGCCTCGGACGCCATCGCGGTCGCGGTGCGGACCGGGTGCCCGGTGCTGTGCCGCCCGGCCGTGCTGCAGGGCTCCGGCCTCGCGGTCGAGGAGCACACGCCGGAGGAGGAGGTCGAGCAGTTCCGGCAGTTCCTGGACACCGTCTCGGCCGACGACTTCGTCGCCGGGGACGAGGGGGAGGAAGGCACGGCGAACCCGTCCTGACGGGCCCGGGCGGCCGTGCCGCAACCAGCTTTCAGGTTCAGGTGGAGCTTGAGACACGCGGGTGACGACACGCCGGCTCGTCGGCGGCGTGGTGTCGTTGACCTGGTCGTCCGGCGGGCCTAGCGTGACCAGTGAACATCCGCAGAACCCCGGGCACATCGGCGGTCGCACGTGGATGGACCGAGGGGAGTGGCCGTGAGCGGTACCGAAGAGACCACGGAGGCGTCCGTGGGCATCCCGCAACGGGCACAGGGGCTCCTGTTCGGGGACGAGCTCCCCGATCTGGACGTGACCACCGGCTACCGCGGGCCGACGGCGTGCCGCGCCGCCGGGATCACCTACCGCCAGCTCGACTACTGGGCGCGTACGGGACTGGTCGAGCCCACCATCCGACCGGCCAGCGGTTCCGGCACGCACCGCTTGTACAGCTTCCGGGACATCCTGGTGCTCAAGGTGGTCAAGCGGCTGCTGGACACCGGGGTCTCCCTCCAGCAGATCCGCACCGCCGTGTCCCACCTGCGCGAGCGCGGCGTCGACGACCTGGCCCAGATCACGCTGATGAGCGACGGCGCGAGCGTCTACGAGTGCACCTCGGCCGACGAGGTGATCGACCTGGTCCAGGGCGGCCAGGGCGTGTTCGGGATCGCGGTCGGCCGGGTGTGGCGCGAGGTCGAGGGATCGCTCGCCAGCCTGCCCACCGAGCGCAGCGACGTCGAGGCCACGGCCGAGCCCGACCCTCAGGACGAGCTGGCACGACGGCGTCGGGCACGTTCCGCGGGCTGACACGCGTCCCGGACCGCAATGGTCCGGTGGTGATCGCGGGCGGTCCGGCGGGGCGCAGCCCCGGGTGACCGGTGTTCCGCCACACGCCTCCCCACCCGGTAGAGGACGACAGCCCCGGACGCAACCCGCGGCCGGGCGGTGTCCGGGCGATGTCCGGGTCGCGGACGAGGCCCGGGGTGGGCCCTTGAGCCGCTAACGTGCTGATGCCTGTCCGGGAAAGTGAGGTGTGCTCGTGTTCTCCAAGGTGCTCGTCGCCAACCGCGCGGAGATCGCCGTACGCGGGTTCCGAGCGGCCTACGAGCTCGGCGCGCGGACCGTCGCGGTCTTCCCGCACGAGGACCGCAACTCCGAGCACCGCCTGAAGGCCGACGAGGCCTACTCGATCGGGGAGCCCGGCCACCCCGTGCGCGCGTACCTCGACATCGAGGAGATCATCCGGGTCGCCAAGGAGTCCGGGGCGGACGCCGTGTACCCCGGGTACGGGTTCCTGTCGGAGAACCCCGACCTGGCCCGGGCGTGCCAGGAGGCCGGGATCTCCTTCGTCGGTCCGCCGGCCGAGGTGCTCGAGATGGCGGGCAACAAGGTCGCGGCGCTGCGCGCCGCACGTGCGGCCGGGATCCCGGTGCTCGCCTCCAGCGAGCCGTCCGCGGACCCGGATGAGCTCCTGGCGGCCGCGGAGGACGTCGGCTTCCCGGTCTTCGTCAAGGCCGTCGCCGGTGGCGGTGGGCGGGGGATGCGCCGGGTCGACACCCGTGAGGAGCTCCCGGGTGCGCTGGCCGCCGCGATGCGGGAGGCCGACAGCGCGTTCGGCGACCCGACGGTCTTCCTCGAGCAGGCCGTTCTGCGGCCGCGGCACATCGAGGTGCAGATCCTCGCCGACGCGCACGGCGACGTCGTGCACCTCTTCGAACGGGACTGCTCGGTCCAGCGACGGCACCAGAAGGTCATCGAGATCGCGCCTGCGCCCAACCTGGAACCGGAGCTGCGGGAGGCCCTGTGCCGCGACGCGGTGGCCTTCGCGCGGAGCATCGGGTACGTCAACGCCGGGACCGTGGAGTTCCTGGTGGACACCGTGGGGGAGCGGGCCGGCCAGCACGTCTTCATCGAGATGAACCCGCGGATCCAGGTGGAGCACACGGTGACCGAGGAGGTCACCGACATCGACCTCGTCTCGGCCCAGCTGCGGATCGCTTCCGGTGAGTCCCTGTCCGACCTGAAGATCTCCCAGGACTCGTTGCGGGTCAACGGCTTCGCGCTGCAGACGCGGATCACCACGGAGGACCCGGCCAACGGGTTCCGCCCGGACACCGGGCGGATCATCGCGTACCGCTCGCCGGGTGGTGCCGGGATCCGCCTCGACGGCGCCACGGCCGGCGCGGGCGCGGAGGTCACCGGGCACTTCGACTCGATGCTGGTCAAGCTGACCTGCCGGGGCCGCGACTACGCCACGGCCGTGCGGCGGGCGCGCCGTGCCCTGGCGGAGTTCCGGATCCGCGGCATCCGTACGAACATCCCGTTCCTGCAGGCGGTGCTGGCCGACGCGGAGTTCCTGCGCGGTGACCTGTCGACGGCGTTCATCGACGAGCGCCCCGAGCTGCTGGCAGCCAAGGAGAGCGCGGACCGGGGCACCAAGCTGCTCGCCTACCTCGGTGACGTCACGGTCAACCGCCCGTACGGTGCACCGAACGGGGTGCTGCTGCCGGAGGTCAAGCTCCCGGAGGTGGACCTCTCGGCCGAGCCCGCGGCAGGGTCGCGTCAGCGGCTCCTGGAGCTGGGGCCGGAGGGCTTCGCGCGTGCGCTGCGCGAGCAGGCCGCGGTGGCGGTGACCGACACCACGTTCCGGGACGCCCACCAGTCCTTGCTGGCCACCCGGGTGCGCACGTACGACCTGGTCGAGGCGGCGCCCTACGTGGCCCGGACGACCGGGGAGCTGCTCAGCGTCGAGGCCTGGGGCGGCGCCACCTACGACGTCGCGCTGCGCTTCCTGGGGGAGGACCCGTGGGAGCGACTGGCCAGGCTGCGCGAGGCGCTGCCGAACGTGGCGCTGCAGATGCTCCTGCGCGGTCGCAACACCGTCGGGTACACGCCCTACCCGACGGAGGTCACCGAAGCCTTCGTCCGGGAGGCGACCGCCACCGGGATCGACATCTTCCGCATCTTCGACGCGCTGAACGACGTCGAGCAGATGCGTCCTGCCATCGATGCCGTCCGCGAGACCGGCAGCTCGGTCGCGGAGGTCGCGTTGTGCTACACCGCCGACCTGACGGACCCCGCCGAGGACCTGTACGACCTGGACTACTACCTCCGGCTGGCCGAGCGCATCGTCGATGCCGGCGCCCACGTGCTCGCGATCAAGGACATGGCGGGGCTGCTGCGCCCACCGGCGGCCCGGACGCTGGTCGGGGCGCTGCGTGAGCGGTTCGACCTCCCGGTTCACCTGCACACGCACGACACCACCGGCGGGCAGTCCGCGACGCTGCTGGCCGCGATCGAGGCGGGGGTGGACGCGGTCGACACGGCCAGTGCGGCGATGGCCGGCACCACGAGCCAGCCGCCGATGTCGGCACTGGTCGCCGCCCTGGCCAACACCGAGCGTGACACCGGGATGAGCCTGCACGCGGTGTGTGACCTGGAACCGTACTGGGAGGCCGTCCGGAGGATCTACGCGCCGTTCGAGTCCGGGCTGCCCGGACCGACCGCCCGCGTGTACGACCACGATATCCCCGGTGGACAGCTGTCCAACCTCCGCCAGCAGGCGATCGCGCTCGGCCTCGGGGAACGGATCGAGCAGATCGAGGCCATGTACGCCGCTGCCGACCGGCTGCTCGGGCGGCTGGTCAAGGTGACCCCGTCGAGCAAGGTGGTGGGCGACCTCGCGCTGCACCTCGTGGCGCGCGGCGCGGACCCGGACCACTTCGCCCAGGAGCCGCAGGAGTACGACATCCCGGACTCGGTGATCGGGTTCCTCGGCGGCCAGCTCGGCGACCCGCCGGGTGGGTGGCCCGAGCCGTTCCGCACCCGGGCGCTGCAGGGACGGTCCCCGCGGACCGAGCCGGTGCCGCTGACCGACGAGGACCGCGCCGACCTGGCCGCCGGCTCGGCGACGCGCCGGGACCGGCTCAACCACCTGCTGTTCCCCGGGCCGACCAAGGATCTGGAGCAGGTCCGCGCCGGCTACGGCGACGTCAGCGTGCTGGACACCGCGCGCTACCTCTACGGCATGGAACCGAGCACCGAGGTCGAGGTCCGCCTGGAACGCGGCGTGCGGCTGCTGGTGGGCCTGGAGGCCGTCGGCGAACCGGACGAGCGCGGCATGCGGACCGTGATGTTCACGCTCAACGGCCAGCTCCGCCCGATCCAGGTACGTGACCGTGCGGTCGAGGTGGACGCGGTGACCGCCGAGAAGGCCGATCCGGGTACCCCCGGCCAGATCGCGGCACCGTTCGCCGGGGCGGTGACCCCGGTCGTCCAGGAGGGTGAGAAGGTCGAGGCCGGTCAGACCGTGGCCACGATCGAGGCCATGAAGATGGAGGCCGCCATCACGACGCCGGTCGGCGGCACGGTCCAACGCCTCGCCATCGCCGCGGTCCAGCAGCTCGAGGGTGGCGATCTGGTGCTCGTCGTATCCTGAGCCCCTCCGGGCCGCTGCAACGACGGTCAGGCGCGAAGCAACGCGTTGATCAGCGCGGCCTGCCGGATCATGTGGTCAC
>CAYQFJ010000067.1:0-14448 GCA_964416715.1 uncultured Actinotalea sp. | reverse complement strand
ACGTCCGAGGATCACGGGCCTATAGCCCAGTGATCCTCGGACGTCACGTGGTGGGTGAAGTACTCAGCGTGCGTCGTAGGCGGCCTTGATGTTGGCCGGGATGCGCCCGCGGTCGTTCACCGTGTAACCGTTCGCGCGCGCCCATTCCCGGATGGCGGCGCTCTCGCCGCCCCCGCCCGATCCTCGGGACCCGGAACGCCGCCCGGTGGACCGACGGCCACCGACGCGGCGGGCGTGCCCGACCCATGTGCTGAGATCGTCGCGCAGCTTCGCGGCATTCTCGGCGGTGAGGTCGATCTCGTACGCGACTCCGTCCAGCGAGAAGGTCACCGTCTCGTCCGCGGAACCTCCGTCGACGTCGTCGATCAAGATGACCTGAACCTTTTGTGCCATCGCATTCTTCCTTCACAGCCGTATTTGGGCGGGACGAGCAGAACACTACAGCGGGAATGCCGTCCGCGCGCGCAGAGTGTCGATGCGCTGTGGACGACCGGGAACGAATTGAATCGTCAACCTCATCAGCGGCCGACCGGCAAATGGCGGTCGTGAGGGCCGAGATCAGTCGACGGACGCGTCGGTGCGTTCTGCTTCGGCCGAGCGGCGCTCTTCGGCGTCGAGCCGGGCGACGGCCATGCGCTCGCGGCGATCCGCCTGCACGACCGCGCGGATCGCGAACCAGAACAACAGGCCGACACCGATCGAGGGCACCAGTGCGCCGACCGCCAGCCAGAAACCGTTCACGTGACGATCCTACGTCGGGTTCGAGCAGGGGTCGTCGCGGAGCCGCTGGTCCACCGGGCGCGCGACCCGCACCAGCGCGCCCCTAGGCCGGGTTCGGCTTGACCAGCGGGAACAGGATCGTCTCGCGGATCCCCAGCCCGGTCAGGGCCATGAGCAGCCGGTCGATCCCCATCCCCATGCCGCCGGCCGGCGGCATGGCGTGCTCCATGGCTGCCAGGAAGTCCTCGTCCAGCGGCATCGCCTCGTCGTCACCCGCGGCCGCGAGCCCGGCCTGGGCCTCGAACCGCCGACGCTGGATCACCGGGTCCACCAGCTCGGAGTACGCGGTGGCCAGCTCGAAGCCCCGCACGTACAGGTCCCACTTCTCGACCAGGCCGCGCTCGGTGCGGTGGTCCCGGGTGAGCGGACTGGTCTCCACCGGGAAGTCCCGCACGAAGGTCGGCGCATGCAGGTGGTTCCCGACGTGGTGCTCCCAAAGCTCTTCGACGAGCTTTCCGTGGTTCATCCGTGCCCGGTCGATCTGCAGGTCGAACTTCTCCACGAGTGCCAGCAGGTGCTCCTGGCCGGTGTCGTGCGTGATCTCCTCACCGATCGCCTCGGACAATGACCCGTACATCGTCATGGAGTCCCACTGCCCGCCGAGCTCGTAGCGCGTCCCGTCGGTCAGCTCGACATTCGTGGTGCCCAATGCCTCGACGGCCGCGGTCTGCACCAGGTCCTGGGTGAGCTCCGCCATCGTGTCGTAGTCACCGTAAGCCTCGTAGGCCTCGAGCATCGCGAACTCCGGGGAATGCGTGGAGTCGGCCCCCTCGTTGCGGAAGTTCCGGTTGATCTCGAAGACTCGTTCGATACCACCGACGACGGCGCGCTTGAGGAACAGCTCCGGTGCGATCCGCAGGAACAGCTCGAGATCAAATGCATTCATGTGCGTCGTGAACGGCCGCGCCGACGCGCCGCCGTGCTGCGTCTGGAGCATCGGCGTCTCGACCTCGAGGTAGCCGCGGCGCTGGAGGTTCTCCCGCAGCGACCGCACCACGGCGGCCCGCAGCCGTACCGCGTCGCGCGCGGCCGGGCGCACGATGAGGTCCACGTACCGCTGACGGACGCGCGCCTCCTCGGAGAGCTCCTTGTGCAGCACCGGCAGGGGCCGCAACGCCTTGGCCGCCGGCTGCCACTCGTCGGCGAGCACGCTGAGCTCCCCGCGCCGGGAGCAGATCACCCGTCCACGCGCGAACAGGTGGTCCCCCAGGTCGACGTCGGCCTTGAAGTCGTCGAGCGACTCCTCGCCCACCACCGCCTGGCTGAGCATCACCTGGATGCGGTTGCCCGGCCCGTCCTGCAGGGTGGCGAAGCAGAGCTTGCCGGTGTTGCGCAGGAACACGACCCGCCCTGCCAGCCCGACGACGGCGTCGGTCTCCTCCCCCGGGGCGAGGCCACCGTGGGCGTCGCGCACCTGCGCGATCGTGCTGGTGACCGGGACCGAGACCGGGTACGGCTCGCGCCCCTCGGCCAGCATCCGGTCGCGCTTGGCCCGGCGCACCCGCATCTGCTCGGGCAGGTCGTCGTCGTGGGCAGCGGGGGCGGGTGCAGCACGATCGGGCACGGCAGACCCGGTCTCAGCGGTCTTCTCGGTCACCCGGCGATCCTATGAGGTCCAGTCCCAGGTCGAGGATCGGCGAGGAGTGCGTCAGCGCGCCCACCGACAGGTAGTCGACGCCGGTCGCGGCCACCTCGCCGGCCCGGTCGAGGGTCAGGTTGCCGGTCGCCTCGAGCTCGACCGGGCCGGTCCGTTCCTGCCGGGCGCGCACGGCCGCGACCACCTCCCGCATCACCTCCGTCGGCATGTTGTCCAGCAGCAGGAACCGCGCCCCGGCGTCGACCGCCTCGATCGCCTGGGCGGGGGTGTCGGCCTCCACCTGGACCGCCACGTCGGGGAAGCGACGCCGGACGGCCTCGATCGCCGCGGTGATCCCCCCGGCCGCGACCACGTGGTTGTCCTTGACCATGGCGACGTCGAACAGCCCCATCCGCTTGTTCGTCCCGCCGCCGCACCGCACGGCGTACTTCTCCAGCGCGCGCAGGCCCGGCGTCGTCTTGCGGGTGTCCAGGACGGTGGCCCCGGTCCCGGCGAGCGCATCGGCCCAGCGACGGGTGTGCGTGGCCACGCCCGACGCGCGGCCGGCCAGGTTGAGCAGCGTGCGCTCGGCGGTCAGCAGCACCTGGGTAGGACCGGTCAGCACGGCCAGCACGTCCCCCCGGGTCACCGCGGCGCCGTCGTCGACGGTCGGCTCCACGGTGGCCCGCGGGAGCCCGAAGCGGTCGGCCACCTGGTCGAGCACCTCGGCCACCACGACCAGGCCGGCGACCACGCCGTCCGCCCGGGCCGCGAGGTCGGCCCTCCCGGTGGCGTCCGCCGGGACGGTCGACTGCGTGGTGACGTCCCGTCCCGGTGCGGGGCCGAGGTCCTCGTCCAGCGCGCCGGCGACGATCTCCCGGACGCGGTCGGGGTCCGGTGGAACCGGGTGCACGGGGTCCATGGAGACGCACGCTACGACATCGGGCCCTGAGCCATACCCCGGCCGGTATCGTCGTGGACGGCTCGCTCCGACAGCCGGGCCCCAGGGAGGACCGCCGTGCAGCTCGACCCCGACGAGACGACCGACGTCGTCCACCGCCTGCGCCGCGCCCAGGGACAGATCGGCGGGGTGCTGCGGATGATCGACGAGGGCGCCGACAGCGCCGACGTGGTGACCCAGCTCTCCGCGGCGAGCAAGGCCCTGGACCGGGCCGGCTTCGCCATCATCGCCACGTCGCTGGAGAAGTGCCTGGCACTCGGTGCGGAGGGCGACCTGGACCGGGAGCGACTGCACAAGGCGTTCCTGTCGCTCGCCTGAGGTCGCCGTCCGGCCGCGGGTCAGCCCGCTGCGCCGGAGGGCTCCGGTGGCGTCCAGCCCATCGCGGCCTGCGAACCCCGCAGGACGGCCCGCGAGGGGACCCGGCGCATGAGCGCGTTGCGCAGCGGTTGCCGCAGACCGCCACCGAGGTGTGCCCCGATCCGGGCCGACGCCACCGAGGCCTTGCCGAGCGCGCGGCACCGGGGACGGCGTACGGCGTCGAGCTCTTCGAGCGCCGCGCCCAGGCTCGCGCCCCGGGCAACCGGCGACCCAACCAGGAGCCCCACGCACAGCCCGTCCTCGAGGGCCGTCGCCGCGCCCTGACCCATCGTCGGCAGGAAGCCGTGCGCGGCGTCACCGACCATCACGACCCGTCCGGCGACGTAGCGGGGCAGTCCGCCGGGCAGGTGGTGGACGTCGTGCCGCATGACCGCCTCGGCCGGTGTCGCCGCGATGATGTCCCGGACCGGCTCGGCCCAGTCGGCGAACCGCTCCTTCGCCGCGTCGAGCTCGTCCGCCGTCCGGGTGCCCTCCGGCATCGCGACGTAGCCGTACCAGTACGTCTCGGCCTCGGACACCGGCATCAGGCCGAACTCGGCCCGCGGGCCCCAGTACTGCCGCAGCCTCGGGTCGTCCACCGTGACCTCGGTGATCGCCCGCCAGCTCGAGTAGCCGCTGTACCGCGCCGTCACGCCGGGGAACAGGGCACGTCGGACCGCGCTGTGCATCCCGTCCGCGCCGACCACCAGGTCCGCCTCGCGGCCCGCCACGACCGCGGGCCCACCGGCAGGGTGGCCGGGCGACACGTCCGTCACGGGGGTTTCCGTGACGACGTCCACCCCCGAGTCGACCGCCGCGCGCCGGAGCGCCGCGTGCAGCCGCTGCCGGTGCACGCCGATCAGCGCCACCGAGGCCAGCACCTCCGGGTCGTCGCCGATCGTGAGGATCGGGCGCCCGTGCATGTCCCAGGTGCCGCCGGCCCAGGTGGAACGCCCCAGGGCCGCGACGTCGTCGTCACCGAAGCCGAGTCCGCGGAAGGCCGCGACGGCGTTGCGGGACATGGCGAAGCCCGCGCCCACCTCGCCGAGCTGCGGTGCGCGCTCCAGGACGGTCACCCGCCAGCCCGACCGCGCCAGCGAGACGGCGGAGGCCAGGCCGGCGATCCCTGCTCCGACGACGATCCCGGTGCGTTGCACGTCGCTCTCCTCGAGTAGTGGCCACACGGCCCGTGGTCGATACCACTATGATCGTAGTACAACTGATACTGCCAGACTGAGGCCATGCCCCGCCACAACCCCGCGCGCCGGGAGGTGCTCACCGACGCGGCCACCGGGCTGCTCGCGAGGGACGGCATGCACGGACTGACCCACCTCGCCGTCGACCGGGTGGCCGGGCTGCCCGCGGGGACGACGTCGAACTACTTCCGCACCCGGGACGAGCTGCTCGTGGCCACGGCGGAACGGATCGTGACCCGTCACCTCGAGGCCATGGCGCGCATCGACCGCGAGACCGATCTCTCCGGCTCGTCGGAGCCGCTGGTGGAACTCCTCACGGTCTTGATGCAGGACGCCGTGGGCGCCTCGCGCGACCGGTACCTGGCGATCTTCGAGCTCCAGCTGGAGGCCAGGCGGCGACCCACCCTCGCGGCCGCACTCGCCGGGCTGGCCGACAGCGCCCTGCTCGCCACCGCCCACGAGCACGACCTGCTCGGGCTGGGGACCTCACCGGAGGCGATCGCGACGCTGATGACGCTCTACTCGGGTGCGTTGCTCACCGTCGTCAGTGCTCCCGGCGCCCCCGGCGCCCCCGGTGCCCCGGAAGGAGCCGAGGCGACCGCGGACTCCGTCGCGTACCTCCGGACGATCGCCCGGACCGTCGTCCGCGGGGTCGAGCAGACGGTCGACGACACCCGTCCCTAGCGCCCGACCTCGGCGACCTCTCGTACCGGATCGGTGCGGGCGAGCTTGAGCGTTCCGTCCGGGTCCAGCCGCGCCACCAGCCGCAGCCGCCACGCGTCGTCGGTCGCCGGGAAGTCCTCGCGGAAGTGGCCGCCGCGGCTCTCGGTGCGCTCGGCCGCGGCAGCGGTGAGCACGCAGGCGACCTGGTGCAGGTTCGTGGTCTCCCACTCGGCCACCTGGGGGACCGCGGCGACCCCGGGTGCCCGGTGGGCGCGTGTGGGCACGGAGGCGAGAGCGTCGGCGGCCTCGGCCAGCCCCGCGCCGCTGCGGATGACGCCGGGTCCCTGCTGGGCGATCCGCTGCAGCCGGGGCCGGACCGCGGCCGCCACCAGTGCGGCCTCACCCGGTCGGTCGACGGGTTCGCGCTGCTCCAGCTCCCCGGCATCGAGCCGTTCCGACGTGTCGCGGGCCACCCGGTCGGCGAACACCAGCCCCTCCAGCAGCGAGTTGGACGCCAGCCGGTTCGCCCCGTGCACGCCGGTGCAGGCGACCTCACCCACGGCGTACAGGCCGTCCACCGTCGTGCGTCCACGCAGGTCGGTGAGCACACCGCCGGAGTGGTAGTGCTGCGCGGGGGCGACCGGGACCAGGTCGGTGGCCAGGTCGATGCCCTCGGCCAGCAGCCGGTCGTGGATGGTCGGGAAGCGATGGCGCAGGAAGTCCGCCCCCAGGTGCCGCGCGTCCAGGAACACGTGGTCCGAGCCGGTGGCCGTCATCTGCCGCACTATCGCGTGCGCGACGACGTCGCGGGGCGCCAGCTCGGCCGAGGGGTGCACCCGCGGCATGAACCGCACGCCGTCGGTGTCCAGCAGCATCGCGCCCTCGCCGCGGACGGCCTCGGAGACCAGGGCGAGCTGACCCTTGACCCCCGCGCCGAGCCACAGCACCGTCGGGTGGAACTGGACGAACTCGACGTCGCCCACCGACGCACCGGCTCGCAGCGCGGCGGCCAGCCCGTCGCCGGTGGCCTGCACCGGGTTGGTCGAGGACTGGTAGGTCTGCCCGATCCCACCGGTCGCGAGCACCACCGCCCGGCACAGCGCCGCACCCACGCCGTCCCGGCTGCCCTGGCCGATCACGTGCAGGGTGACCCCGCAGACCGGACCCGGGTGCCCGTCGTCGTCGGGCGCCGCGGTGAGCAGGTCGACGACCAGCGCGTTCTCGATGATCTCGATGCCGGGGTCGTTGCGCACCGCCTCGAGCCGGGCGAGCAGCGCGCGCGAGACCTCGGCACCCGTGGCGTCCCCGCCCGCGTGCACGATCCGGTCGGTTCCGTGGCCGCCCTCGCGGGTCAGGGACAGCAGGCCGTCCGGGCCGGTGTCGAAGTGGGCGCCGTTGTCCACCAGCTCACGCACCCGTGCCGGCCCCTCGGTGACCAGCACCTCGACCGCCTCGGGGTCGCACAGGCCGACGCCGGCCACCAGGGTGTCGTCCCGGTGCGCGGCCGGGGAGTCCTCGGGGTGCAGCGCGGCGGCGATCCCGCCCTGGGCCCACACGGTCGAGCCGGATGCCAGCACGCTCTTGGTGACCAGCAGCACGCGCGGGACCGTCTCCCGCAGTCGCAGCGCTGCGGTGAGCCCGGCGATGCCGGAGCCGACGACGACGACGTCGGCGGACGCGGTCCAGCCGGCAGGTGCCGCGGCCAGGTGCCGGGCGAGGCGCGGCGCCCCCGCCGATCGGGTCACCGGCCGATCACCGGGCTGTCACCGGGGGATCACAGGGGGATCACCGACCGCTCGACCAGGCGATCGCGGCGGTCCGCAGCCCCTCGGGGGCACGTCCGGGGTCGTCCTCGACCGAGACCATCCGGTTGGCCGCGTCCACGTGCACGACGCGCGGGGAGTAGGTGCGGGCCTCGGCGTCGGGCAGCATCCCGTAGGCGATGACGATGACGAGGTCGCCCGGGTGCACCAGGTGCGCGGCCGCGCCGTTGACGCACACGACGCCGGAGCCGGCCTCACCCGGAATGACGTAGGTGGTCAGCCGGGCACCGTTGGTCACGTCGACGACGTCGACCTGCTGACCGGAGACCAGGTCCGCGGCGCGCATGAGGTCGGCGTCGATCGTGATCGAGCCCACGTAGTCGAGGTCGGCCGCGGTCACGGTGGCACGGTGGATCTTGCCGATCATCATCGGCCGGAGCCAGCTGCTCGTGCTCATCGCGTTCCCTCCAGACGTACTCTCGCGTTGTCGATCAACCGGGTCCGGCCCACCCGGGCCGCGACCAGCAGCAGCGCGTCGGTGCCGTGACGGCCGCCGTGCGGGCCGACGTCCTGCAGCGTCTCCGGGTCGACCAGTGCAACGTAGTCGACCACAAGTCCGTCCTGGGCTTCCAGCACGTCCACGACCGACCGTCGCACAGCGCTCGGTCCGGCACCGCGGGCAGCCGCCTCCTGCGCCGCCCCCAGTGACTGTGACAACGCCCGGGCACGCACCCGTTGTTCCGGATCAAGGTAGGCGTTCCGCGAGGACAGTGCCACGCCGTCGGCGTCCCGCACCGTGTCGCCGGCGACGATCTGCACGTCCAGGTCCAGGTCGCGCACCATGCGACGGATCGCGACGAGCTGCTGGGCATCCTTGCGGCCGAACACCGCGACGTCCGGCGCCGTCAGGTGCAGCAGCTTGAGCACCACGGTGAGCACACCGTCGAAGTGACCGGGCCGGTGGGCGCCCTCCAGCACGTCGCCGAGCGGCCCGGCGGCCACCCGCACCAACGGTTCGCCGTCCGGGTACACCTCGTCGACCGCCGGTGCGAACACCACGTCCGCCCCCGCGCCGGCCAGCAGCTCCAGGTCGCGGTCCAGGTCCCGTGGGTAGCGGTCGAGGTCCTCCCCCGCACCGAACTGCAACGGGTTGACGAACACCGTGGCGACCACCTGCTCGGCGTGCTCGCGCGCGGTGCGGACCAGGGAAAGGTGCCCCTCGTGCAGCGCACCCATCGTCATGACCACGGCACGACGGCGTCGCCCGCCGTCCGGTTGCCGGGCCGCGGTGGGCTCCCGCAGAGCCTCTGACAGCTCGGCCCGGGTCGTCACCAGCGTCGGTCCGGTCACGCGTCGGTCCCCGGGGCGGCGTTGAGCACGTCGAGCAGCCGCTCGGCGTCGTCGGTGCGGATCCGGCCGGAGGCCAGCGCCCGGGCGGTGGCGCCTCGGGCGAGCACCCGGTACGCCTCGGGCACGTCGGCCGCGGTGGGGTCGGCGACGGCCAGCGCCCCGAGCTCCGCCAGGTGTGCGGCCACCGTCCCGGAGTCACCCCGTACCACGGGGCCGGTCAGGCTCCCGGCACCGCCGCCCGGCGCGGACCCGGCCGCCGACGCGTCGCGGAGCGCCCCGTCCAGCGCGGCACCCAGCAACGGCTCCAGCACCCGCTCGGGCGTCTTCACCCCGGCGGCCACCAGGGCGTGCGCAGCTTGGGCGACCAGCACCACCAGGTGGTTCGCGCCGTGCGCCAGCGCCGCGTGGTAGAGCGGTCGCGCCTCCTCGGCGACGACGACCGGCTCCCCACCGATCTCCACCACCAGCGCCTGACCGATCGGCAGCACCGGCGCCGGTCCGGTAACCGCGAACGAGCAACCCACCAGACGGCTCAGGTCCAGCGACGTGCCGGTGAAGGTCATCGCGGGGTGCAGGGCCAACGGGATCGCCCCCGCCGCGCGCGCCGCGCCCAGCACCTCGACGCCGAACGCGCCGGCGGTGTGCACCACGATCTGCCCCGCCTGCCAGGAGCCCAGCCGGCCCAGCCCGGCGACCAGGTCCGCGAGCGCGTCGTCGGGCACGGTGAGCAGCACGAGCTCGGACCGCTCGACGACCTCCTGGACCTCGAGCACGGGCACGCCCGGCAGCAGGGCGTCGATGCGCTCCCGGCTGGACTGCGAGATCCCGCTCGCGCCGACCACGGCATGACCCGCCGCGCGCAGGGCGCTGGCGAGCACCGCACCGACCCGTCCGGCGCCCACGACGCCGACGCCGAGCCGCCCGGGTGCGTCGCTCACCGCGGCTCCCGGGGCGGCGTCGCGCCGTCGGGTTGCGGTGTGGGTGCGGGGTCCGCCTGCGGTGCGGGTGCGGGGTCCGCCTGCGGTGCGGGTGCGGGGTGCGCCTGCGGTGCGGGTGCGGCGTCGGCCCGCGCGCCCAGCTCCCGCATCCACTGCTCGGGGCCGGCGGCGGCGCGCGCCTTCCGGGCGCGGTCGGCCTGCTCGAGCATGAGGTCGCCGGCGACCTCGGCGTCCAGGTGCGGGACCACCGGCGTGACCGGGCCGGGCGTGGAGTGCAGCGCGACCGAGGCCAGGCGCAGCCGGCGCTGCCAGGGACCCTGCGTCAGGCCGATCGACTGGGTGCGCTCGTGCGGGACCACGACGAGCGTGCGCACCAGCCGGCGCGTGCGCACGAGCAGCGCCCGGTCGGTCAGCGCGTACCCGTTGCGCCGCCAGGAGACCGGATCGAGCCACCGCGCACGCCGCGGGCTGACCACGAACCCCTCGTCCGGGGCGGCGCCGGTCATGCCGGCTTCCAGCAGCGCCCGCGGGTCGTCCGCGCCGAGGTCCGGCAGCACCAGCCACAGCACCAGCAGCGCCTCGTCCCGGCCGCCGACCGGCAGCAGCACGCTCTCGGTCTGCTGCTCGGTGGACATGCCGTAGCCGGCGACGTTCATCTCCACCCGCCACCAGTCCTTGCGCCGCCACAGCAGGGGCTGGCTCAGCCGGACGGCCTGCACGCGTCCGGGCGGGACCGTCTGCGCGCGCGACTCCAGCAGCCCGTGCCGCAACCGGATGCCGTCCGGCGACTGGGCGGCGCGGAAGTTGAACTCCCCCGAGAACCGCTGCCACAGGTACCCGCCGACACCCAGCAGCGCCGGGACGAACGCGAACAGAGCGCCCGGCTGGCCGGTGCTGATCACCAGGACCGCGAGCCCGACGGCGATCACCACCAGCAGGATCGTCCCGACCGACCGCAGCAGGGACCCGACCAGCACCGGCGGCGTCACCGCGAGCACCTCCCGCTCGGGTGCGACCGGCGCCTGCGGCTGCTCCTCGGTGCCGAAGTCCACCCCGGCGGCCCGCGCCAGCAGCTCGTTGCGCAGCTCCTGGGCGGCGTTCTCCTTGAGGAAGGACAACCGCACGGCGGAGTCCGACCCCCCGGCCACCTCGATCCGCAGCTCGGCCAGGCCGATGATCCGCGCGAGCAGCGGCTGGACGACGTCGATCGCCTGGATCCGGTCCAGACGCGCGGTCCGGTGCTGCCGGAACAGCACCCCGGTGCGCAGGTAGACCGCCTCCCGGTCGATCGCGTACCGGGTCATCCGCCATGCCAGCGCCGTGTACCCGAAGCCGATCAGCACGATCAGGCCGAGCACTCCGGCGATCGGTCCCCAGCCGACCGCCTCGAGCAGGCCCTGGGCGCTGCGGACGTTGTTGCCCACCTGCTGGGCCGCGATGAACAGCAGCACCACGAGGATCTTCCATCCCTTGACCGCTGGGGTCACCGGGTGGACGCGGTGCCAGACCAGGTCGTCGGCGGCGTCGGCGTCGTCCGGGGCTGAGGCGGCTGAGCCGGCCACGTCCGCGGCGTCGGGAACCGTCGGGGAGTGGTTCGTGACGTCCGGGCCGCTCACAGCCCGGCCAGCCTCGCCTCGCCCCGGCTCGCCAGCCGGTCACGCAGCCGCTCCGCCTCCTGCGGTGCCAGACCCGGGATGACGGCGTCGCTGGCCGGGGAGGCGGTGTGCAGCTGAACCTTGGCGATGTCCCGCCACCGGTCCAGCGGACCGGCCTGCACGTCCACGAACTGCATCCGCCCGTACGGGACGACGACGAGGGTGCGGAACAGCAGTCCCTTGCGGATGAGCAGGTCGTCCTCCCGCTCCGCGTAGCCGATCGCCCGCACCTGTCGCGGCACCAGGAACGCCGCCCAGACGCCGATCAGCACCACGATGCCGGGGATCACCCACAGCCCCGCGGCGCCGCCGAACAGGCCCGCGGCGAGCCCGCCGAGCAGGGGGACGACGAGCGTCAGACCGATCGAGACCAGCCGGACGGTGATCAGCCTCGGTGAGACCGCGGTCCAGGTCACGTCGGCGGGGTCGAACGGTGTCGGCGCGTTCATGGTGCCCATCCTCGCACTGCGGCGCGCACTCGCGCTGCCGCGTGCCTCGCGTCAGACCGGGCTGCCGGAGGGAGCCGAGCCCGACAGCGCGTCGTCGTCATCGTCGTCGGGCGGCTTCACCTCGCACCAGCGCTCCACCACGAGGCCGACCACGGCGAGCACGACGGTGCACAGCAGCGCCGCCCCGGCCGACGTCGCGATGTCCCGCCGGGCGTCGATGTGCAGGTCCCCGGCCACGGCGATCGCCTGCGCGGCGTACCAGCCGGACAGGACCGCCCCGGTGTACGCCGCCGCCGTCGCCAGCACGACGGTCCGGGCTGCCATCAGCGGGTCCAGGCCCGGACGCTTGCCGCGGGTGTACTGGCGCACGGCCCAGCCCATCGCCAGCACCACCGCGGCGATGAGCAGGACGACGGCGCACGCCAGCAGCGGCACCGGCAGGAGGGTCACACCCCGGCTCTCCACGATCCGCAGCACCGCGACGCCCACGACCGCGGCCACCACCGCCACCAGCAGCAGGCGGGTCCACGGGGTGCGACGCATCAGGAACCGGTCCCCGGTCCGCCCCACCAGTCCAGGGCCATCCAGCGGATTCCCTCGCGGTCCGGAGCGGTCTGCGCGAGCGCCGCCACCGGTCCCCCACCCAGGCCCGGCAGCACGGCGTCCGGGTCGACCTGGGCCCACGGCTCCAGCACGAAGGCGCGCTGGTGCGCCCGCGGGTGCGGGAGCTCGAGGTCGTCCGCGGTCGCGACGGTGGCGCCGTGCACGACGATGTCGATGTCCACGGTGCGCGGGCCCCAGCGCTCGGCGCGCAGCCGGCCGTGGGCGTCCTCGATCGCCTGGCACGCGTGCAGCAGCTCCCGCGGGCTGAGCGTGGTGCGCGCCAGTACCACGGTGTTGAGGTAGTCGGGCTGGTCCGGGCCCCCGACCGGGCCGGTGCGGGCCAGCGGTGCCAGGGCGGTGATCTCCAGCCCTTCGACCGCGGCGAGGTCGCGGACCACCTGGCGCAGGGTCTCCTGGCTGTTGCCCAGGTTCGAGCCGAGGGCGAGCACGACGTCGGCCGTGGTGTGCGGGCGCACGTCCAGCCGGTCGGTGGGTCCGGCGGTGTCGGGCGACGCGGGGCTGTGCGATGCGGAGCTCGGCGAGGCCGGGCTGAGCGAGGGGCTCGGCGAGGCCGGGCTGAGCGAAGGGCTCGGTGACGCGGGGCCGGGCGAGGGTCCGGTCAGCGGGTCGTGTGCCGAGGCCGCGGGAGCCGGCGGCGGGACCGACGCGGTCTGCCCGGGCCCGGCCGGCACCGCGACCGTCACCGGCGGCGCACCGACCGCCGGCGGGTGGTCCGTGCGGTCACGGTGGACATGCACGACGACGTCACTGAACGGCACGGTGACCGGCGCCTGGGGTTTGTGCAGCACGACGTCGACCGCCTCGACCCCTCGGTGCGTCAGCGCGACCGCGGCGATCCGCTCGGCGACCGTCTCCACCAGCCGTGCCGGCTCGCCGGTGAGAACTCCCACCACCTGCTCGGCGAGCACCCCGTAGTCGACCGTCAGGTCGAGCCGGTCCTCGGCCGCCGCCGACCGCGTGTCCACGTGCAGCTCGACGTCGGCGACGAAGACCTGCCCGTCGCGGCGCTCGTGCTCGAACACGCCGTGGTACCCGGTCGCGGCGATCCCCGCGACCCGGATGCGGTCGGGGGCGGTGGTGCGGTCCTCATGCACGGCGTGCTCCATCGGTCGGGTTCCCCTGGGGCGTCGTCGGTGGCGTGCTGGTCTGCGGATTCGTCGTCTGCGTGGTCGTCTGCCGAGTGGTTGTCTCCGGCCCGGTCCTCCGTCGCGTGGTCTGCGGCGTGGTCGCCCCGGGCGGCGTGGACCCGTAGGACACCGCCATGCCACCGGAGGTCGCCCCTCCGGCGGCCCGCGTCCACTCCGCGGCGACGCGCACCGCGTCCGCCGAGCCTGCCACGTCGTGCACCCGCACGCACCAGGCTCCTGCCGCCGCCACCAGCGCCGTGACCGCGGCCGTGGCCCGGTCCCGCTCGTGCGGGGGTACCGGCTCGCCGTCCGCCCCGGCCAGCAGGTGGCCGAGGAACCTCTTGCGCGATGCCCCGACCAGCACCGGCCGGCCGAGCTCGCGCAGCGTGCCGAGGTGCGCCATCAGCGGCCAGTTGTCGCTGCCCGGCTTCGCGAAGCCCAGTCCGGGGTCGACGACGACGCGTTCGAGCACCACCCCGGCCGCCTCGAGCGCCGCCAGCCGCTGTGCGAGCTCGTCACGGACGTCCGTCACGACGTCGTCGTACCGGGCGAGGGAGTCCATCACGTCCGCGTGCCCGCGCCAGTGCATGGCGACGTACGCGGCCTCGAGCCCGGCGACGACGTCGTACATGGCCGGGTCGGCGAGGCCGCCGGAGACGTCGTTGACGACCAGCGCCCCGATGTCGCAGGCCTCCCGGGCGACCTGCGCGCGCGTGGTGTCGATGCTCACCAGGGCCCCGGCGTCGACCAGGGCCTCCACTACCGGCAGCACCCGGCGGCGCTCCTCGTCGACCGGCACGCGCCTGGCCCCGGGTCGCGTCGACTCCCCGCCGACGTCGAGCAGGTCCGCCCCCTCGTCCAGCAGCCGGAGCCCGTGCCCGATGGCGTCATCCGGCTCGAGCCAGAGCCCTCCGTCGCTGAACGAGTCCGGCGTGACGTTCACGACACCCATCACCAGCGTCCGCCGCACCCCGGCCAGCCGCGCCCGCAACGGCTCGGGATGTGCCCA
>CAYQFJ010000066.1:6883-14449 GCA_964416715.1 uncultured Actinotalea sp. | reverse complement strand
ACTCGGTCAAGTCGCTGCGTCCCGGTGGGACCATCGTCGTGGCCGGCGCGACCAGCGGCGACCAGCCCGGTGCGGAGCTGACCCGGATCTTCTTCACCGAGCTGTCGGTGGTCGGCGCGACGATGGGCAGCAAGGAGGACCTCGAGAGTCTCCTTCGCTTGCTCGTACGTACCGGCGTCCGGCCGGTCATCGACAGCACCTACCGTTTGCCCGACGCCGCTGACGCCTTCGCGCGAATGGCCTCGGGTGAGCACTTCGGCAAGATCGTCGTGACCGTCTGAGGCTTGTCCACAGACTGACGCCGTCCTACGCGCGGTGGATGGCATTTCGGTACGTTTGTCGCCATGAGCCAGGGGGAGCTGGGGGCAATCGTCCGACGCCGTCTGCATGCGGGCGCGGCCGGGGCGCTCGCGATCGGTGTCCTGGCGATCGGGCTGCTGCTGTCCGGGTGCAGCGGGTCACCGCCGGAGCCGTCCGACCCACCGCCGACCACTAGCGCGACCGACGATGCCGAGCCAACCGAAGATCCCGCCAGCGAGCCGACCGAGGAGCCGGTGCCAGACTCGACGGCGACCGTCGAGCCACCGGCGTGGAACCCGGCGATGGACGAGCCCACCCTCGACGGCGCCTTCGCCTTCGGCGAGTACTTCATGGACCTGTACTCGTACACGCTGGCCACCGGAGATGACGCCGAGTGGCGCAGACTCAGTCATCCCGACTGCGTGTTCTGTGCCTCTGTGGCCAGGGGAGTTCAAGAGGGACATCGCGAGACAACGCGTGTCGAAATGGTTCGGGTCCATGGCGAACGGCTCAACAACGAGTATTTCTCACTCGACTACGAACTCTCCGAGTGGCTCGATGACGCCACGGAACCGGCCCAGTATCCCGCATCGATCGGCGTCTACTTCATCGATGGCGGATGGTCGACGCGCGCCATCGAGATTCATGATGAGGACGTCAATGGCACTGACTAGAGAGATGGGCGCCGTTGCAACCTTGCTAGTCCTCGTTCCAGCGATACTCGGGGACACCGGCATCACAGCATGGGGGGAGGACGACACCGTCACAGTTGCCGCAACGGAGCAGACACGGGGAACATTGGGGCCACCAGAGAACGCCGCACCTGTTCCCGATCCTTACATCTACGAGCGCCGCGGCCCCTGCTACCAGCCGGACTGGAACCCCGGCGCAGTCCCGGTCTGCACCGGGTCCGACGCCCTCCCCCCGGCCCCGGACTGCGGCGCCGAGACCATGATCCTGCCGCTGTGGCGCCAACCGGCCGACGACCCCACCGCCGAGTGGGAGCTGGTCGAGCCCTGGCGCTGCCCCACCGACCCCGTCCCGGTCCTGACCGCCACCGCGTTCCGCGAGCTCCCGCTCGAACCGGCCCCCGCGCTGATCCAGCCCGCCGTCGGAGACATCCTGGTCAACGCCCCCACCATCGTGTACACCGAGGCGACCGAGCAGACCTTCACCACCACCCTGCTCGGCCAGACCCTCGACGTGCGCGCCGTCCCGGATACCTTCACCTGGACCTTCGCAGACGGCACCGACCCCTTGGTCACCACCGAGCCCGGACGGCCCTACCCCGCCCTCGACCTCACCCACGCCTACACCCGCCCCGGCGACTACGCCATCACCCTGACCACCACCTGGACCGGGACCTACCGGCTCGTCGGCAGCAGCACCTGGTACCCCGTGGCCGGCGTCGCGACGACCACCTCCACCACCCGCACGTTCACCGCCCGCGAAGCCCACACCCACCTGGTCGCCACACCCTGACCCACGCACCCGGCTCCTCACCGACGTGGAGGAATACCCGCACCACACGCCGAGAACCTTCCACGGTCGCGCAAACAGAAGGACGGGCCGACGACGGGCGGCGAGTCGGCGCTCGGTGGTGGCGCACTCGGGCCCACCGCGGCCGGGTCTGGCACGCTTGGCACATGGTGAGCGCGGAGCCGGAGTGGGTCCCCGACGTCCTCGGCCCGGACTACCAGGCGCTCACTCTCGACCTGGCGGACGACGACGAGGGCGCCGTCGTCGCCACGCTGGTCCGCTACCGCCCCCCGGAGTCGGGCGCCATCCGTCCTGCGCGGGCGGTGCTGTACGTGCACGGGTGGAACGACTACTTCTTCCAGACCGGCCTGGCCGAGTACTGGCACGGCACCGGGGCCGCGTTCTACGCGCTCGACCTGCGCAAGTACGGCCGCAGCCTGCGCCCTCACCAGACCCCGAACTACATCGACGACCTCGCCACCTACGACGAGGAGCTGGACGCCGCCGTGGACCAGATCCACGAGGACCTGGGCCGGCACGCCCGGCTCATCCTGATGGGGCACTCGACCGGCGGCTTGGTCGGTGTGCTGTGGGCGCAGCGGCATCCGGAGACCGTCACCGGCCTGGTGCTCAACAGCCCGTGGCTGGAGCTGACCGGCTCCTCGCTGATGCGCGCGCTGAGCATGCCGGCGGTCCACCAGCTCTCCCGCATTCAGCCCAAGCGCGCACTGCCGTCCCTCGACCCCGGCTTCTACGCCCGCACCATCCTGGCCGAACACGAGGGCGAGTGGACCTATGACCAGGCATGGCGCCCGACGCCGCACTTCCCGGTCCGGCCCGGCTGGATCCAGGCGATCTTCAACGGCCACGCGCGGGTCGCCCGCGGCCTCGACCTGCAGATGCCGATCCTCACGGCGCTCTCGGCCCGGAGCGTGATCCTCCCCCGCTGGCACGAGTCGATGCGTGAGGCGGACACCGTGCTCGACGTCGACCTGCTGGCGCGTAGGGCGGTGCTGCTCGGATCGGTGGTCACCGTGATCCGGGTCGACGGCGCCCTGCACGACCTGGTGCTCTCCCCGGCACCGGTGCGCGACCGCTTCTACGCGGAGGTCACCCGCTGGTCCTTGGCGTACGGCTGGGGCTGAGGCGCCTCACCGACGTGTGCGTGCCGCCGGGTCCGGGTGCAGCTCACGCAACCGTGGTCCGTCGGCGCCGACCCGCCACACGTTCCAGCCGTCGACCGTCGCGTCGCTGCGGCTCACCTCGGTCGCCGCGGAGTGCGGGTCGCGATGGCGCGAGCCGTCCGGCAGCTCGATGAAGCCGTCCAGGTGCAGCAGCGCCTCGTACGTCTCCCCGCGGCGGTGGCGGCTCCAGACGAGCACGGTCGGCTCGCCCAGCCCGCGCGCCACCGACAGCAGCGCGGGGTCCGCCCCCGGCGTCGGAGCGACACCGGTGAAGGCGTACGGCACCGAGGCCGAGGCCGCCGGGACCACCGGGATGACCCGGGTCTGGTCGGCATCACCGGACCCGACGAGCGGGAGGTCGTCCACCTCACGAGCGTCGCCGACCACCCGGGCCAGTGCGTCGGGTCCGGCCGGCGCCTCGGATCGCGCCGGCGGTTCGGGTTGGGCGGGCGGCTCGCGGCGCAGGACGGACTCCCGGCGCGGCGGTGCCGACACCGTCGCGATCGGCGTCGGCGGGCGGTTGGTCTGGCCCACGGCCAGCTCCCACGCCGCCGTCTCCGTCAGCATCGAGACCGCCTCGGCGGGCGAGGCCTCCCGGCCGCCGGCCACCGCGCCGTTGCCCGCCACCCCAGCGCCAGCAGCAGCGACGCCAGCAACAGCAACGCCCTCCGCAGCCCCCGCCCCGGCCGCCTCTCGCACCACCGGCATCTCACCGGAACGCACCAGTCGCAGCGGCGTCGGCTCCATCGCGCGACGTGCCGGGGACGAGCGCCTCAGCGGCGACACGTCCACGATCCTCGCGCCGTCGGCCCCGGCGATCACGCCCACCTGAAGCACCTCGATCTGCGCGCCGGGCTGCAACAGGAAGTCAACGACGTCGTCCATGCCGTCGTCGAGCTCGGAGCAGACCAGCAGCAGCCGCGAGCCGCCGCGCACCGACGTGGACAGCAGAGCGGTGGCCGGCACGGTCTCGCGGAACGCCGCCAGGTGCCGGGCGAAGCTCTGCGCTCCCCCGCTGTAGGCGGCGGCGAGATCCTGGGTGCTCATCCCCGCGGCGCGGCCGGCGTAGCGCAGCGCACGCATCACCGCGACCTCGTCCAGCAGGGCGACCACCTCGACCACCACCGGCTGGCCGGACGCGTCCACCGCGAGCAGGTACGGCGCGTCCTCGTCGGCCTGACGAATCCGCAGCGGCAGCAGGTGCTCACCGAGCAGGGTGTCGAGGTGGTCGGCGAGCATCGAGGAGGCGTCCGCACCGAAGGACGCGCGGGCAGGCTGGTGCGGGTGCACGGCCACCGACCGTGCGCCGTCGACGTGGAACATCGGCATGGTTCCGCCACCGCCCCCGGAGAAGTGTCGACCCTCGCTCGCCGAGACGTACCACCTCGGCTGTCCGACCTGCATCGCAGCATAGGGGTTGCGCGGCGTGTCCGAAATGCCCCATTAGGGCGAACTTGCTCCCAGCCCTCAGCCGCCTCGGCCCGACCGCACCCGGGCCCCCGACTCGATCCGCGACGCGAGGAGCTGCGCCAGGTGCACGCCGTCCTGCCCGAGCAGGTCGTCGGCCTGGGTCCGGCAGGAGAACCCGTCGGCGAGCAGCACGGTGCCCGGCTCGGCCTCCCGCAGCGCCGGCAGCAGGCCGTTCTCGGCGACGGCGACCGAGACGTCGTAGTGGCCCTTCTCCATGCCCCAGTTGCCCGCGAGGCCGCAGCACCCGGCGATCGTCGTCACCTTCGCCCCGGCCCGTTCCATCAGCGCGCGGTCCGGCCCGTAGCCCATCACCGAGTACTGGTGGCAGTGCGGCTGGGCCACGAGCGTGACGTCGTCGAGGTTCGGCGGCTCCCATCCCTCGGGCCCGACGGGGGCCGGGGCGGACAGCAGCTCGGCGAGAGTGTGCGTCGCGTGCGCGACGGCGGTCGCCCGCGGGTCGTCCGGCAGCAGGTCGAGCAGGTCGCTGCGCAGCACGGCGGTGCACGACGGCTCGACGCCGACGATCGGGATGCCGTTGACCGCGTACGGCCCGAGCACGCCGAGCAGGTCGTTCAGACGTCGTCGCGCGCCGTCGAGCTGGCCGGTGCTGATCCAGGTCAGCCCGCAGCAGGCCGGCTCGTCCGGGACGATGACCTGGTAGCCCGCGTCGCGGAGCACCGTGATCATCGCCCGCGGGATCTCCGGGTCGAAGGAGTCGCTGAACGAGTCGGCCCACAGCACCACCCGGCGCACCGGCCCGGTGGCCTCGGGCAGCGGCCCGACCCGACCGGGGTCCACGGAGCCGCCGCGCTGCCACCACCGGCGGAACGTCGTCGCCGCGAAGCGCGGGATGCTGCGACGGGTGTCCATCCCGCCGAGGCGCAGCACGAGCCTGCCGATCGGCCCGACGCCGAGGACGGCGTTGACCAGCCGCGGAGCGAGCCCGGCCAGGCGGGCCCACCGCGGCAGCCAGCCCAGGGCGTAGTGGCTCATCGGCCGCAGCCGACGCCGGTACGAGCGGTGCAGCACCTCGGACTTGTACTGCGCCATGTCCACGCCCGCCGGGCAGTCGGTCGAGCACGCCTTGCAGCTCAGGCACAGGTCCAGCACGTCGTGGACCTCCGGCGACCGGAAGCCCTTGCCGACGAGCGTGCCGTTGGCCATCTCCTGCAGCACGCGGGCCCGGCCCCGGGTGGAGTCCTTCTCGTCCCGGGTGGCCAGGTACGACGGGCACATGAAGCCGCCCGACGCCGAGGTGTCCGCCCGGCACTTGCCCACCCCCACGCAGCGGTGCACGGCCGTGGTGAAGTCACCGGCGTCGTGCTGGAACGCGAAGCCATTGGCGGCGGGGATGGCCGCCGCGTGCGGTCGGCGCAGGTCGGCGTCCAGCGGTCGCGGGTCGACCAGCACCCCGGGGTTGAGCACGTCGCGGGGATCGAAGAGGTTCTTCGTGGCACCGAACAGGTCGATCACGTCCGAGGAGTACATCAGCGGCAGCAGCTCGCTGCGTGCCCGGCCGTCCCCGTGCTCTCCGGACATCGACCCGCCGTGCGCGGCGACCAGGCGCGCCGCGGCGGTGATGAACTCCCGGAACCCCGCGACGTCGTCGGTCCGGTCCAGCGGGAAGCCGACCCGCACGTGGATGCAGCCGTCCCCGAAGTGCCCGTACGGCAGCCCGTCCACGCCGTGCTCGGCCATCAGCGCGTCGAACTGGCGCAGGTACGCCCCGAGGCGCTCGGGCGGGACCGCGGCGTCCTCCCAGCCCGGCCACGCGGGCTCGCCGGCGGGGGTGCGCCCGCCGAGCCCCGCGCCGTCGGCGCGGATCCGCCACATGGCCGACGCCTCCGGCCCCGGTGGGAGCACCCGGCTCGCGGTCGCCTGCGCGTCGGCGACCAGCGCGCCGGCCCGGGCCATGGCCTCCTCGTGGGTCGCGCCGCCCACCTCGACCATCAGCCAGCCCGCACCGGCCGGGAGCTCGGGCACGTGCGTCGCACCGCGGTGCTGCCGGACGACGTCGACCAGCCGGGCGTCGAGGCCCTCGATCGCCAACGGCTCGTGCGCGAGCAGGGCGGGAACGGCGTCGGCCGCCGCGGGCATGTCCGGGTAGCCGAGGACGACCAGCACCACCGACTCCACGACCGGCACGAGCCGCACGGTCGCTCCGAGCACCGTGACCAGCGTGCCCTCGGTGCCCACCAGCATCTTGGCCAGGTCGGTGCCGCGCTCGGGCAGCAGGTGCTCGAGGCTGTAGCCGGACACCTGACGACCGAACCGGCCCAGCTCGGTGCGCAGCGGTTCCAGGTTCGCCCGGACCAGCTCGTCCAGCCCCGGCACCGGGTCCAGCGCACCGGCCCCGGCCCCGGCGGTGAACCGGCGACCCAGGCCGTCGACAACGTCCAGCTCGACGACGTTCTCCGCCGTGCGGCCGTAGGCCACGGCGTGCGGGCCGCAGGCGTTGTTGCCGATCATGCCGCCGAGGGTGGCGCGGTCCAGCGTCGACGGATCGGGCCCGAACCGCAGCCCGTACGGCTTCACGGCCGCCTGCAGGCTGCTCATCAGCACCCCGGGCTGCACGACGGCGGTGCGCGCCTCGGGGTCGATCTCCCCGATCGCGTTCAGGTGCGGTGTGGTGTCCACGACGATCCCGGGCCCGACGGCGTTGCCCGCCACCGAGGTGCCGCCCCCGCGCATCGTGAGCGGGACACCCGTCGTGCGGGCCACCTCGGTGGTCGCGAGCAGGTCCTCCACGTCGCGCGGGTAGACCACGACCTGCGGGACGACGCGGTAGTTCGAGGCGTCCGAGCTGTACTCGGCCCGACGCCGGGAGGAGACGTCGACCTCGCCGCGGACCTGGGCACGCAGGGCAGCCACCACGTCGGTGACGTGCTCCGGTGCCGCGGCTGGGCCCGAGGGACCCGAGGCTCGGGGGGCACTCATGATCGACACCCTCCGATCCTCCCACGCCCCCGACCCGCAACGTCCGAGGATCTTTGGGGTATAGGCCGAAGATCCTCGGACGTTGCGGGAGGGCGTGGAGGGGGAGGAGGTCAGGCGAGGGCGGCGTCGAGGGTGATGTTGACGCCGGTGAGGGCCTTGCTGATCGGGCAGCCGGTCTTCGCGCCCTCGGCGGCCT
>CAYQFJ010000066.1:0-6783 GCA_964416715.1 uncultured Actinotalea sp. | reverse complement strand
GAGACGTCGTACGTGCCGAGTCCCGAGCTCTTCAGCTCGACCCGGCCGCTACCCTCCTGCAGCGTGCCCTGCCACGCGGTGTGTGCGGTACGAGTGGCCATGGTGAACCTCCGGTGATCGAGTGGTGTCCGGGACTGCGGCGGCGCCGCACCGGTTCTCTCGACCGTAGCCCCGCCCACCGGGTCGGGCACTGTGAGGAGGGTCACCGTGGACGACGGAGAGGCGACACCCGCCGGCGACCGCGTCGAGCAGGCGTTCCGCGCCCAGCACCGGCGTGACTTCCTGCCGCGTGGGGTGCGCCGCCGTGCTCCCGAGGACGCGCCGCTGCCGATCGGTCACGGCCAGACGAGCTCCCAGCCCAGCACGGTCGCCGCGATGCTCCGCCTGCTCGACGTCCCGGTGGGAGCCCGGGTGCTCGACGTCGGGTCGGGATCCGGCTGGACGACGGCGTTGCTCGCCCACCTGGTCGGGCCCACCGGGTGGGTGCTCGGGCTGGAGCTCGTCCCCGCGCTCGCCGAGCAGGGGGCCGCCCACCTGGCCGCGAGCGGGCAGCCGTGGGCACGGATCGAGGGGGCCGATCCCGGCGTCGTCGGGCGACCGCAGGAGGGGCCCTACGACCGCATCCTGGTCTCGGCCGAGGCGAGGGAGCTGCCGCAGGACCTGGCGGCCCAGCTCAGCGTCGGCGGGCTGATGGTGATCCCGGTACGTGGGGACATGCTGCGGGTGCGCCGCCCGGGGGCCGATCCGGAGGAGCTGGAGATCACCCGGCACGGCCGGTACCGGTTCGTCCCGCTGCGGTGAGCGCGCTCCCCGGAGCCTACGAGGCGGTCGCGCGGGTGCTCGCGGATCAGTCGGCGAGCGGGTCGGTCGGCCCGTAGTGCACCAGTCGCAGCGTGCGCGCGTCGGCGACGAGGATGTCGTACGTCCGGGTCGCCAGCTCGGCGACGGTGTCCGAGCCGGCCCGGACGTACCGCCCGGACAGCGCGTCCAGGCGCCCGTCGCCCATGGCGAGCAGCAGCTCGACGCTCGCCTCCACCGGTGTCCAGTCGGTCCGGCCCTCGTGCCGGGTCATGTCCGTGGTCATGTCGGTCCGGACCACCCCCGGCGCCAGGTCGAAGGACCGCACGCCGTGCTCCCGGTACTGCGCGTCGAGCAGCGTGGTCAGCCGGGACAGCGCCCCCTTGCTGATCGCGTAACCGGTGTTCCGGCCCGCCGGCTTGTGCCCGCTGCCGGAGTTGATGTTCACCACGCGCCCGGTCCCGCGGTCCAGCATTCCCGGCAGCAGCGCGTGGGTGAGCAGCAACGGCCCGCGCACGTTGACCTCGATCACCCGCCACACGTCCTCGACGTCGTCGTCGGCGAGCGGGACCTCCACCTCCTCGATCACGCCGGCGTTGTTGACCAGCAGACCGACGCCGCCGTGCGGGGCGAGCGCCGCCTCGATCGTCGTGGCCGCCGCGCGCACCCCCGGGCCGTCGGTGAGCTCCACGGGCACGACGACGGTCCGGGCCCGGTCGCCGATCTCGGCCGCCACGGCCTCGAGGTTCTCGCGGGTGCGGCCCACCAGCGCGACGACGTAGCCCGCGTCGGCCAGACCGCGTGCGATCCCGCGTCCGATGCCGCGCCCCGCGCCGGTCACGACCGCGGTGCGCGGGGCGACGGGCTCGTCCGCGTCGCGCCGGGCGGGACCGGGCCCGTTCCCGGCGTCGTCAGTGGGACCGGTCGGCTGGTCGGCGTTCGCGTTCATGCTCCTATCCCACCCCAACGGCGGGCGGACCTCCACCCCGACCCACCTGGCGGACCACCGGCAGGCTTGACGGTCACGTCAGCGGTTTGACCATCTGGACGAAGACGATGTCGTCACGCCGCGGCAGGCCGAAGCGCTCGTCCCCGTAGGGGAAGTCCTGCTCGACGCCGGTCCGGGAGAACCCGCGCCGCTCGTACCAGGCGATGAGCTCGTGCCGGTGGTTGATCACCGAGAGCTCCAGGGCAGGGCTGCCCCACGTCTCGCGCACGTACCTCGTGGCGGCGTCGAGCATCGCCCGGCCGGTGCCGCGACCCTGGCGCCCGGGCCGCACCGCGAACAGCCCGAGGTACGCGACGTCGTCGCGCCGTTCCAGGTGGCAGCAGGTCAGCAAGGTGCCGTCGTCGCCGTCACCGACCAGCACGACGCCGGTCGGTTCGGCGAGGAGGTCACGCACCATGGGCGCGTCGATCCGCTGGCCGCCAACCAGGTCCGCCTCGGTGGTCCAGCCGGTACGGCTCTCGTCGCTGCGGTACGCGGCGTGCACGAGCGAGGCGATCTCGTCGGAGTCGGCGTCGGTCGCCAGGCGGATCTCGAGGGCCATGGGGTGGATCGTCGCAGACCTCGGGGCTGTGCCGGACGCTCGGCGCCCGGCGGCGGGGGCTCTCGGGGCCGTCGGCGCTCAGAGGCCGTCGGCGACGGTCGCGGTGACGTGCAGCCAGGCCTCGCGCGTGGCGGGGGCGAGCGAGGAGTACTCCAGCGGACGACCGTCGACGAGGGCTGGGTCGTACGGCACGTCGAGCACGGCGCGGGTCAGCGCACCGAAGTGGTCGTGCAGCCGGGCGGCGAGCCGGTCGTCACGGCGGGGAGCCGGGGCGGAGAGCACTGTTACCGCGTGCCGGACCGCGTCGGCGTGCCCGGTGGCGCGCAGGGCGTCCACCGCCCAGGCAGCCGACTGTGAGGTGTCCTCGCGCACGGTCGAGACGATCACCACCTGGTCGGCGGCCTCGAGCGCGGCCTGCCAGTTCGAGGCCCGCATGTTGTTGCCGGTGTCCACGACCATCACCCGGTAGAACCTGGACAGGGTGCGGTGCAGCGAGCGGAACGCGAACGCGTCGATCGACGCCGCCGACGCCGCGTCCTCGTCCGAGGCCAGCACGTCGAACTGGGCGTCGCCCTGGGCACGCACGTAGTTGTCCAGGTCCCCCACCCGCGAGGAGCCCGGGTCGGCGAACCGGTCGAGGTCCTGGAGCAGGTTGACCGCGGTGTTGCTGTGCACCGAGCGCTGCGAGCGCCAGCCGAGCGTGCCCCGCGTCTCGTTGTTGTCCCACGCCAGGGTGTACCCGCCGCGCTGGATGCCGAAGGTGGCGGCGAGCATCAGCGCCGTCGTCGTCTTGTGCGCACCGCCCTTGGGGTTGATGACCACCACGGTCTTCGGCCCGTCCAGGCTGCGCTGGACCCGCCGGACCGCGTCGCGGTGCTCCTGCTCGGCGCGCCCGGGACCGGGAGCCACCAGGCCGCCGCTGAGCCGCCGCACCGCGCCGCGCCACCCGGTCTCCGCCGGTCCGGTCGGGGCCTCGGGACGGCGGGCCAGCAGGTCGTCGAGGGTGGGCAGGTCCTCCGGGGCCGGGCCGTGGACACCGACGCCCGGTGCGGGGACCAGGACGGGCTCGCCGTGCAGGAGGCCCTGCGCGGGCGTCGGGCCGCTGGGGGCGGGACCGTCGGTGGCCGGCTCCTCGAGCTGGGCCGCGTCGTGCTCGGCTCCTCCGGGCTCGGCTCGGGGCTGCGCCTCCACGTCGTGGGACGGGCTCGATGACCCGGGCAGGACGCTGACCCGCACCGGGGTCGTGGGCGTGGCCGAGGCCGTCGAGGTGTGCACGGGGTCCCAGCGGACGTCGTCGACCTCCGGCTCGGGCGGGAGCTCACGGGGCAGCGTCTGGTGCAACGACCAGTCGACCGCATCGCGCCAGGGACCCTCGGCCGACGGGTCGCGACCCTCGTCCGCGGGTTCCGCGGCTTCCTGCTCGACGGTCTCGCGTGCCCGCAGCTCACGACGGGTCAGCGGGCGGTCGGCGGTGCCGGCGCTGCCGTGCTCGTCCACGTCCACTCTCCCCCGTGCGACGCTCGGGCGGCGTCGCCGGACGACCCCGCCTCCGGTGGCGCGGCCGTGCGGCACCGAACCTACGCCAGCACGCCGGGCCTTCGCACCAGGAAGAGCCGCGTGACCAGCACCCCGAGTCGTGATCATGCATCACTCCCAGTGGGTGGGTGTCACAGGCCGGGGACGCGGAGCGGCTTGGGGCCGCGGCGCACCGGACGGCGCCGGGCGGTGATCTCGCGGCGTTGCAGCACCGCCATCCGGCGCAGCTCCCGCTCCCAGGACGGCAACGGCGTCGGGTCCGGACGCTCCGGCTCGGCCACCCCCGCCCGGCGCGGTGGGCCGGGCCTCTGCGTGGCCATCAGCGACCCGCCGTGAAGTCCAGCGCCGACTCCACCACGGCGATGACGCTCCAGATGCTGCCGTCGGAGCCGGTCAGCTCGTAGGTCGGCACCAGCAGCGTCGCCCCGTCCGGCTGGACGTGCATCGCCGCACCGAGCCGCGCCTCGACGATCGTGACCTGCTGCACGGGCCAGCCGATCCGCGTACCGGCCGACGCCGCCTCGGGCGGCTGCGGTGTCTGCGGTACCTCGGTCATCCCCTCGCGGGCTGAGAGGGCGGTGGCACCGGTGGCGTAGGCGATCGGGTAGCCCCCGGAGCCGAACCGCGGGTCGCTCAGCCGCTCCACGGCCTCGGCCGGGCTGACCACCTGGTACTCACCGAGCGCGACCAGCGGGGCGAGCGCCCCGTTGAACGACTGCAGCCCGGCGCCGGTGTACGCGAAGCTCCAGACCACCCCGGTGCGCTGACCGTCCACGACGTGGTGCGCGTTGACCCAGGACCACGCGGTGTCCTCCGACTCCTCGGCCACGACCTCGAACGACGCCGGGTCCCACCCCAGAGTGCCGATCAGGTCCCGGGCCTGGCGGACGGCGTCGTCCCCCTTCGGGGCGGGGCCGATGTCGCGCTGCTCGCACGGCTCGACCGGCATGATCCCGTAGGACGGGTCGACCATCTCCCGGGTCCGCTCCTCGTCCGAGACGACGTCGTCCGGCGCGCTGCCCTCGGTGCCGCTGCCCTCGGTGGTGCTGCCGTCGGTGGTGCTGCCGTCCGGTCCGGGCGCCGGATCGGGCGCCGGGTCGGGCGCGACGTCGACGTCGGGCGCAGGCTCGGCCGGGCCGGAGCCCGCCGAGCCGCTGCTGCCCGACGAACCGCCGCCGCTCGCGCCCTCGTCCGTGGCCTCCGGGGCCGCCGGCGTGGCGACGCAGGACCACGGGTCGGCAGTCGGGTCGTAGTAGTACACCGACGCCATCCCGTCGGGGTTGAGATCGAGCGCCGGTCCGGTCCCGTCCTGCGGCCCGACGTGCCAGTAGCCCTCGTTGAGCTTCGGGGTGCCCTCGACCCCGAGCGCCGCGGCGACCTTCGCGAGCGTCGCCTCGTCGTAGGCCTGCAGGGGGTCGAACCCCCAGGCCTGGGCAGTGCCGCCGTCCCCCGACAGGCCGGAGGCGGTGAACACCGTGCGTCCGGAGTACCCGGGCCAGAACATCCGGTCGTTCGCGACACCGACGGAAGCCGTGTCCGCGGCGATCTCCGGACCGGCGAAGGGCGCACCGCCATCGGCCTCGCCCGCGCCACCGAGCGTGATCACCCCGGCCGCGGGTGGACCGGCGGGTGCACCGTCGACCGACGTGCCTGCGACGTAGCCGCCACCGCCGACGACCAGCGCCGCCGCCACCGCGGCCGCGACCCGGGCGGGTGCGGAGGTCGGGACCCACCGGCGCGTGGCCCGGCGCGCCGCGAGCTCGTCCGGCTGCGCGGCGTCGTGCTCCGAGGCGCCTCCCCTACGCTCGTCGCCGTCGTACTGCTCGGCGACCCGCCGGTCCACGGCGGCGCGCAGCGCGGGCAGGTCCGGCTCCGCACCGAGGGCCGGGTCTGCGGCGCGGACCCGCTCGAGGGCGGAGTCCTCTGCCCCGGGCCCCTGCTGCCCGGCCCCCTGCTGCCCGGCCCCCTGCTGCCCGTCACGGGGCGGCTGCTCGGCGTCGTACTCGTTCACGGCGACCTCCTGGACGCGACCCGCGGTACGGGTCCTCACCGCGTCTGTGTCGCGCGCGCCTCCCGGCTTGCATCGGGGCCGGCAGAACCGGCGTCGTCCGGATCGGCGTCGCCATCACCCTCGCTCTGCTCGTGTGCCGCCCAGGCGTCGCGCAACCGGGACCGCGCGCGGGACAGGGCGGCGTCGGCCCCGCCCCGGCTGATTCCCAGGACGCCGGCGAGCTGCTCCCCGTCGAGCCCCTCCCAGGCGTGCAGGAGGAGGATGCGCCGGTCCCGCGGCGCCAGGGCTCCGAGCACGGTGCGCACGTCCTCGTCGGCGAGCGTCAGACCGGCCGGGTCGGCGTCGTCGATGTCCTCCGGTACGTGCTCGACGGGGATCGGCCGCCCCTTGCGCCGGTGGTTCGCCAGCACGTAGCCGGCGGTCCGGTAGAGCCAGGGCAGCTCCGCACCCTCGGGCACGTCGGCCCGGCGGCGCCAGGCCGTGACCATGACGTCGGCCGTGAGGTCCTCGACGTCGTCCGCGGCGGCGCGGCGTCGGAAGTACCGGTATACCGCACCGGAGTGCGCGTTGAAGACACCCTCGAACCAGGCGTCGTCGCGCACGGCCACTCCAGGGTCTCGACAGGTCACCGACCGGCAGCGTCACCGATCGACGGCGGACACGGCGTGTCGCCTACTGGCACTGTGTCGCGTCCCGCCCCGTTCTTGCACCCCGACGCGCGCAAGTCCCTGCCCCGCCGCCTCACCCCGCTCCGGCACCGCTGTTCGAACGCGAACAACAACCTGCCATGCGCACAACGGTTGTATGCACGATGTCATCCAGGTTCGCGTTCGAACAACGGTGCGGTGGGTGGGCGCACGCGGGCACGGACGCACGAATGCCGACGGC
>CAYQFJ010000065.1:0-14547 GCA_964416715.1 uncultured Actinotalea sp. | reverse complement strand
GTGCGCCTTGAGCTCGTACCCGGCGTGGTCGGCGGCGATGTGGATGCGCATGGGCCCATCCTGCCAGCGATCCGGCACCGCTCTCCGCCCTGTCCCAAGTGGAGCGTTCGCGCCGGGTGTGGAGCGTTCGGTCGCGACACGCCGGCGTGTCGCGACCAGAGCGCTCCACACCAGCGGGCGGCTGTCCGCCGGCAGGCACCCGGAGGAGGCGGAGTGGCGTGACGGAGTGGCGCGGAGGCGGTCCGCCGCGTCGGTGGAGCGCAAGTACGGTGGGGCCATGACGACGAACGGGCAGAACGGTCCCATCGGACGACGTAGTGGCATCGACCTGACGGCCCTCGACCCTGCGGTCCGTCCCCAGGACGACCTCTACCGGCACGTCAACGGACGGTGGATCGACGCCTACGAGATCCCCGCCGATCGCGCGATGGACGGCGCGTTCCGGACGCTGCACGACCAGGCCGAGGAGCACGTGCGGGAGATCGTGGAGGAGCTCGGCGCCCAGGTCGCCGACGACGCCGCGGACGGGCCCGGCGAGGCCCACGTCACCGGGACCGCCGCGCAGGTCGGCGCGCTGTACGCGAGCTTCATGGACACCGGGACGGTCGAACGCCTCGGCACCGGGCCGCTGCGCGAGGAGCTCGCGCTCATCGACTCAGCCACCGACCCCGCCGCCCTGACCACCACGCTCGGCCGGCTCCAGCGCACCGGAGGCGCCGGTGCCGTCGCGTTCTGGGTGGACAACGACGCGAAGGACCCGGAGCGCTACGTCGTCTACCTCATGCAGAGCGGACTGGGCCTGCCGGACGAGGCGTACTACCGCGAGGAGCAGTACGCCCCGATCCGCGAGCAGTACCTGCCGCACGTCGCCCGGATGCTGGGTCTGCTCGGCATCGAGACCGACGACGCGCAGCGGCAGGCCGCGCAGGTGCTCGACCTGGAGACCCGCCTGGCCGCCTCGCACTGGGACGTCGTGCGCGACCGCGACGCCGACCTCACCTACAACCCCACGACGCTCGCCGACCTGATCACGAGCGCACCGGGGTTCGACTGGTCGGCCTGGGCCACGGCGCTCGAGGTTCCCGCCGACGCGTTCGACCGGCTCGTGGTCCGCGAGCCGGACTTCGCCACAGGGTTCGCCGCGCTGTGGGCCGAGGCACCCGTCGAGCAGTGGCAGGCCTGGCTGCGGTACCACCTGGTCAGCGCCCGCGCGCCGTTCCTGAGCGACGACGTCGTGCAGGCGAACTTCGACTTCTACGGGCGAGTCCTGACCGGGGCCCAGGAGGTCCGCGAGCGCTGGAAGCGCGGCGTCGGGCTGGTCCAGGGGGCGCTCGGCGAGGCGGTGGGCCAGGTGTACGTGCAGCGGCACTTCCCGGCCGGGCACAAGGCCCGGATGCTGGAGCTCGTCGGGCACCTGGTGGAGGCCTACCGCGAGTCGATCGGCACGCTGGACTGGATGGGGGACCAGACCCGGGCCAAGGCGCTGGCCAAGCTCGACGCCTTCGTGCCGAAGATCGGCTACCCGGACCGGTGGAAGTCCTACGCGGGCCTGGTGATGCGCGCGGACGACCTGGTCGGCAACGTGCGCCGGTCGCACGCCTACGAGCAGGACCGCGAGCTGGCCAAGATCGGCCGCCCGGTGGACCGCGACGAGTGGTTCATGACCCCGCAGACGGTCAACGCGTACTACAACCCCGGGATGAACGAGATCGTCTTCCCCGCGGCGATCCTGCAACCACCGTTCTTCGACCCCGAGGCCGAGGACGCGGTGAACTTCGGCGGGATCGGCGCCGTGATCGGGCACGAGATCGGGCACGGCTTCGACGACCAGGGCTCCAAGTACGACGGCGCGGGCCGGCTCGAGGACTGGTGGACCGAGTCCGACCGGGCCGAGTTCGAGGCACGTACGAAGGCGCTGATCGACCAGTACGCGCAGTTCTCCCCCGCCCAGCTCGACGACTCCCACCGGGTCAACGGCGCGCTGACCATCGGCGAGAACATCGGCGACCTGGGCGGGCTGTCGATCGCGCTCAAGGCCTACCGGATCGCCCTGGGGCGCCCGCTCGACGAGGCGCCGGTGATCGACGGGCTGACCGGCGTCCAGCGGGTGCTGCTCGGCTGGGCCCAGGTCTGGCAGTCCAAGGGCCGCGACGAGGAGGTGATCCGGCGCCTGGCGACCGACCCGCACTCCCCGAACGAGTTCCGCTGCAACGGGGTGCTCCGCAACGTCGACGAGTTCTACCAGGCGTACGACGTCGCCCCCGGTGACGCCCTCTACCTCCCCCCGGAAGAGCGCGTGCGCATCTGGTGACCCGAAGGTGGTGATCATGCAATTCGCTGAATTGCATGATCACCACCTTCGTGGCGGGGTCAGAAGAACTGGTGGCCGGCGCGGGCCACGGAGAACCCGCGGCCGCTGGGGTTGTGCCGGCAGAAGACGCCGTTGCGCGAGCTCAGGCAGGTCATCTCGCCGATCGTGCTCCCCTCGCCGTAGGAGAGCTCCGGAGTCCCGGGGGCCGGGCCGGTGGGCGGCTCCTCGACGCAAGGGAACGTCGGCGCCTGCCCGGCGGTGATCTCCAGCACCGCACCGACCGTGCCGGTGCACCCCTCGGGCAGCGGCGGCGGCTCGTAGCTGAACGACAGGATCGTGCAGGTGGCCGTGCTCTCGGTCATCGAGCAGTAGATGTTGCCGCTCGGCAGCACGAAGTCGGTCAGCGCCTCGTTCTGGTCCGGCTCGGGCGGCGCGCTCTGCTCGGGGCTGGTCTCCGGCTGCTCGGCGGACTCCGACGCCGTCGGGCCCGCCCCCGGCGCCGCGTTCGCGTCCGGGTCGGCCGGACCGTTGGCCAGCGACATCACCAGCAGCACCAGGAAGGTGACCACCAGGATGACGTCGACCACCAGGAAGGTGGTCAGCCCCGGCCCGAGCACCGGACGGTTGCTACCGCTCCGGGCAGGGGTCGGCGTCGATCGATCCGACATCCAGCCTCCCGCCGCATCACGAGCCGTACGCAGAGGGCAGCATTTCACGCCCGTCCTGGGGTCGCGAGGCATCCCACCCGACGCCGGTGCATCCCGTCGACCGAAGCGCACACGCCGCCGTTCGGTGCCGGGCCGCTCAGTCGAAGATCGGCCCCTGGGTCCGGGTGCGCTTCAGCTCGTAGAACCCCGGGACGCCGGTGACCAGGACGAACCCGTCCCAGAGCCGGCCGGCCTCCTCGCCCTTGGGCGCGGGTGTGATCACCGGGCCGAAGAACGCGTTGCCGTTGATCGCCACCACCGGCGTACCGACCTCGTCGCCGACCAGGTCGATCGCGCGCTGGTGAGAGGACCGGAGCTCGTCGTCGTACGTGTCGGTGTCCGCGGCCTCGATCAGCTCGGCCGGCAGCCCGACCTCGGCGAGCGCCTCGGCGACGACCGCCATCCGCTCGTTCCCGCGACCGCCGGGGTGCAGGCGCGTTCCGATGGCGTCGTACAGCGGCTTGAGCACCTCGTCGCCGTGCGCGAGCCGGGCGGCGGTGAGCACCCGGACGGGGCCCCACGCCTGGTCCATCGAGCGACGGTAGTCCGCCGGCAGGTCCCGGCCCTCGTTGAGCACCGCGAGGCTCATCACGTGCCACCGCACGTCCACGTCACGCACACGGCTGACCTCCGTCATCCACCGCGAGGTCATCCACGCCCACGGGCAGATCGGGTCGAACCAGAAGTCGGCGGTCGCCCGTACCGAGGCACTCTCCTCGCTGCGCTCCCGGGTGTCGGTCGTGGTGATCGTGGCCATGCCGCTCCTTCGTCCGTCTCGTGGATCGATGCCGTCGACACAGGTCATGTGACGGCCCTCTCCTCGCGGCAACGTGCTCCGTGCCGCGGCCATTCCGAGTGGTCCACCCGCTGACACCGGCGGCGCGCGGCGGCCCGCGCACCGTGCGAGGATCTGGAGGTATCCCCCAGAACACGAGGAGCGTCGTCGTGCCCGCAGAGAACCTCACCCGTGCCGAGGCCCGCGCGCGGGCCGAGGTGGTCGCCGTGGACGGCTACCTGGTCGACCTCGACCTGACCACCGGCCCGGAGACGTTCACCTCGACCACCGTGGTCCGGTTCTCGGCCCGCGCGGGGGCGAGCACCTTCGTCGACCTGATCGCCCCCCGGGTGCACGACGTCGTCCTCAACGGCCGGGCGCTGGACGTCACCGAGGTCTTCGCCGACTCGCGCATCGCGCTGGACGGGCTCGCCGAGGACAACGAGCTGCGGGTCGTGGCCGACTGCGCGTACATGACCACCGGGGAAGGGCTGCACCGGTTCGTCGACCCGGTCGACGACGAGGTGTACCTGTACTCGCAGTTCGAGGTGGCCGACTCCCGGCGGGTGTTCGCCGTGTTCGAGCAGCCCGACCTCAAGGCCTCGTTCACCTTCACGGTCACCGCCCCCGCGCACTGGACAGTGATCTCCAACTCCCCCACGCCGACGCCGGCCCCGGTCCCCGGCACGGGGGCGGCGCGATGGTCCTTCGACCCGACGCCGCGCCTGCCCAGCTACGTGACCGCCGTCGTCGCCGGGCCGTACCACCGCGAGGCCGGTGAGCTGACCAGCAGCGACGGGCGCCGGATCCCGCTCGGCGTGCTGTGCCGCGCGTCACTTGCCGAGCACCTGGACGCCGGCGAGATCATGGACATCACCCGCGCCGGCTTCCGCTTCTACGAGGACGCGTTCGACCTGCCGTACCCCTTCACCAAGTACGACCAGATCTTCGTGCCCGAGTTCAACGCCGGCGCGATGGAGAACGCCGGTGCGGTGACGTTCCTGGAGAGCTACGTCTTCCGGTCCAAGGTTCCCGAGGCGACCGTCGAGCGACGTGCCGTGACGATCCTGCACGAGCTCGCCCACATGTGGTTCGGCGACCTGGTCACCATGCGCTGGTGGGACGACCTGTGGCTCAACGAGTCCTTCGCGGAGTACGTCTCGACCCTGGTCACCGCGGAGGCCACCCGGTGGACCACCGCGTGGACCACGTTCTCCTCGCTGGAGAAGTCGTGGGCGTACCGGCAGGACCAGCTCCCGTCCACCCACCCCATCGTCGCCGACATCCGCGACCTGGCTGACGTCGAGGTCAACTTCGACGGGATCACCTACGCCAAGGGCGCCTCCGTGCTGCGGCAGCTCGTCGCGTGGGTGGGCCGGGAGAAGTTCTTCGCCGGGGTCCGGGCGTACTTCGCCAAGCACGCGTGGGGCAACACCGAGCTGCGTGACCTGCTGGTCGAGCTGGAAGCCACCAGCGGGCGGGACCTGGGAGCGTGGTCGGAGGTGTGGCTCGAGCGTGCCGGGGTCACCCTGCTGCGGCCCGAGGTGAGCGTCGACGACGACGGGTCGATCACCGGGTTCGCGGTGCTGCAGGAGGTGCCGGACGAGCACCCGGTGCAGCGTCCGCACCGGCTCGCCGTCGGTGGCTACGACCTGGTCGAGCAGCCCGACGGCAGCACGGTCCTCGAACGCACCCTGCGGGTCGAGCTCGACGTGGACGGTCCCCGCACGCAGGTGCCCGAGCTGACCGGCCAGGAGCGTCCGGACCTGATCCTGGTCAACGACGACGACCTGGCGTACGCGAAGGTGCGGCTCGACCCGCAGTCGCTGGACGTCGCCACGACGTCCCTGCACGCCTTCACCGACTCCCTGCCGCGCTCGCTCGTGTGGGGCGCGGCCTGGGACATGGCCCGCGACGGCGAGCTCGCCGCACGGGACTTCGTCGACCTCGTCCTCGGCAACATCGCGCACGAGACCGACTCCTCGGTGGTGCAGGTGCTGCTGCGCCAGCTCACCACGACGCTGGACCTGTACGTGGCGCCCGGGCACCGGGACGCATCCTGCGCCGCGGCGGCGGACCGGCTGCTGGCGCTGGCCCGGGCAGCGGCGCCGGGCAGCGACGCCCAGCTCCAGCTCACCAAGGCCTTCGCCGCGCGCGCGGCCGGACCCGACCAGCTCGACGTCGTCGAGGCGGTCCTCGACGGATCGGCGCTGCTGCACGGTCTCAGCCTGGACACCGACCTGCGGTGGGACCTGCTCACGAGCCTGGTGGCCGGCGGGCGCGCGGGCGGGACGGAGATCGCCGCCCAGCTCACGGCCGACGCGACCGCCAGCGGGGAACGGGCCGCCGCGACCGCGAGGGCTGCCGTGCCCACCGCGGAGGCCAAGGAGGTGGCCTGGGCCCGCGTCGTCGACCGCGACGACCTGGCGAACGCGTTGCAGACCGCGACGATCAGCGGCTTCACGCGCGTGCACGACCGGTCGCTGCTCGTCCCGTTCGTCGACCGGTACTTCGACGCGGCCGAGCAGATCTGGACCAGCCGGACCAGCGAGATGGCCCAGAACGTGGTGGTCGGGCTCTACCCGACCCTGCTGGCCGGGAGCGAGGTCGACGTGCTCGGACGGACCGACGCCTGGCTCGCGCAGCTCGGCGACCGGCACCCCGCGCTGCGCCGGCTGGTCGTCGAGTCCCGTGACGGCGTACGACGTGCGCTGGCCGCCCAGGACCGCGACCGACGGGGCTGAGCCCGCAGGCGGGGAGGGGAGCCCCGCCGCACGACGCCGGACCGTCGCCTCCGCTCAGCCTCCGTCGAGGGCGGCGACCAGCGAGCGCAGTCGGGGGTTGTCGAACAGGTCGTCGACCAGGACGAGGTCCTGACCGCCGTCGGCCAGCGGCACCTTCCAGTTCGGGTACTCCTGGTCCGTGCCGGGCAGGTTCTGGGTGCGACGCTCCCCCACGGCGTCCACCAGCGAGACACCGACCAGCAGCGCGGGTGAGCGCAGCAGCAGCCGGTGCAGGGCCTCGATGACCTGGCGCTCGGACGGGTCGGCACCGACCAGCCCGCGCTCGGCGAGCAGGTCGAGCACCTGACCGCGCTCGGCACGCTCGGTGGCCCGCAGGTCCTCGACCGGATCGGTGAGCAGGCCCAGCCGCTCCCGCAGCTCGACGTGCTCCCCGGCGAGGTAGCCCGCGGCCGGCGGCAGGTCGTGAGTGGCCACGGTGGCCAGGACGAGCCTGCGGTACTCCTCCGGCGGGATCGGTGCGTCGTCCCGCCGCTCGAACCAGAGCACCGAGGTGCCGAGGATGCCCCGCTCGGACAGGTAGTCACGCACCCACGGCTCGACGACGCCGAGGTCCTCACCGATCACGACGGCGCCGGCCCGCCAGGCCTCCAGGCACAGGATGCCGATCATCGCCTCGTGGTCGTAGCGCACGTACGCGCCGTCCCGGGCGTGCTGCCCCCGCGGGATCCACCAGAGCCGGAACAGACCCATCACGTGGTCGATCCGGATGGCCCCGGCGTGCCGCAGTACCGTGCGCAGCATGTCCCGGAACGGCCGGTACCCGGCGCGGGCGAGAGCCTCCGGTCGCCACGGGGGCTGCGACCAGTCCTGGCCCTGCTGGCTGTACATGTCCGGCGGGGCGCCCACGGACACCTCCGGTGCCAGGACCTCGGGCATCGCCCAGGTGTCGGCCCCGTCGGGGTGGATGCCGACGGCCAGGTCGTGCATGATCCCGATCCGCATCCCGCCGGCGGTCGCGGCACGCTGGGCGGCGGCGAGCTGCTCGTCGGCCACCCACTGCAGCCAGCAGTGGAACCGGATCCGTTCGTCGAGCTCCTCGGCCAGCTCCTGGACCAGCGCCGAGCCGCGGTCTCGGGCCTCGACGGGCCACTCCTGGCCCTCGTAGTGCTCGCACAGCGCCGACCAGGTGGCGAAGTCCACCAGCCCGGGGCCCTGCTCCGCCAAGAAGTCGGCGAACGCCTGCTCGCGCGCCGCCGAGCGCCCGGCGGCGAACACGACGGCGAGCGCGACCTTCTTCGCCGCCCATGCCGCGTCCCGGTCGATCGGACCGGGGTCGAGGCTCAACGGGCGTGCGACCTCGGCCTGCCACTCCACCAGCGATCGCTCGGCGACCGGCAGGTAGGCGGTCTCGGGGATGTCCTCCACCCGGATGTACAGCGGGTTGACGAACCGCCGGCTCGCCGGCAGGTACGGCGAAGGGGTCATCGGGCCGGCCGGCTCGGCCGCGTGCAGCGGGTTGATCAGCACGAAGTCGGCCCGGCAGCGCCGTGCGGACAACCACGCGACGTCGCGCAGGTCGGCCAGGTCCCCCACCCCCCAGGACCGCTGCGAGCGCACGGAGTAGAGCTGGGCCATGAAGCCCCATCCCCGCCGGCCCTCGAGCCGGGTCTCCGGGTCCAGCCGGTCCGGCGTCACGACCACCGAGCAGGTGGCGCCGTCGCCGTCGCTTCGGGCCACCAGGGTGTGCCAACCCAGCGGAAGGTCGTCCGGCAGCGCGAAGGTGGCTCGGCCGACCGTGCGACCGTCGACCACCCGTGGTGGCACGTACACGTCGAGCTGCTCGACATCGACCCGGCCGCCTCCGGCCTCGTCGTCGAGCTCGAGCCAGGCGGTGACCGGGTCCCCGTCCCGCACGTGCACCGGCACCTGGGTGCCCGAGCCGGCACGGAGCACCAGTACGGGTGGCAGCATGCGGCGCCACGGCTCGACGTCGGCGTTCTCCGACGCCACCTCGATGCGCTCCGGGCTCGAGGCGTCCACGCCGAGGGCGGCCAGCACGGCGATCAGGGTGTGGTCGGAGGTCTCGCGTCGCTGACCGTCGTAGTCCCAGTTCTCGGTGACGACGCCGTAGCGCTCGGCCAGCGCGCGCAGAGCAGCCCCCGGAGCCATGGCTGGACCGTCCGTTCCGGCTCCCGGATTCGCTGGCACGGTTCGATCCTGCCAGAGCACGTGGCGCACGCACGCGTACGCACCGGGCCGCGGCCGACCCACCGCCGCGCGCCGGCGCGGACTGACAGCCGGCCGGTCGCGTCGATAGCCTGCCGGGGTGCACCTCGAGCCGGCCCTCCCCGTGACCGACGCCCCCACCCTGGTGAGCGGCCTGCTCGGCGATCCCCTGCTGGGCGTCGCCGGCGAGGTCGCCGAGAGCTCGACGCGTTGGTTCGACTTCCTGCTGGGTGTCCCGCTCCAGGTAGCCGCCACCGTGGTGATCGGCGCCCTGGTCCTCGCGCTGCTGCGCTGGATCATCAGGCGCTCGGTACGGACGGTGGTCGACCACGGCACGTTGATGCGACGCCGCGCACAGAGCCTCCTGCAGCGGACCGGCGCCGCCGCGGTCCTCCCGGCGGACGACCCGCTGGCGATCGCGCGTCGGGTCCAGCGCGCCGAGACCATGGGCTCGGTGCTGCGCTCGACCGCGGCACTCGTCGTCGGGCTCGTCGTGCTCACCGTGATCGCCAACATCCTCGACTGGGACCTGGGCCCGGTGCTGGCCTCCGCCGGTGTGGTGGGTGTCGCGCTCGGCTTCGGTGCGCAGACGCTCGTCAAGGACTTCATCTCCGGGATCTTCATGCTGGTGGAGGACCAGTACGGGATCGGCGACGTGGTGGACCTGGGTGAGGCGGTCGGCACCGTCGAGGCGATCGGGCTTCGGGTGACGCAGGTGCGCAGCCTGGACGGGACGCTCTGGTACGTGCGCAACGGTGAGATCCTGCGCGTCGGCAACATGACGCAGGGTTGGTCGCGCGCGCTGGTGGAGGTGCTGGTGCCGCCGGAGGGCGACGTGGCGCGCGCGGTGGAGCTGCTCGAGCAGGTCGCCGACGACGTCGCGGCCGACCCGGAGACGGCGGACGACCTGCTTGACGAGGCCTCGGTGACCTCGTACGAGGAGCTCACGGGCGAGCACGTCCGGCTCCGGATGATGGTCAAGGTGGTGCCGGCGAAGCAGTGGGCCGTGCAGCGGGCGCTGCGCGCTGGTATCCGCGACCGGTTCGCCGCCGAGGGCGTGCCGATCGCCCTGGGCCGGCGCGAGGTGCTCGTCGAGCGGGAGAGCACGGTGGGTGGGTCGGACGGCTCGGGCTCGAACGGTTCGGACTCCGACGGCTCCCGCTAGGACGGGCTGCACGCCCGAAGGTTCCGCGCCCCGACGATCACACCCGACGATCAAACCGGCCGAAGGAGCCGGTCAGTCCCAGGTGAGCAACGGGTCGCCGGCCGCGACGACCCCACCGGGGCCCACCAGCAGGTGCACGGTGTCGTGCGATGCCTCCAGCGCGACCACCGGGCAGATCGCCGACCGGCCACCGCGGAGGACGTCGCCCGGTGACCACGTTACGACCGGCTGACCGACGTCGACCCGGTCCCCCTGCGCGCAGTGCAGCGTGAAGCCCTCGCCCTCCAGGTGGACCGTGTCGATGCCGAGGTGGACGAGCACCGCCCGCCCGTCGCCCGGCTCCTGGACCACGAAGGCGTGCGGGTGGAGCACCGCGACCGTGCCGGTGATCGGCGCCAGCACGCCCTGGACCCCCGTGGCCCCTGTCACACCGGGCGTGATCGCGACCCCGGACCCGACCATCGACCGGGCGAACACCTGGTCGGGGACGTCGTCCATCGCCGTCACCATGCCGCCCACCGGGGCGAGCACGGTGAGCGACGGCATCAGCGCAGGTCCTCGATGTCCGAGGCGAGCGTGTCCGCCTCCGGTCCGACGACCACCTGCACGACCTTGCCGGACCGGACCACACCGAAGGCGCCGCTCTCCTTGAGCGCGGCCTCGTTGACCAGGGACGGGTCGGTGAGTTCGACGCGCAGCCGGGTGATGCACGGCTCCAGGTCGACGACGTTCTGGCCGCCGCCCAGCGCCGCCAGGATCTGCTCCGCCTTGTTCATGGGTCCTCCTCGTGCCCGACGGCCGCGATGGCGCCGGACGTCCTCCACCCTAGGCCGTCTGCCCCGCCCCGTGGTGGCAGCTGCGCGCACGATGCGTCGTCGCGCCGACCCGGGCGTCATCTCATCCGAAGGGCCCTCTCCAGCGCCGCAGCACCGACCACGAGACCGATGACCACCAGGAGCACCGGTGAAGGGTCGAACGGCATCGTGAACGACCAGCCGCCCAGGAGATCTCGGACCCGTGCGATCGAGGTGACGACGGCGACCAGCTGCATGAGCAGGAGCACGATGCTCGCCAGGACGACGACCGTCGCGGCTGCCGCGACCAGCCTGCTGGCCACTGGATGCGCCGCACCCCACCGTCTCCGGGCGGCCTCCCAGGTGCCGGCCGCGGGCTCCAGCCGTTCGGTCTCCCCGTGGTGGCGCAGGAGCGCTCGGTTGAAACCGTGCTCGGACGCGTCGACCTCGATCACCGCTCCGTCGGCTACCACGAACCGCGCCGGTGTCGACGCGGACTCGACGCGACGCCCGTCCACGTACAGCGTGACGTTCCGGCCGACCGAGAAGAGCCGAAGGTCCACGCGGTAGTGGTGCCCTCCGTGACGGATCTCGGCGGCCGTCCCCGACAAGCCGCTCCAGAAGCCCACCCGTCCGTTCCCTCTCGTGCGACTGCTGTGCCGTAGGAGAGGCTACTGGAGCGCCGCGCGCGAGGCGCCGCACGTGCACCCGACCGACCCGCTGGGTGGGTGACAATGGTCCGGTGAGCACCAGCCCTGCCGGCCGCACCGCGGCACCCGACTCGTTCTACGCGGCGGTCGGCGGCGCCGAGACGTTCCGCCGCATCGTCGAGGTCTTCTACGCCGAGGTCGCCGCCGATCCCGAGCTGCGCCCGATGTACCCCGAGGAGGACCTCGGCCCCGCGGCGGACCGCCTGCGGATGTTCCTCGAGCAGTACTGGGGCGGTCCCAAGACGTACAGCGAGCAGCGCGGCCACCCCCGGTTGCGCATGCGGCACGCCCCGTACACGGTCAACCCGTGGGCGCGGGACCGGTGGCTGAAGCACATGCGCAAGGCCGTCGACTCCGTGGACCTGGCACCGCTGCACCGGGCCACGCTCTGGGACTACCTGGAGCGCGCGGCCCACTCCCTGGTCAACTCGTTCGAGGAGCACGATGACCGACCCGCGCGGTGAGATGCTCCGGACGGTCCTGGAGGTCCTCGAGCTGGACCGGGTCGATGCCGACACGTTCACCGGCACGAGCCTGCACAAGCCCGGCGGGAGGGTCTTCGGCGGCCAGGTGCTCGCCCAGTCGCTCCTGGCGGCGGCCCGGACGGTCCCCGAGCACCGCCTCCCGCACTCGGTGCACGGTTACTTCCTGCGGCCCGGGAACGTCGACGAGCCGATCACCTTCGCGGTGGAACGGATGCGTGACGGCCGCTCATTCAGCGCCCGCCGGACGCACGCGATCCAGCGCGACGTGCCGATCCTGTCCATGATCACCTCGTTCCAGAAGCAGCAGCCCGGGGTCGAGCACGCCGACCGGCCCCCGTCGTCGGTCCCGCCTCCGGAGGACTTCCCGAGCGCGCTGGATCTGCTGGCACCCATCGACCACCCGTTCGCCGAGTACTGGACCCGCGCCGCCGCGTTCGACCTGCGCCACGTGGAGGGACCGCTGTACGACACGGTCTCGTCCGAACGCACCGACCGGCAGCTCGTCTGGATGCGTGCCCTGGGACCCGTCCCCGACGACCAGGTGCTGCACCGTGCCCTGCTCGTCTACGGCTGCGACCAGGTGATGCTCGAACCGCTGATGCGCCGGCACGGCGTGAGCTGGGCCACGCCCGACCTGTCGATGGCGAGCCTCGACCACGCGATGTGGTGGCACCGTCCGGTACGCGTCGACCAGTGGCTGCTGTACGTGCAGTCCGCACCGTCGGCCCAAGGGGGTCGCGGACTGGGCGCGGCGCGCATCTACCAGCAGGACGGCACGCTGGTCGCCTCGGTCGCCCAGGAGGGCATGATCCGCTTCGGCTGACCGGCGCGGGTGCCGAGCACGGCCGCGGGCCCGAGACTGTGGGCATGGCTCGCCTGCGCAGGGTCCGGACCGATGAGCCGGGGTGGACGCGACGACGTCACGGGCGCGGCGTGGTCTACCTCGACGAGGACGGGGTGCGGGTCAGCGACCCGGCGCAGGTCGCGCGGTGCCGCGACCTGGTGATCCCACCGGCCTGGAGCGACGTGTGGATCTGCCGGGACGAGAACGGGCACATCCAGGCCAAGGGGACCGACGACGCCGGTCGCCGCCAGTACCTGTACCACCCCCGGTGGCGCGCCCGTCGCGACCGCGCCAAGCACGACGACGTGCTCACGTTCGCGCGGGGCCTGCCGAGGGCGCGTCGCGTGGTCCGGCGAGAGCTGGCACGGACCGGGCTCGGCCGCGAGCGGGTCCTCGCGCTGGCGTTCCGCTTGCTCGACGACGCGTACTTCCGGGCCGGCGGCGAGGCGTACGCCCGTCAGAACGGCAGCTACGGCCTGGCCACGCTGCTGCGCGAGCACGTCGTCGTGCACGCCGATGCGGTGAGCTTCCGCTACCCGGCGAAGTCCGGCCAGCTGCGTGAGGCACGCGTCGACGACCCGGCGGTCAGGTCGGCCATCAGGGCGCTGCGGGACCGCGACGACGGCGGGCCGGAGCTGCTCGGCTGGCGCGCGGAGGACGGCTGGCACGACCTGACGGCCCGCGACGTCCAGGCCTACGTCAAGGAGCTGCTCGGCCCGACCGCGCGCCCCAAGGACTTCCGCACCTGGCACGGCACCGTGCTCACCGCGGCGGCGCTGGCAGGCGCCGGGCCGGCCCCGCGGTCCGAGCGTGCCCGACGGCGGGTGGTCGCCGAGGTCGTCCGCGAGGTCGCCGAGGAGCTGGGCAACACCCCCGCCGTCTGCCGCGCGTCGTACATCGACCCCCGCCTGGTGGACCTGTGGGAGCACGGCGAGACGATCGGCCGGCGCCGGACCCGCGCAGCCGCCGAGCGAGCGGTGCTCGAGCTCCTCGGCTGAGGACGGCTCTCGTCCCGGATGTGCAGGGTCGCCCCGGCTAGCGCCGGCGCATCTCGATCGCCGGTTCGACGTAGTCGGCCCACACCGCGCGTTCGCGGTCGGTGAGCCGCCGGGGCCGACCCGTGGCGGTGCCGACCAGCACGATCGTCGTCGCGGCGTTGACGTACACGACGCGGTCGGCGCCGACACCGGTCGTCACCTGGTAGCAGACCTCGATGCTCGCCCCGCCGAGCCGGCCGAGCCACATCTCGACCGTCACGGGCTCGCGGTGGTACTCCAGCGGCAGCAGGTACTCCACCTCCTGCCGCGCCACGACGGTCTGGGTGTCCGCCTGCGGCCCACCGTCCAGCACGGCGGCCTCCGGCGCACCCGAGTCCTCGGTGCTCCCGGGGTCCGGGTGCCGCCAGAAGCCCGCGATCCGCGCTTCCTCCAGCAGTCGCATCACCGCGACGTTGTTGACGTGTCCGTAGGCGTCGAGGTCCGCCCAGCGCAGGGCGACCGGGATCCGTAACCGGGCCACCGTCCGTCAGTCCCGGGTCAGCCGGCGGTACGTCACCCGGTGCGGGCGGGCGGCCTCCGGGCCGAGCCGTTCGACCTTGTTCTCCTCGTAGGCCTCGAAGTTGCCTTCGAACCAGTACCAGCTCGCCGGGTTCTCCTCGGTGCCCTCGTACGCCAGGATGTGGGTCGCCACGCGGTCCAGGAACCACCGGTCGTGGGACACGACGACAGCACAGCCGGGGAACTCCAGCAGGGCGTTCTCCAGGGAGCTGAGCGTCTCGACGTCCAGG